>JBHJIP010000219.1:0-25559 GCA_050043365.1 Leptolyngbyaceae cyanobacterium
GCCACTGGTCAAGGCTCAGGCTGCTGGCATACGCTGATGTCATAGCTTCCTAGGGGCTACAGAGGTTACTTTCTGAGCCTAATACTTAGGAAGCCTTTTCTCGAAATGAGTGCTGATTGATACTTTCCAAATATCCTCTTAATCTCGGCTGCTCGTCCCAGTTATAGAATTTCCTAAATGGACAAGTTTTGATACTTTCGACGTCAGCAGTACTGATATTTATTTGACAGCCAAAAAAGTGAAGCTTCCGATAGATCTCTAAATTTTGGAATGTTATTTTTAGCATAGAGCTTCCATTTATGAAATAAGCCAATTTGCCAAAATAAAATAAAAATCCGATAGTCAAGAGAGATATAGATAAAGCTTGAAAGTTGATAGGATGCTTGATGATCTCCTGAAGTATTGTCAATGGTGGAATATAGATTGCAATAAATACAAGTAGGACATTGATGCCAACCACTTCAAAGATATACTTGTCATTTTGTGTCCAGCTTCCAAGATTTTTGTTTGCGATTTTAACAGCCTCAAAAATCATCCAAAAGGAAGGGTAGCCAGAAATTTTGACAACCAATTGTTCAGCACACCTGTCGAATGAAACTTTTTTGTCGTTTACATTGAATGACTGCATGGTGTACTGGCTTTGTAGAATTCAGTTCGTGTAGGTTGGTGTTGAGCTTGCGAAACCCAACACGGCTAGCTTTAAGAAAGCTGTTGGGTTTTGTCCCTCAACCGCAACCTACTGCTAGCCACACAGGTAACGGCCCCGGCATTGATAAGAGGCTGTACTTAAAATGTGAGTAAATGTGACGTTGGCGGTAGCACCCTGACCTACCGGTTGGCCGACACCGACAAACGTATTCTAAATCCTAGGACAAGGTTCCTTTCTGCGCTGTAAAAAAAGCCAACTGGGACACCTCTAAAAGTCTTTTTCGCCCGTTGCTAAAACGCCCCAAACATTAGGTCTGTTCATCCTCACTCCTAGCGCCCTAACCTCACCTATGCCTCTCCAATTTGGCCGCGATATTTGTGGCGATTTAGCCCAAGCGGCGCAACGGGAATGGCTGATCACCAATGGGATTGGCGGTTATGGCTGCGGCACAATCGCCGGTCTCCTCACCCGCCATTACCACGGTTTGCTGATTGCCGCCCTCAAGCCACCCTTGGGCCGCACCCTGCTGTTTACCAAAGTCGATGAAACCGTTCAGAGCGACGACAATACCTATCGGCTGGGGTGCGATCGCTGGGCTTCCGATACCGTCACCGGTCACGGCTACCAACATCTTGAACGCTTTCACCTCGAAGGCACCATTCCAGTTTGGACCTATGCCCTAGGGGCCCATCTACTCGAAAAACGCGTTTGGATGGAGCCCGGTGCCAACACCACCTATGTGCGCTACACCCTCACCCGTGGGCTTACCCCCATTCATTTACAGCTCAAAGGGTTGGCCAACTACCGCGACCATCACCACAGCACCCATGCCGACAACTGGCAGATGCAAATTGAGTCAGTTGCAAACGGACTGAAAATTACGGCCTTTGAAACGGCTACCCCGATCTATTGGCAGATCGATCACGGTACCCTCACCCCCGACCACACCTGGTATCAGGGCTATCACTTGGCCATTGAGCAATATCGCGGTATCGATGCTACCGACGATCACCTGAATGTAGGAACCGTTAACGCCACCCTCGCTCCTGGGGCATCCCTCACCTTGGTCGTCAGTACCGACGCGGCGGTAAATTGTGATGGCGGGCAAGCCCTGAAGCGGCGACATGACTACGAGCGATCGCGCCTGCCCCTTACTGAACCGAAGGGCGCAAGCCCTTGCGCCCCTACCTCGCATCTCCACGCCCTCACTCCTATTGCTCAACTCCATCTCGCTGCCGACCAGTTCATCGTTGATCGCATCGTAGATGGCAAACCAGGCAAAACTATCATTGCGGGCTACCCCTGGTTTGGGGACTGGGGTCGGGACACGATGATTGCCCTGCCGGGGCTCACCCTGACCACCGGGCGGTTTGAGGTGGCGCGAACGATTTTGCAAACCTTTGCCCGATATCTTGATCAGGGCATGTTGCCCAACGTGTTTCCTGAGGCGGGGCAAACGCCCCACTACAACACTGTCGATGCCATCCTCTGGTATTTCGAAGCGGTTCGCGCCTATTGTGCTGCCACTAGAGACCAAGCCCTGCTGGCCGAACTGTTCCCGGTTCTCGAAGATGTGATTCACTGGCACCAAAAAGGCACTCGTTACCAGATCCACCTGGATGCCGATGGGTTGCTCTATGCCGGGGAGGCGGGGGTGCAGCTCACCTGGATGGATGCCAAGGTGGGGGACTGGGTGGTGACCCCGCGCATCGGTAAACCGGTGGAAGTAAACGCCCTCTGGTACAACGCCCTGGTCACCATGGGGGACTTTGCCCAAGTGCTGGGGAAGAATGACAAGCCCTATCAACATTTGGCTGATCAGACCCGCCAGGGATTTCAACGCTTCTGGGAGGGTTCACGGGGTTACTGTTACGACGTACTGGGTGGCCCTGACGGCAATGATGTTGCCCTACGGCCCAATCAGATTTTGGCCGTGGCTCTACCCGCCAGCCCCCTAAGGGCCGACCAGCAAAAAGCCGTGGTGGATATTGTGGCCGAGCGGCTACTGACCTCCCATGGGCTGCGCTCCCTCGATCGCGATCACCCCGATTATGTTGGTCACTATGGTGGCAACCCGCTGCAGCGGGATGGCAGCTACCACCAGGGCACGGTTTGGGGCTGGCTGATCGGTTCCTTTGTGCAGGCTCACTGGCGGGTTTATCAAAATGGGGCGGCAGTGCAGCAATTTCTGCAGCCGCTCCTAGCTCACCTACAGGGGGGCTGCGTGGGAACGTTGAGTGAAATTTTTGATGGGAATGCGCCGTTTAAGCCTCGGGGGGCTTTTGCCCAAGCCTGGACCGTTGCAGCCGCACTGCAGGGGTTGCAAATCGCTTCGGGGGCATTACCCTCTGATTAATCCCTTTTGCTGAAGAGAGGTTTCCATGGTTCGTAATCCTGCCCAAAACCCTGATCTGGGACCAGTCCAGCGCTCGGCGGCGGGTGCCCTAGTGGGTGCCAGTGCCGTTTCAATGGTGATTGCTGGCACGTTGGGTTTTGTCCCTGAGGACAAAATTCCGGTGTCTCGACTGAGTGTCTACGGCGCGGCGATCGGGGCAGGTTTAGGTGCAGTTTTGGGACTCACCGTGAAGCCTAAAGCTGACCGTGCCCCCGCTCCAACCCCCACAGTCAGCGCCGATGGCAATTGGCAAGGGTGGCGCGATTTTAAAGTGGTGCGTAAGCAACCGGAGAGCTGTGAGATTACCTCCTTCTATTTGGAGCCTCAGGATGGCGGCCCTCTGCCCAGCTTTAAACCGGGCCAATTCCTCACCCTGCAACTGGCGATTCCAGGGCAGGCGCGTCCAGTGATTCGCACCTATTCCCTCTCAGACTATGGGGTGGGGCAACGCTACTATCGCCTTTCGATCAAGCGAGAAGGACCGCCTAAGGGGCAGGATGTGCCGCCAGGGGTGGCCTCTAACTTTATGCATGACCAGGTGGAGGTGGGGACGGTGATTCCGGTGAAGCCCCCCGCGGGTCGGTTTTTCTTGGATTTGCAGGGCAACCGCCCCGTGGTGTTGCTCAGCAATGGGGTGGGCATTACCCCGATGTTGGCCATGGCTAAAGCGCTGCAGTTGCAGCAGCCCCAGCGACCGGCCTGGTTCCTCCATGGGGCCCGCAATGGGGAATTCCACGCCTTTCGAGAATCGGTTTTGGCGATCGCCGCCCCCAATCTCGCGGTCCACTACCGCTACAGCCGTCCCCGCCCCGAAGACGAGGGGCAATATAGCGATCGCGGCTATATCGACGCCGATTTGGTCAAGTCCCTAATGGCGAATCACGGTCCTGCAGATGCCGACTATTTTATGTGTGGCTCCCCCGCCTTTATGGACAGCTTGCGGGTGGGACTGCTGGCCTGGGGCGTGCCAGAGGAGCAGATCTTCTTTGAGTCCTTTAGCAAGCCCAAGCCCAAGGCCCCTGAAGCGGCTTCTCCTTCTAGTGAAACCGTGGCTGCAGCCGAAGTCGTCTTTGCCCGCAGCGGCAAGCAAGCCACCTGGACCCCTGAGGAAGGGACACTGCTGGATTTTGCTGAAGCCCAAGGCTTAGACCCGGCCTTTAGCTGTCGGGCGGGGGTGTGTCTCACCTGCATGTGTGGGGTTGAGGCCGGGGAAGTCAGCTACGACGAACCGCCAGCGGGCACCCCTGATTCGGGTACCGCCCTGATTTGTGTGGGCAAGCCCAACAGCGATCGCATCGTGTTGGATCTGTGAAGCGGCACGGCTGTGCTATTGAACCAAAGGGGTTGATGAGGATGTTACTTCTCGCTGCGCAACCGAGTCGACCATGGTGAAAGGCTCTGCAGCGATGGACTCCCTTAGAAGAGGTGTGTTCACAATCGAACTATTCGCCAGAGTAAACAGCGGGTTAGAGAGAATGCCCGCCAGTGACGTGGCCACCACTGCCACAATTAGGCTGACCTGCAAGGGGCGCATTCCCGGCAGATTCCAGCGCATCGGTGGGTAGTTTTTGACCGCATCAGACATTTCCTGGGGCTCTTTGACCACCATCATCTTGACCACGCGAATGTAGTAGTAGATGGAGATTACGCTGGTCACTAGACCAACCAACACCAAACCATAAGCCCCGGCCTGCCAACCCGCCCAAAAGATGTAGAGCTTGCCAAAGAAGCCAGCCAGCGGCGGAATCCCACCCAGGGAAAGAAGGCAAATCGTCAGTCCTAGGGTCAACAGCGGATCTTTCTGATACAGGCCGCTATATTCACTGATTTGATCTGTGCCGGTCCGCAGTGAGAAGAGGATGACGCAGGTAAAGCCCCCTAAGTTCATGAAGAGATAAACCAGCAAGTAAAACACCATGCTGGCGTAGCCCGCTTCCGTCCCAATGATCAGGCCAATCATCACGAAACCCGCTTGGGCAATGGAAGAATAGGCCAGCATACGCTTCATGCTGGTTTGGGCTAAGGCAACTACATTTCCCAGGACCATGCTCAGAATGGCCAGTGCTGTGAACACGAAGTGCCATTGTTCGGACACCAGCGGAAATGCAGATACCAGCAGGCGAATCGCTAGGGCAAAACCAGCCGCCTTCGACCCCACCGACAAAAAGGCAACCACCGGTGTTGGCGAGCCTTCATACACATCCGGAGTCCATTGGTGAAACGGAACCGCCGCAATTTTGAAGGCAATACCCGCAATCACAAACACGAGGGCAACCACCAAGCCAATGGGAGAATCACTGGCATCGCCAGCGAGGTTGGCGGCGATCTCACTCAGTTGAGTTTCACCGCCCGACAAGCCGTAGAGCAACGACAAACCGTAAAGGAAAATGGCTGAGCTAGCCGCACCAATGAGCAAATACTTGAGCGCCGCCTCATTGGAGCGAGGATCGCGCTTCATATACCCCGTCAGCAGATATGAAGAGATGCTGAGGGTTTCTAAGGAAACAAAAATGGTTACGAGTTCGCTGGCCCCAGAGAGAAACATCCCCCCCAAGCTGGCAGTCATCAGAATTACCAGGAACTCTGCTAGAGAAGTCCCTGATTGTTCGATATAGCGAACCGACATCGGCACCGTGATGATGGCCGACAGAACCACAATGGCGCGGAAAATAACGCTCAGGGTATCACCATCAAACCCGCCCAAAAAGGCAATCGGTTCGGCAACGTCCCATTGGAAAACCAGCGCGGCCAAAGCACCCAGTAGCCCCCCAATGGTGGCGTAAGGGGTCCAACGGGAAGAGGCGCGTCCCCCAATCAAGTCTCCAATCAAAACCACTATTAAGGTGGCAACAACAATGCCTTCAGGCAAGATGTTCCCAGCATTGAGTTGGGCCGCGAGAGTCGAAAAGTCCATGCAGTGGGCGTCTCCCATTGACGTTGCCAACTCCCCATAAGGTATTGGACCCGGCGATCATGCGCACGTTCCTAAAGTCACCTTTGCTGAGGAGCCACCTCAGGCATATTACCCTGTCTTTTTAAAGATTGACTGACATTCTTGGCAATAGCACCCATGAGTAGAGCGCGGCTAGGGCTCTGCTTAGTCACGCTGTCTACTCGTTTTGCCCATAACCTGTGTAAATTGACTTCGTTACAGAGACTCAAAGGTGGATTTTGGGCGTTATAACCTAACGAGGCGAACAATCTTAATCTGGACGTAACCCCACCTTATGCTCTATTGATTGAGTCGGCAGCAGAAATCACGCTGATATCCTTATGCCTATTCCACTGCTGCAGAATGAGGGTAGGGCCTGCGAAAGATTAGGTAATATTCTCACCCACAACTCTTTGACCCAACGCTAAGGTCATAACAGCCCAGGAGCGAATCTATTCAGTCCTATGTCCACCCTTGTCATTGTTGAGTCTCCAACCAAAGCCAAAACCATTCGCAATTATCTGCCGAGGGGCTATCGGGTCGAGGCATCTATGGGTCATGTACGGGACCTACCTCGATCTGCCAGTGAGATTCCGGCTGCTGTCAAGGGTGAGAAATGGGCGCAGTTGGGCGTAAATCCAGAAACGGATTTTGAACCACTTTATGTGGTGCCAAGCGATAAGAAAAAGGTGGTCAAGACGCTCAAAGAGGCGCTGAAGGGAGCCGACGAGTTAGTTCTAGCGACTGACGAAGATCGCGAAGGGGAGAGCATTAGCTGGCATTTACTGCAGGTGCTTAAGCCCAAAATCCCAATCAAGCGCATGGTCTTCCACGAGATTACGGAAGAGGCGATTCAGCACTCGCTAGACAACTGCCGAACCATTGACGACCAACTGGTTCGGGCTCAAGAAACTCGCCGCATCTTGGATCGTTTGGTCGGCTACACCCTGTCTCCCCTGCTGTGGAAAAAAATTGCTTGGGGCCTTTCAGCGGGACGGGTTCAATCGGTGGCCGTGCGGCTTCTAGTTGAGCGTGAAAAGGCGCGACGGGCGTTCCGTCGAGGCAGCTATTGGGATTTAAAGGCCAATCTTCTCAAGGAGGCTGAGGCGTTTGAGGCGAAATTGGTTTCCCTTGGGGGCAAGCGTCTAGCCACTGGGAATGACTTTGATGAGAACACGGGGCAAGTCGCAGCGGGACGAGATGTTGTCTTGCTGGATGAGGCCCAAGCCCAGACCCTTCAAGCCCGTCTCCAAAGTAGTGCTTGGACCGTGGCTAATTTGGAGGAGCGCCCTTCAACCCGCAAGCCTTCGGCTCCGTTTACGACTTCCACACTGCAGCAAGAGGCCAACCGTAAGCTGCGACTGTCGGCCCGGGATACGATGCGCGTTGCTCAAAGTCTTTATGAGCAGGGCTATATCACCTATATGCGAACCGATTCGGTGCATTTGTCACAACAGGCGATCTCTGCGGCTCGGGCCTGCGTAGAGACTAAGTACGGGGCCAATTATCTCAGCCCTAAACCTCGGCAATATGCCACCAAGAGTAAAGGGGCCCAGGAGGCTCACGAGGCCATTCGACCCTCTGGGAGCACGTTTCGCACACCTCAAGAGACGGGGCTGAGTGGGCGGGAGCTATCGCTCTATGACTTGGTGTGGAAGCGTACGGTGGCCACTCAGATGGCTGAAGCCCGCCAAACTCACATTACAGTCCAGGTTGAAGTAGACGACGCTGTTTTTCGAGCATCGGGAAAGCGGATTGACTTTCCAGGGTTCTTTCGGGCTTATGTAGAAGGGTCAGATGATCCCGATGCGGCGATTGAGAACCAAGAGGTGCTGCTGCCGCAATTGGTAGTGGGTGATGGGGTTGACTGCGGGAATTTAGAGGCGATCGGCCATGAAACCCAGCCGCCCGCCCGTTACACCGAAGCAACTCTGGTCAAAACCCTAGAAAGTGAGGGCATTGGTCGTCCTAGTACCTATGCCAGCGTGATTGGCACCGTGATTGATCGCGGCTACGTGAATGCCAGCGGCAATAGTTTGGTGCCCACCTTCACGGCCTTTGCCGTGACCGCCCTGCTAGAGCAGCATTTCCCTGATTTGGTGGACGTGGGATTCACGGCGCGGATGGAGCGCACCCTGGATGAGATTTCTATGGGAGAGGCGGAATGGTTGCCCTATCTAAAGCGGTTTTATAGCGGTGACAGCGGCTTAGAACATCAAGTTCAAGAGCGGGAAACCCATATTGACCCTGCTGAAGCCCGTACGGTGGACCTGGCTGATTTAGGCGCAAAGGTACGGATTGGTCGCTACGGCCCCTATGTCGAAGCCGAAAACGATGACGGGCCGGTTAAGGCCTCGATTCCCCAAGATGTTTCCCCAGCCGATTTGGATGGGGACCAGGTTGAGCTGCTGCTGCGCCAGAAAACTGAAGGGCCTGAAAAGTTAGGACTGCACCCAGAAAGTGGTGAAGCCATCTATGTGCTGGTGGGGGCCTATGGTCCTTACGTGCAGCTAGGGGAGGCCACAGATGAGAAACCCAAGCCCAAACGGGCTTCTTTGCCCAAGGGGGTTACCCCTGACAAAGTCACCCTGGATACAGCCGTTGGGCTCTTGGCCTTGCCGCGTCTGTTGGGCAAACATCCTGAAACGGATGCCCCGATCAAGGCAAGCCTGGGGCGATTCGGCCCCTATGTGGTCCATGACCAGGGCAAAACTGGTAAAGATTACCGATCGCTCAAAGCTGAGGATGACGTTTTAACGGTCACCCTAGAGCGGGCGTTGGCCCTGTTGGCAGAACCGAAAGGTCGTCGGGGTCGCCGTAAAGCTGAACCCTTAAAAGAGCTAGGTGCTCACCCGGATGATGGAGAGCAGGTGGCCATTTTCAACGGCCCCTATGGCCATTATGTAAAGCATGGCAAGGTGAATGCCTCGCTGCCGGAGGGTAAAACACCGGACGATATCACCTTGGAACTAGCGCTGGAACTGCTGGCAGCTAAGGCTGGGACCAAGAAGAAAACCACCCGCAAGAAATCTACGACCAAGCGGGCTGCAGCCAGCAAGAAAACGACCGCCAAAAAGACGACTGCCAAGAAAACCACAGCCAAGAAAACGACCGCCAAAAAGACCACGGCAAGGAAAACCACAAGCCGCGCCAAGAAAACTGAGGAGTGAAGCGCTGTTGATGAAGGGGCCTACTGAGTAGACTTTGAAACCGTCTCCTCGGGGGCCGCTTCAGGTTCTATGGAACCCACCCCAGGCCAGAGCAGCCGGATCCCCATAAAGGTGAACCCCATTGTGGCGATCGCCTTTACCCAATAGGTTGGCAAAAACTGGGCGGTCCCTTCCCCCACCCAAACCCCGATAAAGCTGGCCAGCAGCAAGGCTCCGGCAGTGCCCAAAAAGACGGCCTTGGGGTACTTTGAGCTACCCCCTAAAACAATGGCGGCAAATTGACTCTTATCTCCCAGTTCAGAGAGAAATACCGCAATGAAGCTCAGTCCCAGTAGTTGCCAATCCATAGTGAGTTTGTAGGCCCCGCCTATAGGGTCACAATGTCAAAAATCAACCACGCGGCAATGGCTAGCAGCATAATACCTGCCGCGATATCTAGGGTGCGGGCCGACAAACGCTGAGCCAACCAGCGACCCATCAGCACACCCATCTGGCTTGTCGCGATCATAGCTGTACCGGCCCCCAGAAAAACGATCCAGGGATGACCGGACTGGGCACTAATCAACAGGGTTGTGACCTGGGTTTTATCTCCTAGCTCAGCCAGAAAAATCGTTGCAAATGTAGAAGCGAAACAGCGCCAAAATCCCCAATCGCAATCTGATTCGGAGGCAACATTATCAGCCTGCGAGAATTCAGGGGTTGGAGAATCTGTGGTGATTGGCTCAGAGCCTTCGGCCAAAGGGGTTAGAGACACTAGATCGACTATTTCATATTCTTTTCATTATCAGCGATCGCCCCGCCTATGGCAATGAGATGGCGATTAAGACGAGACAGTCGCTTGAAATTTTTCTAGTTCCGGACTGTTGGCCCCATAGACCCCCGTAATCTGCTGTTGGCAGCAGTCAATTGCGAAATCGTTCAGCTCATCTGGGGCAATGCCGTAGAGGGCTGTGAAGGTATCGGCCTGAACCCGGCAAAACCAGGGGCGATCGTCGTAAATATTGCACTGACGGAGATCGTGGTCAAAATGAATGCACCAGCCGTCTTCACCCACCAGACTCAGGTAATGGGCTAAATGCTCAGGGGACAAGTACTGCTCCAAATCCGGGCGGTCTGCTGGATTGAGTTGACAGCATGCGCCACAGCCTTGAATACAGTGCCAATGGGCCATCGATAAGGGCGAGAATAAATTGCCTTAGAATTTTGTGAACTTAATTTAATTTGAGTTCCCAACACCAGATAGAATAACCCAGTAGCCGTAAGTGTTGGTAGTGAACGGCTCCGCCGTCTTGGGAGGATCCATGGAATTTGTAAGTAGTGTTTTGGGTGGCATCAACTTTGAGCTGATCGCACAGCTCACCATGTTGGCCTTAGTTGTCGTCGCTGGTCCAGTTATCGTGTTTTTGCTCGTGGCTCGCGGCGGCGACCTCTAGCACGGCGACCGGTGAACGCTTGAATGGGTGAGTAGAGTCACCTGTGTCTCCGCAACGCTTCTAGGGGCCGTAACCGTCTTACTGTAAGGGTTCGGGTTCTAGTTCACCAAACCCCTTAGAAGGTGCTTTGACCCAAATTAAAAAGCCTTGTTTACCCATAGCTACGGCCCTTCATGCAAGGTGTCGTAGCTTTTTTATGCATTTCTACCCCCAAGTGTCGAAGTTGGGCCTTTCTCGCTTCCGTTGCAATCACAGCCCCTGTCAATCCAGAGGGGTGGGCTAAGATGTCATAGCTTATCTTTGTGGATTGAGGATGGGGAAAGATCGGTGCGCAGCGGGGGCATTGCCCTAACCGCTGCAAGTCCGACGCTGTGCCGCAACTGTGATCGAAGCCTGGATTGAATGCAGAGGGCTTCGTCAGCCAGAATGCCCATCATCAATCTTGTTCAACTCTCTATCAGCCCTGCGTTGCACAGGAGCGGAGTCCCCCATGACCTCAATATCAACGGCCCATATCCTGCGGGATACCCAGGCTTTAACGTCCGTATCAGTGGGTTCCTTGCCCCCCTTGCCCGAATCCCGCCCGCTTTTACTGATTGGTCACGGCAGTCGCGATCGCCAAGGCCGACAAAATTTGCTGGATTTTGTTGCCGCTTATCAAGCCCTAGACGCCACCCGACCGATTATTCCTTGCTTTCTAGAATTGACGGAACCCACCATTCAGCAGGGGGTAGATCGCTGCGTTGAAGAAGGCTATCAGCACATTTCCGCCCTGCCCGTGCTGCTGTTTGCGGCCCGCCACAACAAGTTCGACATCACCCATGCCTTGGATCAAGCCCGGCAGCGACATCCCCAAGTGCAATTTCACTATGGTCGACATTTTGGCATTACCCCAGAGATTTTGACCCTGTGGCGAGATCGCCTTGCCCAATTCGATCTGCCGCCCCATAACCCTGAGGGCATTAAACGGGCCGACACGGTCTTGCTGTTTGTGGGACGCGGGGCGAGCGACCCCGATGCCAATGGGGATGTGGCCAAGCTGGCGCGGGTGCTATGGGAAGGGAGCGGTTACGCCACGGTTGAAACCTGCTTCATTGGGATTACCCATCCCCGCTTAGCAGAGGGCTTCCGTCGAGCCAGGCTGTATCAACCCAAGCGGATCATTGTGCTGCCCTACTTTCTGTTTACCGGGGTATTGATGAAAAAAATCCAAGACATCGCTGAGCAACAGCAGGCCCAGCATCCAGAAACATCTATCGCCTGCCTACCGGAAATGGGGCTGCACCCCCAATTAATGGCGGTTATGCGTCGCCGCGAAATTGAGATCCAGCAGGGCACCGTTCAGATGAACTGCGAGCGTTGCAAGTTCCGCCTAGTCGCTGATTCGGCGAGTCACGACCACCACCATGGCCACGGGCACCACCATGACCATGACCACTGGGTCGATCCCTATCAGGAACCGGCCCAGTACCATGAACGGATTTGGCAAGTCCCATAGGAGAATAGGTTGAGCGGCTGCAGCCCCCCGCTAGCTTCCCCTTGGTAAGCTATCCCTTAGGCAGAACGCTATACAAGTTTTGTTTAGAAAGGGTTCTGAATTTTAAGGCGTAGGGGTTAAAACCTCACCGCCTGCGGCACCTCTCCTTACCAAGGAGAGGTTTATCAAGGCTTCCGGTCCCTCTCCTTGCTAAGGAGAGGTTAGGTGAGGTTCTTCAGACCCGCAATTCTGCTGGATAAGCCTCGTCTACCGATTCAAATCCATAACCAATGACTTCATCGTTTAAAGTGGGCGATCGCGTACGTCTGGCGACTGCCCCCCCCTATTTCAAAACCGCTGATCCGATGCCGATGCTGCGGCCTGGGGATCTAATTACGGTGGGGGCAATCGGCACACTCATGGACCAGCGTCCTGGCGGATACTGGGGGGTGCGATTTGAAACCACCACCTTGCTAGTGGATGAAGCCTATCTAGAAGCGGAAACGAGCTGATCAATCATGCGATTGGCCTGGGCCGCGTACCCGCCCCCAAATAAATTGAAGTGATTAATGATGTGATAGAGGTTGTAGAGGGTTTTGCGGAGGCTGTATCCCGTGTCTAAGGGAAAGGCCGCGTTGTAGCCGTCGTAAAAGGACTGCGGAAAGCGACCGAAAAGTTCCGTCATGGCGATGTCCACTTCGCGATCGCCATAGTAAGTGGCCGGATCTAAAATCACTGGTTCCCCAGCTTGAGTGACGGCGGCATTGCCCGACCAAAGATCCCCATGCACCAGGGCGGGCTGCACTGCATGGCCGCCTAAAAGCTCAGGCACGACCTGCAGCAGGGCTTCTTGTTGCGGGAAATGCCCGCCTTTTCTTTGTGCTAGGCGAAACTGATAGCGCAGCCGATGTTCTAGATAAAATTCCAGCCAGGTTTCTGTCCAAGGATTCGGTTGCGGCGTCTCCCCGATGGTGTTGCTCTGCTGCCAGCCAAACCCTTGGGGGCTGGTGGTGCGATGCAGCGCCGCGAGCTGCTCACCCATGCGGTACCAACTGTCTGCATTACCCCGCCCCAGCTCCAGCCAATCCATCACAATGTAGGCGGCACCCGCGGCGGTTCCCCAGCAGAGGGGGCGTGGTACCAAAATCGTCTGGGTTTGGGCCATTTCCGCCAGTCCCAACGCCTCGGCCTCAAACATGCCCACATGGACGGCTTGATTGACCTTTAAGAAATAGCGGCGATCGCCCTCCTCGATTTGATACGCCTGATTAATGCTGCCGCCCCCCACCGAGCGGCGATTTTCCAAACGAAAAGCGTGGCCTGTCGCCTCAGCAATGCGATCGCTAATTTCGGTCCAAAGCCCTTGCGCAAACATGAGGCCCCCTACGCCGCTGGTTTGAGGGTCACTGCCCCATAGGCCGTGGGGGATAAATAGCGCTGAGCCACCGCTTGAATATCGGCTGCGGTCAGCGCCTGGATGCGTTCTGGGTAATGCAAGGCGTGCTCTAAATGTCCGGTGAGGGTCTGGTAATAGCCGTAGAGCCCGGCGCGATCGCTGGGGCTTTCGCTGCCAAACACATAGCGATTGGCCACCTGGGTTTGAACGCGTTGCAGCTCAGCTTCTGTGATCGGCTCCTGACAAATACGCTCAATGTGACCGGCGATAATAGATTCCACCGCATCCAGGTGCTCAGCGAGCAAATGAGCCCCCACATGGAAAACCCCCTGCTGCCAATAGGTGAGGTTGCCTGCCGATACCCCACTAACGAGCTGCCGCTGCTCCCGCAGATCTTGAGTGAGTCGAGCCGTGCGCCCCTGACCTAAAACCGATGCCAGCACATCGAGGGCATAGGTATCTTTTAAATCTGCCAAGCCAGGAACCCGCCAACTCATGATAAATCGGGCTTGCTGTAAGGTCGGGTCAATTTGCTCAAGTCGCTGCACTTGCTGATAAGGGGACTCTGGAGCCGAGCGAACGATGTTACGCCCAGGGGAGGTGGCTGCAGGCTGACGATGGACCATGGCCTGGTCAAACCCATCGGCAACCACCTGGATCAGGTCCTCCACGGGCAGGTTGCCGACGGCGACTGCCGTAATCCGATCCGGCTGATACCAGTACTGATGGAAGTCCCGCATCTGTTGCGCGGTCAAACCTTCGATCACCTCAGTTGGGCCTAGGACAGCCCGCCGATAGGGTAAGCGCTCAAAGGCCATTTCCATGGAGCGATAAAAGGTGCGGCGACGGGGATTATCGTCGGCTCGACGAATTTCTTCCAAAATTACCGGTCGCTCCCGCTCAAATTCAGCATCCATGAGCAGCGGATTCATCACTAACTCGATTTGTAGCGGTGCTAAGTCGGCAAAATCCTGAGGAGCCGTCGTAATAAAAAAGTGGGTATAGTCCTGACTGGTGACCGCATTGGTAAGACCACCACGGGCCTCAATGCGCCGCTCAAACTCTCCCATCGGCAATTGGGACGTGCCTTTAAAAATCATGTGCTCTAGGAAGTGAGCCATGCCGTTAATGGCGTCGGCTTCAACCGCTGACCCCACCCGCAACCAAAGATTTAGGTTGACTGCCGCCACGGGCATTTGCTCTGCAATGATGGTTAGACCATTCTCTAATCGCCGAATTGTAGGAGCCGTCACAGCCATCGGAGACGCAGCGGCGATCGCAGAGGTCATGGGTAAGCTACTCCTAAAAAGAATTTTAAATTAGCAGTTTAACTATCTTAATCACACCGAGGAAAACTAACCGCTCTAGGGAGATATTAACGGGGCTAAGTTGCCCTCGGATATCTGTTAAAGTCCTGCCTTTAAGTTGGTAGTCTGGACATTTAGCCCTCAGCGATGTCTCCCGTTTATCCCCCTGTTACCCCTCCCAAATCATTGCCCTTCCAGCGGGAGATGCGGGCTTACTTCGATCTCATTGGCCCAGACTTGCCTAAATGGCAGCGGCGCAATCGCTACTATTACCGCGATCTTGAGCGACTCCACCAGTTTTTAAATCCCCCTGGCAGTCGGGTGCTCGAAATCGGCTGCGGTTTGGGGGATTTGTTGGGGGCGCTGCAGCCTGAGGTGGGCGTCGGCATTGATTTTTCCGCGCCGATTGTGCGGTTGGCCCAGCAAAACCATCCGATCCTGCAGTTCTATTGCCTCGATGCCGAAACCCTGCAGCCCGAGCAACTTGCCCCCGAGCATCGGCAATTCGACTACATCTTGCTGACGGGCGTGCTCGGGTACTTAGGGGATGTGCAAACCACCCTGGCTCGGTTGTGCCCCTTCTGCCATAGCCGCACCCGCGTGATCTTGGCCTTTCACAATTACCTGTGGGAGCCCCTGCTTCGGTTTGCTGAAGTCATTGGTCAGCGTCGTCCCCAGCCCGCCCAGAGCTGGCTATCGATGGATGATGTGGTCAATCTGCTGACCGTGACTGGGTTTACCCCCTTAAAGCGGGGGCGGCGGTTTTTATTGCCGAAGCAGATCCCAGGGCTGTCGTTTTTGGTAAATCGCTATCTGGCTCCGCTGCCCGGTGTGCAGCATGCTTGCCTGACCAGCTATGTGGTTGCACGGCTCCACCCCAGCCTGTGTGAACCGGCCCCAGAACCCAGTTGCTCGGTGGTGATTCCGGCCCGGAATGAAGCGGGGAATATTCGCGATGCGATCGCCCGTTTACCTCAGCTCGGCCATCACACCGAAGTAATTTTTGTGGAAGGCCATTCCCAGGACAACACCTGGGAAGAGATCCAAGCCCTGGTCGGAGAATATAAAGGCCCATTCACCCTCAAGGCCTTTCAGCAGAACGGCAAGGGCAAAGCCGATGCGGTGCGGCTGGGGTTTGCTGAGGCCAGCGGTGACGTACTGATGATCTTGGATGCGGACCTGACCGTACCCCCAGAGGACCTGCCCCACTTCATGGCGGTGATGGCCTCTGGCTTAGGGGAATTTATCAATGGCTCTCGGCTGGTGTATCCCCGCTCTAAAACCGCTATGCCCTGGCTGAATACGGTGGCCAACAAGATCTTCGCCCAGATCTTTTCGTTCTTGCTAGAGCAGCCCCTCAAAGACACCCTCTGCGGTACTAAGGTGCTGTGGAAAGATGACTATCAGCGGATTATCGCCGGACGACGCTACTTTGGGGACTTTGACCCCTTTGGCGACTTTGACCTATTGTTTGGGGCTGCCAAGCTGAATTTGCACATTGTCGAGGTGCCAATTCGCTATCAGCCCCGCAGCTACGGGGAATCCAATATTGCCCATTTCAAAGAGGGGCTCGTGCTGCTGAAAATGTGCCTCTACGCCTCCCGCAAACTCAAATTCCGCTAGCAGCCAGCATCGCCCACCACCTGAAACACCTGCTGGTTTTCTCCTTGGCGGATTGTGAGGGTACCCCCGGTAATTTCGACTACTTCGTCATAGGAGGCACCCAGGGTAACCGCAGTGTCGATCTGCAATCTGCCGTCGAGACTGACAAATTGCTGGCGGGTGGTCTGACCATAAAACGGTTCTCCAGAGCCACCGGCGTGCCGAAATCGGGTCATGGTGCCATCAATGCGCATCCAAGCATCACCCACTTCTAGGCCATTGGCGAAAATAAAGTCACTGGAGATGTCCCCCTGGCGGCTGAGCACCATGCCACAGCCTGCTGGAGATACGGCAAATAAATCATCAATGGTGAAGGTATCGACTTGAAGGCTGGCGGTGGTTTGACCCGTGGCATCGATAAAGTCCCCCCTTATCCAGCCTTCGGCCCCAGAGCCTTCAAACTCAGCACCTGGGAACTTAACGTAGTACCAGGGCACTTCACCACCAGTAGCAGCAGTTTTGAGCAGGGTGACCGAATCGCCCACCAGGCCATAGCCTTCGGATCGGGCCTCAACGCTGGGCTCAGATCGCAAATTAATTTGAGCCTGAGGATCGGCTGCGGTCAGCACGGCGGGTTGAGGGGGATCAACCGGGGCAATGGTGATATTGGTATTGCCCTGGGCGGTTGGTGTCTCAGAACCGGTCTCTTCAGCTTCGGTAGCCTCGTCCGCTGTCTGCTCTGTCCCCTCGGCAGCAGGGACGGTGGGATTGTCAAAGGAAGGCGTTGAGGGGGACTCAGCCGTAGGAGCGTTACCCCGCCCACAGGCGGTTGCTAACAGCAGTAGCGCTACCGTTAGTCCTGGGCGCAGCCATACAAAAGTCATGGGAGTGGGGATATAGGAGTGATCTGGACGGGTTAGCACCCGCATGGACCCGGTCTGATAGTAATTTACTTTTTTGAATTAGGGGCTGTCATCAATTAAGATTGGAGTCCCTGCGGTGCAACGGTTACAGCCCCTAGCAATATTATAGAAGCGCGATAATGCCTGCCCAGCAAGGCTTTTACCCGTAATTGATGACGCGCCCTAATTGACGGCGATCGCCTGTGACATCAGGATTTATCAATCTCCATAAGCCTTTAGGGTGGACCTCCCACGATTGCGTGGCCAAAATCCGAGGGGTTCTGAAGCTCAAGAAGGTGGGCCATGGCGGCACCTTGGATCCCCTGGCATCGGGGGTGCTGCCCGTTGCCCTGGGGCGGGCCACCCGACTGCTGCCCTTTTTGCCGGAAGACAAAACCTATCGCGCTGTGATTCGCTTTGGCCTCACCACCACTAGCGACGACCTAGAAGGAGACGTGGTCACCCGCCAACCGGTTCCCCATTTGCAAGAAGCCGAAGCGATCGCCCCGCTGTCTCAGTTTCTAGGCACCATCGCGCAAATTCCGCCCCGATATAGCGCCATTCAGGTGAACGGCAAGCGGCTCTACCAGTTAGCCCGCAAAGGCGCGGCAGTGGAAGTCCCGGCCCGCACCGTGACGATTCACCAGCTCACGGTCGAAAGCTGGCAGGGGGGTGACTTCCCCGAATTGACCGTGACGATTCGCTGTAGTGCGGGCACCTATATCCGCTCGATTGCTCGGGACTGGGGAGAACAGCTGGGCATCGGCGGCACCCTGGCGGGCTTGGTCCGGACCGTGAGTGGGGGCTTTCAGCTGGCAGACAGTCTCCCCCTAGAGGCGCTCATTTCTCAACCCGAATCCGTACAGGCGATCGCCCCAACCGCTGCCCTGACCCACCTGCCGCGCCTCACCTTGCCCGAACCCACCGCCACCCGCTGGCGACAGGGCCAAAAGCTAATGCTGCCGTTAACGGATCTGCCGCCAGATACGGTGGCCCCCTACACGGTGTTTGACCCGAGCGATCAGTTTTTAGGCATTACTGAGCCCGCTCCCGCAGCGATAGTGGATCACTGCCGTTTGGTGGCCAAGATGGTTTATGCACCCATGGGTTAGTTATCCCTTGAGCAGAACTCTACACAAGGAATAGCAAGGGTTCTGGCCTCAATTGCAAGGGAAAAACCTCTAAATCGGACCCTAGAGGAATGGATTGTTGCCAGCTTTGCCCTGTCGCCGTGCGCATTCACGACCCAACCGTATCTCCCTTTCGGGGGGTTTGGGGGCCAGCCCCCAATTCCGACATTGGCTCTTATAGGGGAGAAAGTAACTTACAAACCCCTTACTGCTTCAGGCTTGTGGGGAGACAGAGAAGCAGAGGCGCTAGAGCGCCATAAATCGGCATGAATGGGTAAGCATCGGAGACTTAGTGTAAAAAACACACAAAGCCAAAAAGGAGGTTATGCTATGGGCAAGCACCCTTTCCCTAACGCCACCATGACCACCCCCCCGAGCTTTTTTGACCCAGCCCTTGTCCGTGAGGTCTATCGGGTGCCCTATCAAGAACGCACCACCCAAGCCAAAGCCTGGGCTACCGAACATCAGATCGCGCCCGCCCATAGCGATACCCAGCGCATTGCCTTGCTGCTGATCGATGTGCAAAACACCTTCTGCTTGCCGGACTTTGAGCTATTTGTGGGGGGGCGCTCTGGCCAGGGCGCGGTGGAAGATAACCAACGGCTCTGTCAGTTTATTTACGAAAACCTGGGAAAAATCACGACGATTATCCCCACCCTCGATACCCACACCGCAGCGCAGATTTTTCACCCGATGTTTTGGATGGATGCCGAGGGCAATCCCCCCGCGCCAATGACGATGATTAGCCACGATCAGGTGATGGCCGGGAAGTGGCGGGTGAATACGGCGATCGCCCCCCTGCTTGGAGCCGAAGATCTGCCCGCCTTTGCCCAGCACTACACCCAGCAGCTCAGCCAAGCGGGCAAGTACCCGCTCACGATCTGGCCCTACCACTCCATGGTCGGGGGCATCGGCCATGCACTGGTGTCGGCAGTAGAGGAAGCCTGCTTTGTCCATGCCATTGCCCGCAACAGCCCCACCCGCTACGAACTCAAAGGCAGCAACCCCCTCACCGAAAACTACTCGGTGTTGCGACCCGAGGTGATGGATAGTCCCACCGGTGGGGCGATCGCCCAAAAGAACGCCGCCTTGATCGACGCCCTATTGGAATTTGATGCGGTGATCGTTGCCGGACAGGCCAAGAGCCACTGTGTGGCTTGGTCCGTGGCCGATCTGCTTACCGAAATTGAGGCGCGGGATCCTCAATTGGCCCAGAAAGTTTATTTGCTCGAAGATTGTTCTTCACCTGTGGTGGTGCCTGGGGTTGTGGACTTTACCGACTCGGCTAATGAAGCCTACGAACGGTTTGCCACAGCGGGCATGCATCGGGTCACCACCCCCCAACCCCTGTCGGACTGGCCTGGGCTGTAGGTCTGCGCCTGAGGCAGTGGACGAACCGTACTTAGGTTAAGACGCTGCCTCCTTAAGAACGTGTTCAACTGCATCTCGTAACGTCTCAAATTTATCGAGCTGTTTTCGAATGCGACTCTTCAATTACGACCAACAGCCCAGGTTTCAAACACATTACGATTGCAGTCAATTGTGAAGGGAGCAAACAGCTGATGGTTACAGTAGGCCGAAATCATATTCACCCGAGTGCCTCGATTCCCTGGTCCATCCCTGACTCATCTATATAGACCAGTTGACTCTCGTCAATGCTGGCGAGTTGTTGGCAGAAGTCGGCTCGCTCTAGCTCATCGCGCTCTCGAAGGTTGGGGCATGGTGCGGATGGAAAAGGAACGAAGCCCATAGCCTATGTCTTAATGCAAATGGCGACTGCTATAGTGCGCCCATAGTTTTATCGTTGGCTGTGCCAACGATAAAACTATGGGCTATTTCTCTCTGACCCTACAACGGCATAGCTGGCCTCTTAGTTGTATTGATTGCGTCCGGCCATGACGCCGCCATCTACATCCCAAACGGCACCCGTCACCCAGGCGGCTTTGTCAGAGAGTAGAAAAGCGATCGCCTCAGCCACATCCTCAGGGGTGCCCACTCGACCAATGGGGTGAAAGCCGTTGAATCCCTGCAAGGCACCATGCACGTCTTCTTTGGGAATAAAGCCTTCATAGATGGAGGTTTCAACCACAGCGGGAGAGACTGCATTGACGCGAATCTGCTTATCCGCCAGCTCCATCGCCAGATGTTGAGTGAGGGAATGGAGACCGGCCTTGGCCATAGAGTAGGCCGATGATGGGGTGGCCTGCACTGCTTGCTTGGCCCACATAGAGCCCACATTCACAATCGCGCCCTGGCTATTGTGGTTGACGATATTTTGGGCGATCGCTTGGGTGATGAAAAAGGTAGCTTTGTTGAGGTCGAGGTATAGGTCATAGTCAGCCTCTTCATACTCTAGAAAGGGCTTGGGCAGAAAGACGCCAGCGGAATTCACCAGCAGGGTGGCATCGCTATGGGCTTGATTGAGGCGCTCAGTTAAGGCTTGCTGCTCCTTTGGTTTAGCGATATCAGCTTGCTCACCCATGACAGAGCCATAGGCTTTGAGGTCATCCACCGCCGCCTGCAGCTTTTCGGCACGGCGACCCACCAATACGGCTGAGCCACCCTGCTCAAGCACAATACGAGCAACGGCTTTGCCCATACCGCTAGTACCACCGATCACGATCAATTTCTGGCCTGCGAAATTTTTAGACATGATGATCTCCTCAAACTTAAGTTGCAAGCAATCTACCTTCTAGAAGGTAGATTGCAGGTTAAAAAAATTAACTGTTGGAAAACTTGGCTGACAGCAATGGATATATGACCTGCTCAAAAGCGGCAGCACTATCTTCGGCAGACCGAGCTAGTAACTGTGCCCCTTGCAGCATGGCAATCAACCCTTTTGCCTCCTGCTCAACCGAAGGTCGACAGGTCCAAAGCTGGGCATCTTGTCCCTGCTGGAGTAAGTGGGCCAACCAAGCTTCGGTTTCTTGGAAAAATACCTGAATCTCATTCTGGATGGATTCAGGTAACACCGCAAAGTCTGCCGACAGCATGGAACACATACAAATATGGTCCTGCGCTAGACCATTGCAGTAGAGATCCGCAAATTGGATGAGTTGCTGGTCAGGGCTAGCGTCAGACTCCGCAATTAAGCTGCATTGCCGCGCCATGTTCTCGCGATATCGCTTCACCAGCTCTTTGACCAACACATCCTTAGCCGGAAAGTGATAGTGAATACTGGCTTTGCGAATCCCCACCTGCTTCGAGATATCGGCGTAACTAAAGGCGCTGTACCCTCGGTTGCGCACCATATCCTGAGCAACATCCAATATTTGGGTGGCAGTGTTCTTTTCCATGAACAGAGTATTTACCATTCAGTAGGTAGATGTCAACAGGCATACCTTTAGTCGCCAGCTTTGTCGGAGATCGCCCTTATCGAGAAAAATGGACCAGCTACAAAAAACGGAGCCTGCAAAGCAGACTCCGCAAGCAGTGTTATGGCCAATAGGTCCTTAATATTGAGGCACGCTCTCGTCAATATCGCGGCTCCAGGCCAGGATGCCGCCCTTCACATTCGCGCCATCAATTCCAGCTTCCCGCAGGAAGCCCAGGGCCTTAGCCGATCGCGCCCCAGACTTGCAATGCACCACCAGCTTGTGACCATTCAGCAGTTCGCGCACCTTCTCAACCCCAGGGCCACCCTCAATTTCAGAGAGGGGGACCAGGACTGAGCCTTCAATTTTGGCAATCTCATATTCATGGGGATTGCGCACATCCAGCAGCAGGATATCGTCTGCAGAATTGTCTAAGAGGTCTTTGAGTTCATCGACGGTAATTTCAGGGGTTTCAGCCTGTTGCTTCGCTTCTTCTGCCATAGCTTCGGGGATTCCACAAAACTCTTCGTAGTCAATTAGTTGCTCGATCACGGGCCGCACTGGGTTGGGGCGCAGCTTCAACTCTCGAAAGCTCATATCCAGAGCGTTATAGAGCATTAGCCGCCCGCTCAGGGTGTTGCCTTGCCCGGTAATAATTTTCACCGTCTCCGTGGCTTGAATGGTGCCGATAATGCCGCAAAGCACGCCCAAGACACCGCCTTCTGCACAGGAGGGTACTAAACCTGGTGGCGGGGGTTCGGGATAGAGGTCACGATAGTTGGGGCCATCTTGGTAGTTGAAGACAGTGGCTTGCCCTTCAAACCGGAAGATCGAGCCGTAGACGTTGGGCTTATGGGTCAACACACAGGCATCGTTGACCAGGTACCGGGTGGGGAAGTTGTCGGTACCATCGACCACCACGTCATAGGGTTCAATAATCTTGAGCGCATTTTCTGAAGACAGCCGGGTCTCGTAGAGATCAACCTGGCAGTTGGGGTTGATTTCGTGAATGCGATTTTTGGCGGATTCGATCTTGGGTTTGCCGACCCAGGACTGGCTGTGAATAATCTGACGCTGCAGGTTGGACTGATCGACAATGTCAAAATCGACAATGCCGATACGACCAATGCCAGCGGCGGCCAAGTAAAGCAGTAAAGGAGAACCTAAGCCGCCGGTGCCAACGCAGAGTACGCTGGCGGCCTTGAGGCGCTTCTGACCTTCTAGGCCAATTTCGGGCAAAATCAGGTGGCGAGAGAAGCGTTCATACTCCTCTGAAGTGAGTTGGATATCATCCAAATTTGGATTCAGCATAGGGCGGGGGAATTAGGTGAATTTTGACGGTGTGCGCCTCACAAAAATCAGGATCGCGGTTGCCTCGGGAAATCACCGCAAGCTTTCATTTTAGTCCACGGTTTTAACAGTCAGAGCTCTCTTTTATTTGAATGGGTTCCGGTTGGAACTGATGCTGATCATCCAATCGCCAGCTCTGGCAATCGACGACGGTGCCTTGATGGACGGACAGGATCACGTAGGAATATTCGGGCCAAGCCAAGGCGCGATCGCACTCTGACGGCACAGCCGGATGATCAGGGTGAGAGTGATAGATGCCTAGGATGACCCAACCGCGATCGCGCGCTTCTCGCTGGGCCACCAACAAATCTTTGGGATTAATCCAGTACCGACGGCGACGACTCAGAGACCTTTGGGGGTCACCCAGCGCCTTTACGCCATCTGGCTCTGTGACAGTTTGCACCTCTGGCATCCATTGATTGGCTAGGGAATGAATTTGCCTTACATCTTTAGACCGGCTCTGGACTGAAAGCGCGCCGATGATTAAACCGCAACATTCCTCTGGATAAGTCGCCTGAGCATGCTGATGCATGGTGAGTAGATGCGATCCTATAACCTGAAGCAAAACGCTACACCTCTCTAATCGCAGGATTTCGGATAGCTTTTGAACGTCAGACCAAAGAATCCTCTCCTGTTTAAGGGAGAGGATTCTTTGGTTTACATATATCTCATCCCTAGCCCCTTTAAGGGTGAGGACTTATGTCTTGCCCCATTGATAAAACAAAGAGCAGCTTTAGGTCTCCATTAATAAACAGTTCCCCCAAACGGATCGTTAATGCCAATAACTGCGCTTCCATCGACTGAGGAAATCGACAGGCTGAGGGCATAGTTGCCAGACACGTTATTAAAAGAGCTTACCGTAACGGTCCAGCCTCCCCCCGTGAGGGAATTGGGCACATTAACAATACCAGCAGGAGAATTTTGAATAAATACGTTCCCTAAGGGATCTGTCAAGGTAATTAGGGGGATGATGTTTGACTGAACCGGATTGCCATTAGGGAAGGCTCTAACCGAGATAAAGTCTCCCGGCATGGCTCGAAACGTATAGGTGTCTACGTTAGTGACAGCGGATCCACTCGGCCCCGTCTGAGGTGCGTTGGCTCTAAACTCGCCTAAAATGGTCTCGCCAGAACGAATCGACTGGGTAACTTGGGCCAAGGCGCTTGGACTAAAAACAGCCATTTGCAGGCCGGATAAAATTGCCGCCGAGGCTAGCAGAATTTGTGTGAATCTCATAGAAAACCCTCACCAATTTTGAATTATAGCATTTTTCAGATCACCCTAATTGCCCACATATAGATGATTTAAATCTGGCAAGTTTTAGAGAGATTTGAGCAACTCTAAATACTTGAAAACGAGCTGTATCTCACCCAGAAAAATCGCCATAGGGCACCTAGAAGCCTTCCGAAATGTAGTTGAACACATCGCAACACTTCTCGACACCCTTAATAATTAGTCTGAATTTTGAAGATTAGGAGCAATCACAGCGATAGGCGCTGAGGAGGGGTGATCGCAGGATTTGTAACGCCGGTAAGTGGATCGCCGGGGTGAATCAGTGGACTGCGATCTAAATAGCGAAAATGATCGGCAATAATGGAAACAAAAGCATCCTGCAAATCAGGATTAAATAGGGCATATTCTGGTAACGTGACGAGCTGATTTGCGGCATTGCAAGACAGTAGCGGATCTGTCACTGCACAAAGAATGGGAGATATCCCCAAGTCTCGGTTCCGAATGTCGCCAGCCGAGATAGCAACGGGGGTGGTGCCATTAATAAACTGACTATTGAAAGCCGCTGAGACAATCGCACAGCGCTCTGCAGCCGGGTAATTAGGTAGGCTATGAAATTCAATCATGCTAGAAACCACGTTTGCGAAGTCAGCATGGATTGCGATCATTTGCCAGCCTCCACTTGTCTGGACACATTGAAATTCTCCAACCACATCACGGGGGATTTCAACAGCGGCCTGCGCTGTTTGGGAATAGGTCAAAACGGAGCCGGAGATTGCAGCAGAGGCGATTGCAGTGGTTGATAGAGCTCTAAGGATATGACGCTTCATGGAAGAAACCTCGGATGGTTACTTTGACTAGAGCAGGAGACCCAAAACGGTCATTTCCTGTCTCGCTCTTTCTTTACGCAACTTTCTAGGGAACTCCGGATAGAAAAATAAATTTGCCAGCGAAATCTGTGATTGATAGTGCTGAAATTAGAAAGCCCCTTGATTTAATAGGGGGTTTGAGTGATTTGACAAGTTTGCCAATTTTTTCCGGAAGCTCTAAAAAGGGGCAGAAATAGGTGACCAGGTCAACTATTATTCGCAGCCCAATAAGGACTGTAGATCAGTCAGCATTGAGGTATTTATCCTTAGTGGTGCAGAAAACTTTTCAGCATCTTAGTCAGTCTCACCATGAGAATCTGATCACCTTGTTGAACTCTATGCGCTGCTCTAAAGCAAGCCGTTTTCGTTGAGAAGCATAGGCCTTAGGTGGACTTTTACTGGG
>JBHJIP010000220.1:0-9889 GCA_050043365.1 Leptolyngbyaceae cyanobacterium
CCGTGGGCTCTTCCGATCTCCATGGGTATGTGCCGTTTAGCTCCCAGTGGCGCTGGCCTTGGGGGTATGAGGGGTGGGCGGTTGTCATGGGTGTACGTAAAAAACAACGAACCCACCAGGGCGATCGGGCCTGGTGGGCTAAAGGGGGTGGTCAGTGGGGTGGAGTGTTGGCATGGAGCCGTGGATAGATGTAGTGAACAGGCCCCACTCAAAGAGATAGAGCCCATTCAATGCGATTTGTAGATGCCCTGCGAAAATAGACCCACGTATTGGGCTTGGTCGTTCAAATACGTGGGAGCACACCCCCAAGTCAGCTTGAGGTTAAATTGATCTTACCTCAAGTCTAATTTGGGTCAAGTTGACTTAAGGTAAGATGGGTAGAGATAAACCCAACATGGAGTCTCGTTTCGTGGTCTTAAGACTTGAAGCGGGCCTAACTCAAAAGCAAATTGCTCAAGAGCTGGGAGTGTCGGAACAGACCGTCAGGAATTGGGAGCAGGGTAAACACCCCCCGCGCCTAACCATTCCTCAGACAAAACGTCTTTGTGTACTACTTGATAGGCCCATAGAGGAAATACCTGACGACTTTGGAGCTGACGACTCAGTAAAAGCAATTGCTGCCGAAAGGCCAGGAACCTACAACTAAAAACCCCCGGAAGCGTGAGCTGCTTCACAGGGGCGATGTCCAACCAGCTGGAGATGAACAATCCAATGTTACCGAATACACGCCCTGCCGAGGGTGATAGAGGCGATCGGCTTGATGAGCCGGTCAAGTGGTTTGCAACAGATGAGTACAGCCTTGAGCGCGTCCCTGACGATGAGACGAACCTTGGCTTTCAAGGGCTAGAGTCTGCCTTATCCGCAGCTCAGGACTATTCTGCACAAGGCGCAACGGTTTACGTGTGGCCAGCAGGCCAGCACCCAGGAGAGCGGGAAGCTTATGCCGTGGCGATCGGCGGCGAGATTTATTGCAAAGAGACCACGCGCCCCACTGACAGCCCCACCAATGCACTCCGCAGTGCGATGCCCTGGGTGTTCACTGATGACGGTGAAACCACCATGGAACCCGGCTTAACCAAGCGTGAATGGCTATTTGGGATGGCTTTGCAAGGGTTATTGGCTAACCCAGAGCTGGTTAACGGCAAACCCAGAGAGCTGCCCCAGGCCGCTGCTCAATATGCCGATTTATCAATCATCGCCCTAGCTGGTCAAACCCTCGAAGAAGTGATGAGCCAAAAACCGGACACCTAACCGGACAGGCACCGGACACCCAACCGGACAATGCACAAAACCTTTAGGCGCAAGCATTACAGACTTAAACCCATGGCACGAAGCACCAAAACCGGACCCAAAACGGACACCCAACCGGACACCACCGGACCCGAAAACGGACAACCGGACATCAATCACTTTCCTGGCTTGACAATGGCCTATCTAAAGGCCCAGGACAGCACCCAAGGCTTACACACCGCTAAGGCGATCGCTAAAACCTGCAAGGTTGACGAAAGCACCATTCGCAACCGGTGGCATCAAAAAGTGGTGCAGGTGATTGGCAGCGATCGCACCAAAGTAGGCGGCAAGTATACCGACCTAGCTGAGAGTCTGTTTAGAGACTATGCCGAGCGCTGCAATCAGGGCGACATGCTCTCAGAATGCTGGCTGATCGACTATACGGAGCAGTTTGCAGACATCCGACAGCCAGAGGCCCCAGCTAAAGCTACTCCCCAGGATGTACCGGTCGTCACCACGACCGTGGTACCCGATCAAGCTGCCTCGGCTCTAGTCCTCAATAACGACACCATGGGGGCCTTAGATGGCTACATGGAGCGCATGGCCATCACCATTGCTGACTTAACTGAACGGCAAGGGGCCACCATTCAGGGCATAGCCGAAGCCGATCAGGCTCAGTTTATGCAGGAAGTTGAGGCGGCCATGCTGCAAGGCCAGAAAGAGGGGGTAATCCTCCATGCGGCCAAACAACAGGCCCGCAATGCCACCATGCAGCATCTAAACCAACAGGCGATCGAGGCTAAAACCCGCTTGGGGGAGTGATGAAAAGAATTGCTATCGGCTTAGCGATCGGGTTGATGGGTTGCACTGAGCCACCCGCTGACGCACTTTCAGACCCAGAAGAAACCGCTGCTCAACAGAGTGACTCGGTGGTCTATGGCGGTTCTGGGCACCTGGACGCATCGCAAGAGGCCACCCTCAAGGGGTTGGCATGGCCTCAGACCTACGGCGATATGAAAGGCACCTTTGGCCTGCCGAATCAACGGACTGAGGAAGCCGATATCTACAAGCTCGAAAATGGCGCTGAAATCAGGGTCATTTACGAGGGAACCGAGGCCACAGGCTTCGAGGTTCCGTAAACCGGTGGATGTGGGGGGCAAGTTTGGCGACCGACCCCCACACCGCCTCTAATGCATATCAGAGGTAATAGGTATTATGTGGCCTTTTGAACGAAGGACAATGGGCGATGATGCTCGTGATTATGTAGCCGAGAACCTTAAAGAAGGGGTAGATCCCAGCGCTATTGATGACTGGGGCGAACATGACAGAGATTATTCTGAAGATGAGCACGAAATTGCAGACGGCAAAGTAGGTGACAATAGAGTACAGACGTTCTATGAGTCCACTATTGGAGGATTGATTGACATCCTATGAATGCTCTAAATACTGGTTTGGTAAAGCTTCAGCCCTTAAAGGTTGACCCAGAGAAGTTCGAGAAGTTCGCCTACAGTCAGAAAATTACTTATCAACTGATTGTTGCCTTAGGGGAAATCGTTGATGGGGTCGTATCACTGCAAGGGTTAGCCCGATGCCTAGGGCTCAAGTCCTCATTGCCTGTTAAGGCTCGGGTAGAGCACTTGGTACAGAAGGGAGCCCTAAAGGTCATCCCCTGCTAAGTTTCGGCTAGATGATGAGTCGTTCAGTCCCCTGATGCAATGCATCGGGGGCTTTTTATGTGAGCGGCCCCGTAGGCCCATCCGAGGGATAGCGCATCGTGCGCGACGATTGCCACTGCCCCTCTGATATCTTTTCTAGCGCCGCTGAAACCTGCAACAAGCCATTTTCCAAGCGTCCCGCCTTGTGCTTGATTAATTCGTGGTTGCCATTAATCCGATACTCCAGCATTTGCTTATCGGACTCATAGGTGCTCTTTGCCAGATCCGCTACGTTCTTTCCCTGAATAATCTGCAAGTCAATGCCATCCAAGCGCCTTTCAAGGGATTGATACCGATTCCACAAAAACCAACTCACAGCCCCAATAAACCCTAGGTCTGGGATATTGATTGCAAAAGAGATCGCGTCATTCATCGCCTCAGACCTGTAACTTCCACTTCTCTGTAGACACCCCTAAGAATTAGCCGCCGCGAACGCTATTAAATCCTGATATCCAAACTGAATCAGAGGGCCGTCCGGGGCGAATAAAGCATCATTCAGTGATTGAGGAATAGGAAGTTTATTCCACAATTTCAACGCCAGCTCGAAGCGGTTTTCACTCACCTGACGCTCAAAGCTGGCGACGATACCGCCGTGAGAGTTCATTAAAGCTGTGTAGTCGTCATTCGAGTACAACCACAACAGAAGCCCCTCAGGATTCTTTTCTGCTTCAGATATCTGAAACTCCGTAGGAAGCTGATCACTAGGACCACTCCATAAGGCATCGCCAGGAATGTTTTCAGGTGCTTCTAAAAAAACGCTCTGATTTTCGTCTGCAGTAACTACGGTATAACTCATAGGTCGTAAACCACGAAATTAACTAACTCATGATCTTCGCCGCCACCAGATACAGCGCAGTAAATCTGAAAGCCGAGGTTTGTGTAGTTTCTCGGATTTGCAGTTCTGGGGCTTCTTTCCGTCTGCTCATTCGCAACGACTGAAGTACCCGTAACCACGAGATAATTGGTATCACCAGCCGGTCTAGGGTTGATAAATGCCACCTCATAAAGACCCGCGCTGGTTCTGGTGACTGAGAAATTCTGGCCCCCATCAATCACCATCGTTCCGCCGCGCCTGCCGAATCGACCCTTGGCGAAAGTTTCTGAGGAATCCAACGCAGATTGCAGCCCGCTTACATCGCCTATCTCTACCTCAGTCAGGAATTGAGAAAAATCTGGGAGAGATGAAGCTAAGGCGTAATTATCGAGCTGAGTCTGAGTAGCGTAAGGAGTTAAGTCATCGCTGATTAAAAACTGATTAAAGTCAGGCAAACTTCCAAATAGCCCATTTACATAAGCCTGGGTCGCCAGGTCAGCGATATCAGCGGAAGTAAGGTACTGACTCAGGTTAGGCGGGTTATTTAAATCGCCGTAATCCCCTGAAGTCGATACCGCCGCCAGATTAGCTAGGAGAACGTATAGAGATAAATCAGGTGTATTAATCAGGTCGTTATAATCTTTGTCGCCCTGAATTTCACTCCATAAAACCACGCTGATACCTCCACTCAAATAATTGATTATTATGCTTACGGCTTGCTGTAAATCGATTGGGAGAGAGGCGACGACATTGAGCCTTCTAGTCGAATAGTTAGGGACTAAAATAATCCGGTTTTCATCCTGAGCCTCTTCCAATGCCTGCAGCTCAGACAGCAGCCAGACATACTGATTCTCGAATCCACTCAACCCTAAGAACTCAATTAAGTCGGGGTCGTTTATTGTGTCTGCTGGGTCGGATTCCAGCTTGTTTAAACCCCATTGATTCTCTGAAATTCCTTCCCAAGTCGTCAGTACAGCAGCGTTTGCCTTGAGCTTAAGCTGAAACCTGAAGGCCAGGGCATCTCTATCAGGGGAGACGATTACAGGCGCTCCCCCATCAAAGGCCCTGTAGCCCATATCCGCTATCTGCTGCTCTAAGTAGCTGCGATTGATGAAGCTACTTAGAGCAGCATTCACCGAGTTCTGACCCGCGCCTAAGGGGATAGCCATCAAAGGTGGTGATAAAGAAGGAATTGAAACTCTTCAAAGTAAAGCTGAGGGGAGACTCTGACTCGATAGCTTTTCGCTGGGTCTAACCCTTCCCAGACCCGATCATTTAAAGGGAGCAGTTCAGACCAAACCTCAGCCGTTCCGTTTGGAAGGTCTCCATTAATTTCGATTAGGGATAGAAATCCCGCTTTGTACCAAGAGCCCGGATTGTTGCTAGCAAATGACTGAGTTAGGAGCTTTGTGGCATTAGGCGGAATGTCTATTTCAAAATCAGGAATGGGTTGCCGTCGCCCGGTGATATCAGGCCAGGCAACCCTAATCCTGGTGGTGGTTAAGTTCCACGCCATCTACTTAGGGAACCCCTGGGAGCTGACGGGCCAGGCCGACGAGCCCAGCCACATCGCTAATCAATCCGGCTGGATTGTCGGGAATGAGCCGATCAGCGAAGTTGCCAAAGTTCTCTAAACCATCGGAGAAGTTTTCACCGAAGTTAGGAATTAGGTCACCCACTAAATCAGCCCCATCATTCAAGGCGTCAGCAACGCGATCGCCCAGGTCGGTGACGGTTGAGTGACGCACTCCGCGAGGGGTAACCAGGGCATCGACTTTCCCGGCGTTGCGGTTGAGCCAGAGCACCAGCTCGTTAACCGTCACGGATGCGGGCACGGTTAAGCCCATGGTTTTCAGGCGTACACCGCCCACGTTGCGGGGTTTGTCGAGGATCAGGGTGTAGTTTTCACCATAGGCACCCCCACGCATGGCGCGGTATTTGGTGCCTGAGACCCGTTCACCAATGAATCGACTTGAGGCTACCCGCAGGCCCAAAAACTTACGGGTGGTCTCTTTGCAGCGAATTACGGCGTCAGTGTTGCCGCCTGAGTCTTGGATATCCCCTAGGATTGCCCACACAAAGGGGCTTTTAGGTTGATTTCTAGCCATTGTCCTGCCTTATTTACTTAGTTGCTCAGACCAATCGAACCCATCGAACCACTAGGGCCTAGACGTAACTGCCTACGGCGGCGGCGATGGAGGTGGTAGAGGTGGGCATTGCCAGGGCTACAGCAGCTAGGCGGCTGTCATAGTCAGCGGAGACGCGACAGCGGGTGTCTGCATCGGTGATGGTTTGCGCTTCTACGGCGGCGTTTTCTAGGGCCTCTAGGCGGGCTCCCATCCAGATGATTTGCCCGCCTAGGGTGGCGATGCCGAGTAGTTCGTTCAGATCGGCGTCGTTGATGTTGTCAGCACCGTCAGCGGCTAGGGGGAGTTCGTTATCGAAGCCAAAGGGGAGTGCAGCGTCCCATAGGAGCTGGGTGGCTGCATTTGCAGCGAGGGGACAGCGGCCCATATTGGCGGCGGCGATGAAGTCACCACTGGGGGCGGTACCCAGGGCAGCACCGACAAAGGCTAACAGGTTGTCGGCGTTGACCAGTTCGCCAGTTCCTGGGTCAACCGCTTCGTTATGGGCCTTTTGGATGGTCTCGGCGTATTCAACGATTGCGATGCATTGAGCCTCAAAGGTAGGGGCATCAATGAAAGTTTGAAGTGCAGGGTTAGCGGATGCTTGACCCGCTCCAATTTTTGCAGCCATGAGAAAAAACCTTAAAAGGGGTTCAATTCAAAGCTAATTCTCTGGAGCTTCAATATCTTTTCTGCGTTCAAATAATCACTCCCGAAGCCTGCAACGCTTGTACAAACGTTCTGTTAATCATCGAGATTTGGAGGGTCTATATAGCGTTGAGTTGTGGGGCTGATTCCCGCTCTGAACCCGTTTGCGTAGTATTCAATCTTTCTGGGATAGAGGGTTCTGTAAGCGACTTTAGATTCAAACCGAGTCGTAGCATCCACCATCCAACCTGATGGAACCCTAAAAGGTTCGACCATTGAAATCAGATAGGCGAGATGCTGAAACGCCTGCCCTTCAGTAGCGCCTCTCCCCTTTAAAATCGATTCATCGCTTAACTTTGCATCCACTCTCTCTGGCCCTGATTCCCTGGGAGGTGGATTTATTTTTAAGTCGAAGAAATTCGTTAAAGCTTCATCGGACGGATACCAGATAGTGGAGGTAAAAGTTGATCTCCCCCACTTTTCTCGCTTCCTCTCTTTGTAGGAAATAATTAAAGTGGGTCTATTTTTTTCGGGGTAAACTCCGTAATCTTCGGGTAGACCCATCAGTGATTCCCCCCCTCCACAATTAACGGTGTAAGGAAGTGCGAGGGATACCGCTTGAGCGAATGACTGTAATCCAGCTAAGCCTTCTCCCCCGTAAGGAAAAACGCGATCTTCTCCACCATCACAGTCGGGGAGAATGATGCTTCCTACGATGGGCGTTCTGTCGGGCTCGTGATCGCATCTACATATAACTATCGGCATGGGATTCTCCTCGAATGGAAGGTAAGGGTTGATGGGGTGAAAAAACGGCGGCGGCGCTGGGGGTGGCGCTGGGGGTGGATTAAGGCATCCATATCTATCACCCCCATTAATCATTTCGATTTCTATGTTTGTGATTCGTGGCGCGAAACCTCCATAAGAAAGGATGTTTCGATGGTTAAATCTGTTCTCAGAATCTTCATTAAAAAAACAGCTCCAGATGTTAAAAAGTAAATCCCAGTTATTAGCGGTTCCCGTTCTTTTCACCCATCTGAAATCGCGGGGCTCTTTTCGGTCGAAAGGGGTTCTAGTGTAGGTGTATTGACCGTAAACGCTTCCATCTGCGCGGAACAGGTCGGACGTTACGGTTATTCGGTAATCACCACAGCACGGCCATCCTTCAGGGTTACAGGGCTTACATTGACAGTTTGCATTCCAGCGCTCATCTATTAATTCGTAGAGTCTCGCTCTTGAAAGGGGATTGTCTTGTAAGCCTAAAAGCAGTTCTGAAGCTAGAACTTCTCTCCAGTGGGATGGCGGATGATGACACCAAATAAATAGAGGTACGGCTCTTTGAAGGGATAATCCACCACCAGGTAAATCATTAACCAGGTCAACTAAATCGTTTGTCCTAGTCGCTTCTGTACCGCCAGCGCTTAAACCTTCATCTCTGAGTAGACGCCTAATTGATTCCCGGACGTTAGCGGGGCTGAGAATGTCTCTAGCCAAACCTACAGGGCTTAATTCTCCAGCAGTAAAAACTACTCCAGCATTAGGGATGGCGGGTGCATCTCCTCTCGTATTAGAACCGCATCTACACTCATGATTTCTGTTCGGAGGCATCTTTAGAAGTCTCCGGGGTTAATATCTTCAGTGTTGTAGTCCCTGAATAACTGAAGCGCCAAAGAACGGATTTTATAGTTCCTAGCTGAATCAGAGTAGATTTGATCACCAGCATCGATAATGGCCAGATTTCGATTCTCTGGGTCATTGCTACGGCTTGCTTCCGTTAGATTAGATAAAGCAATTTTTATCACAGCAACAAACAGAGACTCTGCCGTATTATTAGCGCTAGCGACTAAATCTAAGTCACCTTTGTCTATTATTAGCTGGGTGGGTGTTTGACTTGCATTAGTTCCAAAAACTTCTGACAGCAATGGTTCAGCCATGACAAAAAAAAGAGTCTCTCTCTACATAATTTCAATTTTATCAATTTCAGCATTAGCGGCCTATTACATCCCAATACAGAGATTTATCACTGTCAAAGCTGTTTCAGAGAATGAATACATATTGATTTGTGGAAGCTCAAGCTTTTTACTTCGGCAGTGGGAAACGAATTGGGATATTTGCTTAAATGACCCCAAAACAATTGACCTGTCTAGCGACCTCCAGGAAGTGTGCCCCTTGGTGACAGACCGTGCGGGAAGATGCGAAGGGGAGCACAGCCGAATGCTCAAGTTCATGCTTGAGAGCCAATAGAAGAAGCCCCCCGGAGCGCTCCGGGGGGCTGGCGGCGATTAATGAGCAGAGGACTGAAAACCCCCATTTCAAATGGTGACAAATCCCCTATCTAGTCTCAATTTTAGGCAAGCCTAAAACACCAATCCCTCAAAAGCACGCCCTACAAAGCTTTCAAACTTCAGAACACCAGTTTACAAAACAGTTGCTCTGCCGTTGAGCCACACCAGCAGGAGGAAGAAGTTTAGATTTTGGATTGGTAATTTTGGATTGCTAGGGGTATTTCACCCTCTCAAATCACAAATTCCCAATCGGCAACCCAAAATTCAGTGGGCTGTGTAGGGCTTGAACCTACGCACTTCCGCTTAAGAGGCGGCTGCTCTGCCAACTGAGCTAACAGCCCGTACAATTGAAAACTCAGAATTCAAAATTTTGAATTTTTGGTGGGTCGCCCAGGGGTCGAACCTGGATCTCTCCGCTTAAAAGGCGGCTGCATATCCGCTCTGCCAACGACCCTAAAAATTTACGATTTTTGACTTTGGATTCCAGGTTTTAGCAACCCAAAATTCAAAATCATAAATCCAAATATTTGGTACACCGGGCAGGAGTCGTTCGCGTAAGCGTCTCCAACGGAGAAACCTGCTAATAACACGCTTATCGGGCGTGGGCGTCCACCACTTCCGCCTCCGGTGCTTGGTCTGGTCGGGATGGCTGGATTCGAACCAGCGGCTACTTGTTCCCAAAACAAGCCGTCTGACCACTGACTTACATCCCGATAGTGCTCCTGGTAGGAGTTGAACCTACACATGAACTGTTTCTAAGACAGCCGCCTCTGCCAGTTGGGCTACAGGAGCATGAACAAGAGGATAGAAATGCTGACTCGGTTCAGCGCTTATATCCCCCGACAGGGAAGGAAGGAATCGAACCCTCAAACATCTGATTCAAAGTCAGATCGCTTTGCCAATTTGCGTACTTCCCTATAAATGAATGCCGAGGCTGGATTTGAACCAGCATCTCCGTGATTCAGAGTCCCAGCGACTTTCCAAGTTGTCCACTCGGCAATGAATGGCTGCCCCAGTAGGACTTGAAACTACAACCGAGCGGATAACAGACGCCAGCTCCGCCAATGCGCTATG
>JBHJIP010000221.1:0-22444 GCA_050043365.1 Leptolyngbyaceae cyanobacterium
GCAAGCGTTTACAGGCTACGTTGGGCGCTCTATACCGCCACCATGATCTCGTCATTCGAGAGCACCAGAGCCTCAATCTACTGTTCCAGCAATACGGCAAAGCCATCCGCCTAGTCATTCACACAGCGGCCCAACCTTCGCACGATTGGGCCGCCCGTGCGCCCCAAGTCGACTTTGCGATCAATGCCAATGGCACCCTTAACTTGCTAGAAGCAACCCGCCAATGGTGTCCTGAGGCGGTGTTTATCTTTACCTCGACCAATAAAGTCTATGGGGCAACGCCCAACCAATTGCCCTTAATTGAACAAGCCACACGCTGGGAAATTGCCCCCGATCATCCCTATCAACTGGGCATTCCCGAAGAGATGTCTATCGATCAGACCCTCCACAGCGTGTTCGGGGCCTCTAAGGTGGCAGCCGATGTGTTGGTACAGGAATATGGCCGTTATTTTGACCTCAAAACCGTCTGTTTTCGGGGCGGTTGTCTGACCGGCCCCAGCCATGCGGGCACTGAACTCCATGGATTTTTGGCTTATTTAATGCGCTGTGCAGCAACGGGCCGTCCTTACACTGTGTATGGCTACCAGGGCAAGCAGGTTCGCGACAACATCCACAGTGCCGACTTAATTTCGGCATTTAATGCATTCTTTCAGAAACCCCGACAAGCTGCAGTCTATAACCTCGGCGGCGGACGCTTTAGCCACTGCTCCATGCTGGAAGCCATTGCCCTGTGCGAGTCTATTACCGGGCGCGAGCTTCACTGGACTTATTCTGATACAAATCGGGTGGGAGACCACATTTGGTGGATTAGTGACCTACGGAAGTTTCAAAAACACTACCCTCAGTGGCAGCAGCGCTATAACGTAGAGGCGATTTTAAAAGAAATCTACGCGGCAAATCGCGATCGCTGGCAACAAGAGGCCGTCGCATGATTAATTTGGGCCGGTTCAATATTTTGGGCATTCAAGTCAATGCGATCGACTACGACAGCACCGTCACCCAGATCATCTGTGCAGCTCAGCAGCATTCCCCATTCAGCGTCTCTGCTTTAGCTGTTCATGGCGTTATGACCGGCGTTTTGGATGCTGAGCACGGCTATCGCCTCAATCATTTAGATTTAGTTGTTCCCGATGGTCAGCCGGTGCGCTGGGCCTTAAACGGGCTCTATCAAACAGGCTTGGGAGATCGCGTCTACGGCCCTACGCTAATGCTCAGACTGTGCGATCGCGCCGCCCAGACCAAGCTCCCCATCTATCTGTACGGTAGCCGCCCAGAGGTGCTCGAAGCACTCCAGAACCGCCTCCAGAAAAAGTTCCCGGCCCTGGTCATTGCCGGGACCAAGCCCTCCCAGTTTCGGCAAATCTCCGATGTTGAGCAAGACACCGTCCTGAAATCTATCCGTGACAGTGGAGCCCGCATCGTATTTGTCGGATTGGGCTGCCCGCGTCAGGAAATCTGGGCCTATGAAGTGCGAGATCGCTTGGGGATACCTGCGATCGCTGTGGGGGCCGCCTTTGATTTTCATGCGGGTCTCCTGCCCCAGGCCCCCACTTGGATGCAGCGCTCTGGTCTCGAGTGGCTATTTCGTTTAATTCAGGAACCGAAACGATTATGGCAACGGTACCTAGTTTTCAATTCCCTTTATGTCCTAGGTTTTACCCTGCAATATCTCCGCCTCAAGGCCTTTCAACCCTCCACAACCGCTCCCGAACAGCCCTGCAATTACAGCTAAGAACTGGATTGGATTAAAGTTACGCAAAATTTTCTTAGTTTTCATCAAAACCCGTGCATAACTGAAAAGAACAGGCCTGATTCCAATCGTCATGATCAATTTAAAAAAACTAAAACTTGGGCAAAAATTCACCCTTCTCCTCGTAGGCGTCTTTTTAGGAGGCATTTTGGCCAGTGGAACAGCGCTCGCCTCAGTACTCAATCACAATGCCCAAGCCCAGCTCACCACCAAGGCGCTGATGCTGATGGAAACTATGAACTCAGTGCGGACCTATACCAGCGAACACATCAGGCCCGAAATTGCCGATCGCCTCGCAACCGAATTTCTCCCAGAAAGTGTCCCAGCCTATTCCGCTCGCGAGGTTTTTGAAACCTTACGCATCAGCCCTGAGTACAGTGAATTTTTTTATAAAGAAGCCACCCTCAACCCCACCAACCTGAGAGATAAGGCCGATAACTTTGAAACTCAACTGGTTGCTCAGTTTCAAAATCCAACCACGCCCCAAGAAGTTTCAGGCTTCCGCAACGTTGCAGGTGGCAATCTGTTCTACATTGCTCGCCCCATCAAAATTTCCCAGGAAAGCTGCCTCGACTGTCACAGCACCCCGGCAGCAGCCCCAGCCAGCATGATCGCGCGCTATGGTCCCAACAATGGGTTCGGCTGGCAGTTAGATGAAATCGTCGGAGCCCAAGTCATCTCAGTCCCTGCTAAAACCGTTCTCAAAGCAGCACGTCAATCATTAGTACTCATTCTCGGCATTTTTGTAATTGTCTTCGCCCTCGCCACCTTCATGGTCAATCTCTGGCTCAAGCGTTTTGTCGTTCGTCCTTTAAATCGGATGGCTCAAACCGCTGAAGCTGTCAGCATGGGTAATGCTATCGAGGAATTTACGGTGCAATCTGAAGATGAGGTCGGTCAATTAGCTACAGCCTTTAACCGCATGCGCATGAGCCTTCAGATGGCGATGAAGCGGCTAGAGCGTTATCGGGGCAATAGCCGAGGGTCAAATTTTTCACAGTAGGGAATTACTGGAATTGTTTCTGGAAGGCTTGGGCTTGAGCTTGATCGGGAATTTCAGTAGCTAACTGAACCACTAAGGCGGACGCATCTAGGTGAGGATAATCCGCCAGGGTTTCTTCTAATAAAAAGTCAGCCATGGGTCCAACGCATTGCGTTAAAGCATAACGACAACGTTCTAAGAATTCTGGACTCAGGTTAATGGGTGCAGAGGTGGAGCCAGACATGTCTTGAGGCAGCAAAGGATCAGTTACAAAACTCGACGAACTCGTCATTCCTGAGGCATTGCTGAAGCGGCTACGGGTTTCAACCACAGGCAACTCAATACGCTCAACAAACGTACTGGCCTCATGAGGATCAGCAATATGAGATGCCAAGCTCTTCACAAAGGTCCCCGGATCAACATTAGGATTTTGTTCCAAGGTGTCTTCCACCAGCATGGTCGCCATGGGTCCAACGCAACGGGTGAGCGCTTGACGGCATTGCTCAATAAACTGCTGATCTTGCAACACCAAAGAAGTATCAGTCCGCAAGGAACCACTGACCAATGGTGCCGTATTCGGCTCTGGACTGAGGTCAATATTACTCAGCTCTCCTAGCTGCGGCAGAGGAGAAGATGCCCGTTCGGCAGACAGAAGCGGAATAACTGCCTGTAAGACCGATTGAGCAGTCTGGAAGCGATCGCTCGGTTTCTGCTGAAGCAACCGCTGCAAGATTTGGGCAAAAGAGACGCTGACTTTAACATACTGTTGCCACTGCCACTCTAGGGAATGGCGATCCAACAAATCTCTCGGATCTTTACCCGTCAACAATACAGCCGCTGTTACACCCAGTGCATACAAATCACTACAAGGAAAACATTGTCCTAATCGAATTTGTTCAGGTGGAGAATAACCAAATTTGCCTACCATGGTGGCACTTTTACGATCAGGTGTTGACTCCGTAGCACCTGACAAAATATCTGTCATTGCATCATTGACTAATCCAAAATCAATCAGTACTGGAAGCTGGCGATCGCGGGAATAAATAATGTTATCAGGTGAAATATCCCGATGCACAATACCCAGACAATGGATGTAATCCAGAACCTGAAGCATATGCATCAACCACTGCATCACTTCAGACTCTGAAAACTTTTGCCGCTGCTGACGGCGCTGCCTCAAGAGTTGTGAATAAGTCACACCATCGATGAACTCTTGCACAATGAACAAGCGACCATCTTGTGTAAAACATGCTAGAAAAGTCGGAATCTGAGGATGATTAATTTGATATAAGGTTTTCGCTTCTCGCTTAAATAAATCCAGCGCTTTTTGCAGGTTACGTTTAGAGGTATGACTCGGCAGGAACTCTTTTAAAACACAGCTCTCCCCAAATCGCTGTGTATCTTCAACCAAGTAAGACCGCCCAAAGCCACCCTGACCTAGAACCTTTTGAATCGTGTAGCGACCGCCAACTTTACTGCCCGCCCCTAGCTGTCGCGAATTTTTAGAATCCTGGAACTGAGCATTGTCTTCTGACACCGACAGAACCTTAGTTTCTGAAAGCTCAGTTTGCTGATGCTCATCATGGGGGTCAACATGATAAGCAGGCTGAGGATCTTGAATATTTTTGAGCTTTAATGCACCTGCATCGGTCGCATTCAGAGATAGCTTAGATTTAACGACGTCATAGACCACTTGAGAAATACAAAGCTGTCCAGGTTTCGCTTCCGTCTGCAGGCGCGCAGCAATATTCACGCCATTTCCCATCACATCATCACCACTAAGAAAGACATCCCCTAAATGAACACCAATTCGATGCAGCAAAGTCTTATGAGGTTGACTATCTTGTCCAAGGCGCTGCAATTCAGTCTGAATTTTCAAACTACAGCTCACCGCCTGAACCGCACTCGAAAAGTACATTAAAAGACCATCACCCGTTGACTTAATGACGCGCCCTTCAAAGGTCTGACAAAGTTGCTCCATTAAACCCAAATCATGATGAATCAGACTGAGTGTATATTCTTCATCGACAGACATTTGGGCACTAAAGCCTACCGCATCCGTTAATACAATCGCGGCCAAGGTTCGTTGGCCGCGGTTTAAATCAGAAACTCCAGAAGTCATGGCAAAGGGGCTGACTCTTGTCTGCCAACTTGTATTCAACGTGAGCCATCGCTATTCTTGCTAGCAATGACATCCTTACATAGACGCTCCATCCCTAAGCCGCCATTTCCTCACAACTACAGACCAGTTGAGAAAGTGGATCAGCCTCTCCATAGTAAAGAGCCTTAGCTGCAGGTACGGCATTTGGCAGCTAATCTTTAGATCAAGGCATTCCATCAACATAGTTCAGGTCTAGGCAAACGCCGACTCAACGGCAATTTCTAGTCCCCACACAATATGATCGACAGACTAGGAAACAGGGAGGCTGCGCTCATTCTTTGAGAAATCCCTGCCCACTCTGATGTATTCACACTGAGACGGTGTTTGAAAAGGGGTTAAGCCAGTCTTGAACAATACTGGAGCCCATCAGTAGGATGGCTGAGGCCCTAATGCTACGGTCACTTTTCTGGGTGATCCATGTCGCTCAAAGAAGTTCCGAGGACTTTTCAAACACCCTCTGAGTCCGATAACAATTCAGGCCATACCCACCATCGCATCCACATGCAGTATCCCTTAACCCTGACCTTCAAATTATTCGCCCTTGCCCCTCAAATTTCAGTTGTCGATCAGCAAGACAACTTCGTTTTCTACGTTAAGCAAAAACTTTTCAAACTCAAAGAAGCCATTACCGTCTTTTCAGATAATCAACAGCGACAGTCTCTGTACTCCATCAAAGCCGATCGCATTATTGATTTCTCAGCCCGATATCAGTTTAGCGATCAACAGGGTCGTGCATTGGGTTCAGTCAAGCGGCGGGGCATGCGCTCTATTTGGCGAGCCCACTATGACATTTTCGCGCCGACTGATGCAGAAATCCCAGTATTCACAATTCGCGAACAAAACCCCTGGGTTAAAGTATTCGACTCTCTCTTTGCAGAGATTCCCATCGTCGGTTTATTCACAGGATTTGTCTTTAATCCGGTATATCTCGTTCAAAAATCAGACGAGACTGTGGTGATGCGCTTAGAAAAAATTCCAGCCTTTCTTTCGCGAAAATTTTCAATTAAACAAGTTGACCATCTAGACAAGCGACATCAAGAACAGATTGTTCTCAGCCTACTCATGATGTTGTTGTTAGAACGTAACCGGGGCTAGTTGTCACACAGAATTCGGCCTTGCTGAAGTTACTAAGCAACATCAACAACCAACCCAAACAACCCACCAAAACCAATACAGACTATTCCAGGGAATTAATTCCAAACTATAAAAGCCCAACAGTTTATGTAGACTGTCGGGCTTTCTTCCTATCAAGAATGGCTCAGGCGTGATTTGAACACGCGACCAAGGGCTTATGAGTCCCCTGCTCTACCACTGAGCTACTGAGCCGAGCGCTGTACCTTCAGCTTAACAAGGCTATCACAAAACTCAACTGAATGAGAACTTGCAAATCGCACAATACAAGAATAGGAGAAATGATTTCTCCTATTTCTCACTTAATTGACTAACAAAGCTATTGACCTGGCAGATAGGAAATCGGGTTGACTGCTCCCTCATTTGGTAAATGGATTTCAAAGTGCAGATGAGGACCAGTGCTAAACCCTGTATTACCCATCTCAGCAATTTGTTGACCCTGGCGAACCTGCTGACCAGACTCAACTAAATTACGATCGTTATGTGCGTAGCGCGTCATGCTGCCATCAGGGTGGCGGATATCAACGAGATTTCCGTAGCCACCAGAGTTCCACTCTGACCGCACAACAACACCGGGGGCAGCAGCATAAATCGGCGTCCCAACGGGTCCAGCAATATCAATACCTCGATGCATCCGTCCCCAGCGCCAACCATAGCCGGACGTCAAAACGCCATGAGCAGGCCAAACATAGCCACTAAAATGGGAAGGCGTCTCGGGTAGGTATTCACTTGAGTCAGGCAAGATTGGCATGCCTGGAGATACAACCCGACCTGCTGGGTTCTCATTGATCGGAGCATATACCTCTGACCCAAGTGGTGCAGCAGCCAATAAGTTATCACCAATTGGATTGTCAGAATCATTCGGCCCTTGGGATGTGGGCGATGAAAACTGCGGATTAATAGGCAAAGAAGCCTCTAACTCATCATCCACATAGTCAAACGTGGTTGATTCAGAGGCAAGCTCTACAGGGGCTGATTCTCCCAATTCAGAAGATTCAGATAAGGCGCTAGCATTTTGCGCATCTGAAACATCCTCCAAAAGGTTGGCAACGTAAAGGTCAACGTTGCCCTCGGGCGAGACAGCTGGCTCAGCGGACAAAGTCGGCTCTAAAGACTGTTGCAGACCAACGCTTCCACCTGAAACACTTGTAGGCCGAGCAGGCACCTGCAAAACAACACTCTGGGCTGCAGCTAAATCAATGTGAGACGTAGGAGCAGGCTGCAACGGCTCGTCAGAAGTTTGAGCTGGAATCGTTAGGGAACGACCCACAAAAACACGCTCTGGATCAAAAATGCCATTTGCTTCAGCAAGCGCTTCAGGCGAAATGCCATAATCACGGGCGATCGACCAAAGCGTATCGCCAACCTGAACCTCATGAATGCTACTGCTAGCCTGCTCTGGAGATGGCACAGAGGTTAAAGCAGAATGCTCTGCTGCCACTAAGGTCTCACCAGAAGAAATAGAAAGCATCGTGCCTTGGACTGGCTCAACAGTTGTAGGCAGAGACTTAAGTTCAAATTCACTTGAAGCAGTGTAGATATCTGATGTGGCCGATGTGGCCGGTGAAGCTTCAGAAACCTCCGAAACCCCTTGATTGGTCAGCGCGGATTCAGACGTTGATTGGATGCTAGAACTGTCATCCTTTAGATCAGCAGCCCCTGATAAATCATCTTCAACGGCAATGAGCTGGACAGATGGAGTGGAGGATTCAGTCAGCTCACTCCCCTCAACAGGTCCACTCGGAATCTTCAGGACTTGACCTGACTTAATAACAGCATTTTCGGCTAGGCCATTTGCCTGCTTGATAGCGACAACGTCAACACTGTGCTCAGTTGAAATATCCCAAAGGGTTTCACCATCAGCAACGGTATGGTAGGCAACAGCTGAGTTAGACGGACGGCTTGAGCCAACCGAGCTTAATAAAGAATTCGATGCCTCGTTGGGCAGCGCATTCGACGCTGACGAATCAGCAGCAAAAGCTTCCCGCGGGGAAGTTAAGATTGCACCTGATGCACCTACAGACAGCGCTAATCCGAAAACAGCGGCAGAAACGCGGGGTCTACAAGTACGAACTTTGGGAGTCTTCATCATCGCTATTGCGTCAGACAGACATTGAATGCCTTGAGCAGACTCCCTAGAAAAAACAGGTTTCAAAGGAACTTCCTCCCTGTGACCAGCATGTGAGCAACCATGGCACAAGAGCTTATCACGAGAAACATGACTTGAGATTGCTCTTGCCAAAATCAAAACCACGACAAACTAGTAGCGCTGATTTAAACTACCGTTTCCAAGTGCTCGGTACGACCCAGGAAATAGGTCACCTGACTTAAGCAAGTTTACATGAGTTAACCAAAAAAGCAATCCTCTAACCCTGATCGGAGCCCATCGATCACTTTGCATTCACGGAGTACCCCATTCAAATCAACCCTGAACGTCAAGGAGCAAAGGGGTTTTCGGAAATCTCTATGAGAGCATTTATTGAGCTGATTCAAGATCTCAGATAGAGTTCTTTTAAACAGCGAAGTTCTCCCAGAACCCATGTATACCAATCATTTATCAGCAATCACCTCAATAATTCAGTCAATTTTGGCAGGCATTACATGGGTGTTTTGATTTTGCCCACTTCACCCATAACAGTGATCTCACTATAGGAATTTCTGATGGCAGAACCTGCAGATTTGTATCCCACAAAACGATCCACCGTATGATCCTCTGGATCTCGTTTTTTGAGCGTTCTGCGATCATTAAAGCGGTGAAGGTGAAGGGATTCAGCACATCAAGAAGCCTGAAAATCACCCATCAGCGATAAAGTTACTCCGGCTTTTGCCCTCACCAATCTCATCGCCCCATCAGTTCAGCCATGGTTCAGTCGCACAAAAAGGCCCATGACAAATAGCCATCGTTGCGCTCAAGGTTATCAAGTCAGGGCTCACAGCGATTGATCGGCTTGGCGCAAGCTCTCAAACAGCACAATAGCCACACTTACCGATAGATTTAGGCTACGAACTCCCTTACCTCGCATTGGAATATAAGCGGTGGGTGAGCAATCTTCTAAAATCTCAGGGGATAAGCCACGGGTTTCCCGGCCAAATAGGAGCCAGTCCTCCGCTTGATACTGAATATCGGTGTATGGCTTTGTGCCTCGGGTACTCAAGCCAATCAATCGACCTTCATGCTGTGCATGCTGTAATGCAAAGGCCGACCATGAAGCATGGACATGGAGATTAACGTGGGGCCAGTAATCGAGACCGGCCCGTTTGAGTTGGCGATCGCTGAGTTCAAACCCCAAGGGCTCAATTAAATGGAGTTCAGTGGCTGTAGCCGCACAGGTCCGAGCGATATTACCGGTATTGGGCGGAATCTCAGGATTTACGAGGACAACTTTTACCATTGCAGATTCATATCAAAATAGTGATGCACCCATGATCAGAACAGGATTCGCTTCAGAACATCAGGTTTCTGCCACAGACCCATCACTGATAGGACTTTTTTATTGCCCTTGGTTAATCCGCCCAAGTTCTAGATCTTCTCGGTTGACAAAATGTAGTTTTGCTTGATCTACGCAGCGCAAGGTAAACAAAGTTCTTCGGTTAAGGCTTGCTCTTGCTGCTGAGCGGTCGTGATCGCTTCGGCAATAATATCCTCAACCGAATAGCCTCTATCGTAGAGGTTAAGCCACTTTTGAGCTTCATTACCGGTTTGAAGAATACGCTTGATCGGCGCTAAAAAGCAACTAAAACCATAGCGATGGGCAATCGGCCACAGAATCTGATATTGCTCTTCGAGCCAAGCCTTAGCCGTGATGATCCGTCCGTCTTGCCAATGCTTTAGGGTGGCCGCCAGAGAATCACGGGCAACAGCGGCTTCATTTTCCATCGCGAGTGTGACTAAATCGTCTGCCCGCGTTGAGGTCGGCAAATGACTTTGTACGAGGGGATCCAGGGATGGATCGTTAATCAACTGCAAGAGTCGGGCTTCTAGGAGGGCTGTGATTGCCAACAAATCTAACGGATTGATGATTAAGTCACAGATCCGCAGTTCTAAGCGATTGAGGCAGTAAGGACGGCGATCGCCATTGGGTCTGACCGAAATCCAGAGATGCCGCACATTTTGCATGGCTTGTTGCTCTAGCTGTGCCTCGATCCATTGAATATGGTGGTCATGGCTCTCAAACAGCGGCACAAATTTAGGCGTTTGCGGAAACAGATGCCAGCGGGTGGAGTGATATCCCGTTACTTTGCCATCCATAAAAGGAGACGAGGCTGCTAACGCTAGATATAGAGGGGCTTCCACCCGTAAGAGACGGCAGGCTCGCATCAATGTCTCGGAGTCTGAAATCCCCACATTGATATGAATGCTGGCCGTTACGACATCTGTACCATAGGTTCTCTCAATGTAGCTGTGGTAGGGATTATGCGGATCTGAGCGGAAGAAACGGCTGGTATCGCCTAAGGAGAGCGTACTACAAGGGACCACTGTGTAATCGCACAGGGTTTTGAGATAGGACCTCAATGCTTGGCGCGGACGTACTAGCTCACACAGCAACTGCTCATATTGATGGAGAGGGGGCGTTGTGTATTCAACATTTCGGCTATCGGGCTCACGGACAAAACCGTTGAGTTCGGCAACAATCCGATCAGAGAAACCAACAATGCGACCCTGAGGGGTCCCGGTATACATCTCGACCTCAAAGCCTTTAGATAGCAACACGGTTTCCCTCAACAGCTGACTTTACACCATGGTATCGGTTTGAAGTGCTGGTTTTGCGCCTGCCCATCCACGACTTCGCCTTCCTGGGTCAACGTGGGTTGGGCCGCACTGGGTGACTCTAAAGATGTAAAGGGGGGCAGATCTCTGGCGGCGTGAGCCGATAAACACAGTGGAGACAGTGAGCAATGGTGTTCAGGGCCAGTCACGTGTCTCTCAATACCATTTCAATACATATATATAGATGTCAACGGTTGGGACAACCCTGATTCATGTCTAGCCTAGCCCCGATAGCATGACCTGAGAGAGATGGGCCAGCGATTCAGCAAGCGATCGCAGCATAAGACACATCCCACAAATATAGACTTAAGTTAAAGAGGTATTGAGATGCAGGGCTGGCCTGGAATGATGAGCGCGATGATCATGGTGAGCAGTCTGATGCTCGGGAGCTGTGCAGGAGCCATCAATCTGGGAACTTTTGCCCAGGGTACCCCCGTAGACACGGATACGCCCAGGGTTACCTTTGCCGGGGATGTTCCCCCTTGGGCAGATAGTGCTGCGGCCACCATGAGTGAACTGGAGTCCTGGCGGGGCCTGCCTTTCCTTGAAGATCTGCAGGTCACCTTTCAGCCTCAAACGGATCCCAACCTAAACGGTTGGTACAACTCGGAGACCCAGCAACTGGTGGTGACGGTGGGTGGCTCCGAACAACTGGGTCGGGGGGTGTTACTGCACGAAATTTTCCATGCTCTGCAAGCTCAGCATTTTGACCTTTATCAGCTCCGCCTCAACAGCTTGGGTCAGCCAGATTACGACCAGGCCCTGAGCGCTCTCATCGAAGGAGAGGCGATGCTAGCGGTCAGTGAACTCATGAATTATGACTTTTTGGCCCATGCCCAGTTACCCCGTGACGGCGATGTGAGCGCAGCCCAATTTGAAAATCTGTTTATTTATGGAGATGGGCTGAAGTTTATCAGGGCCATTCGAGATGCAGGGGGCTGGGCAGCGGTAGATGCCGCCTTTGAAAACCCTCCCCAAGCCACAACCTTGATTTTTAAGCCTGAACGCTATTTAGCTGGGGAGCGAGAGGCCCATATCTTGGATATTCCTTTGCAGCCAGGGGAAACGCTGCAAGCCCAAACGGTTGAGGGCGAGTATTCCCTACGATATCTATTCGCAGAATCGCCGGATACCCGATCCTTGCTGGAACAGGTCAAGACTGACTATTGGGCCGATACCCTGGGCATTGTTCAAACTGCTGAGGGTCAGGTGATTCACCGTTGGGTGATTGAGTTTACGGACGAAGCAGGCGCAGACGAATTGGAGGCATGGGTTTCAGGATTCACAACAGCGCTCACCCGCCAGCAAGACTTAGCCCAACCTCCAGCAATCTCGATTGTTGAGTCTACCCTTGTGGCGGAATGGTGAGTTGATCATGTCCTCGCCCAATCTATCCCTGACAGCCGACCAACTGGCTTTAATGGCAGAAGCCTTACAGCTCGCCCGCTTTCTGATTGGCGGCGACGCGGCTGAGGCAGCTCCAAGCCTGGTTAACCGTCGCCGCGATCGCATCCGCGATATTCAGCAAACCTTACAAACCTGGGGGCATCCGATCCAAAAGTCGCCCTTACCGGTAGAAGCGATTCCCTTGCCCGTGCGGCAAGCCTTTGTGCGATCGCTGGGCTTGGTGCGCCATTACGGCACCGTCGGCAGCGGCGGTTGGTGCGGCACGTTCCCTGCGTCCACGTTGGACCGATTTCAGGCTGATACGGTCCCGACAGCATGGCATCAAGCAGGCTGGGTACAGCAATTGTGCGATCGCTTCCAGCTTGATACCAATTGGGCTGCTCAACTTCAAGCCGATTTGGTTGCAGTGGATGCCGATATTCAGACTCAACGTCAGCTCATCACTGCCGTACTCGACACCGTTGGCATAGCTCCCGATGGGGCCACACCACCCACCCAAACCCAATTTGCCGCTCTGCTGGGTCGCCTCTTTCACGGCTTGGCGTTACCGACGGACCCAGTTCATGGACTGGCAACATCTACCCAGCTTTACTTTTGCCTCGACTTTGAGCAGACAGCACACAACCCTGAACTGCAATCCCTCCAACAATGCCTCAAGCAATTCAGCTTTGAGCAATTTCGCCGCTTTCCCACCTTTGGTCCCTGTGATCCAGCCGGGATGGATCACACTTGGGTACAAGATGTGAGCGATCGCACCGGCCTATCCCCAGCCGCTATTACCCAGCGCTTATCCAGAAATGTGGGTGTTTTGCCCCTACAGGATGTTGAGAAGTTTTTGACTCACGATATCTGGGGGCACTATTGGCAACTGGTATTGAGTCCCTTGGAGAGTGACTACGCCAGTTTGGCCGATTGCGATCAGCCCTTGCGTGCTGGCGAAACCGCCTATACCCAGCACGGTCCGCTCACCTGTCGAGAATTATTTGACTGGACTGGAATACAGGTGACGGTTAAGCGCGACTTAGCCGAGAGATTCTTCCATGGGGAAGTGTGTCAGCGCCTTGGGCTGATGTTTACCCACCTCCTCGGAGAATTGGTCGCGGATATCGCTGAGTTTAAATTCTCTTGGACCCACTCAGAGACGAACGAGGTGCTGCCGAGTTCATCGGTCTTTACGGACTATCCCACCAACCTAGATTTATCCCTGGCCGATCTGGACTTCTTGTTTTTGAAGGTGCTGGAGCCTTTGCTAACGGTTAACCTCTCTATATTGAAGCCGTCGCCTTTAGAACAGGATTTACTGGCAGATGTCTCTATTCATGGGTTGGAGCCAGGACAGCAACTCGAATTGGAGGCGAATGTGAAAGGGGCGATCGCCCAGCTCTACCAGGTTTTTTATGCAACTTACAGTCAGACCTATCTGCCAACATTAGCCGCGGAGGAGAGCCTATTCGCCCAAATCACCGTCAATCTCTTACATCTCCAAACCGTGATTAACACCATATATATAGATGTCGAGTCAGCTCAGCCCACAAACCTACCGTTTCAGGATGTGCTGATGGTGTTTGTCACGGCCTATTGTTCAGGAGATAGCTTTGCGGAGTTCTGGTCGGTGGACAATGCCTTGGCAGACTATTTCATCCCCTGCTGGCTGCAGTTGGTCGGAGCCTCCCATGGCTGAATCAATGCCTTAAAAGGTAATTAAGAGCTGCAGAGCAGATAAGAGCTGCAGAGCAGATTGATTGACTAGCACTCGGCAACCTTAAAACTGCTAGGGATTAAGCACTCAGGAGGTCATCGAGTTGATCGGGGGTGAGACTGGAGAAGAGATTGATGATGCCAGCGTCGAAGGTACGTTCGAAGTCGGTATCGGAAGCATACATTCGGTAAAGTTCTAGATCTTGCTTACGCCGCTGGATCATGGCCTGTTTGATGAGTTGTTTAAAGGCAATTTTACGGTTTTGCTCATCGGGGTTGTTTTCCACCTGTTCCTTATATTTAGGGTTCTCTTTGACGTAGCGGGCAATGCTGAGGATTTTGACGCGCTGTTCTTCGGCAGTTGCATCCCAACCGGAGAAGAAGCGATCATTGAAGACTGAGATGATTTGATCAAGGAGGTCTTGTTGGGGGTCGTCCCCATGTACTCCCCGCATATTGGGATTTTGCGGATCGACTTCCGACGCTTGCTCATCCAGGACAATCGCTTCATTCAGTCTCACCCGCTCTAAGCCGTAGGTGGAGAGATCCACGCTATTGAGCAGTTCATCCAGTTCATCCTGTTGAGGGTCTCTGACCTTGAGTGCAGGAATGAGAAACTTCAGAAACCAGTAAAGCTTCTCCCAACGCAGTTGGGTGGCATTGCTGGAGAAGGTGAGCATACAGGCAATTTGCCCATAGATTTTGACAAACTGTTTCGCTTTGATTTTGAAGTCGATCCGGTCTTCGTCTTCTAAGTCCAGTTCCTGATCAAAGCGGTTGGCAACAGCACTGATAATTGGCGTCAGGTCATCAAAGGGGGCGTTATTGAAGAACAACTCGTTAAACTGCTCCACCTCTGGCCATTCATAAACGCCTACCTCATCCAGAGCATCTTTAAGGTCATGGAGGACATTAACATCGGTAGCTTCACTCAGAGATGTAGCCGTATAGAAAGGATCGAAGGCAGTTTTGATTTCTTCAACCGTGTTGTAGAAGTCGAGAACAAAAGTATCGGTCTTATTCATCTTGGCATTGCAGCGGTTGAGCCGTGAGAGGGTCTGAACCGCCAGAACTCCTTGCAACTTCTTATCCACATACATGGTGTGGAGCAAAGGCTCATCGAAGCCTGTGAGGAACTTGTTAGCAACCACCAAGATTTTGTAGTCGTCTTCTTTGAATTTGTCGGGGATGTCTTTACTGGGGAATCCGTTGAGAAGGTCTTCGGTGTATTCGTTACCGTCTACAGTTTTTTTGCCTGAGAAGGCCACGATCGCCCCAAACGGTGCATTTTTCTGCTGGAGTAGCTTACGGATCTCAAAGGAGTAGCGGATAGCCGTTTGAATATTGCGGGTGACCACCATCGCTTTGGCTTTGCCCTTGAGCTTCTTTTTCTTCCACACCTGCTCAATAAAGTGGTTCACCATCACATCCGCTTTGGATTGGATGGTGCGATAGTCTCCCTCCACCTTTTCTCGGAGCTTGCGTTGAGCTTTAGCCGTGTCAAAGAGGGGATTTTCTTGGATGGATTTCTGAATTTCGTAGTAGCTGCGATAGGTGGTGTAATTCGCTAATACATCCAGGATGAAGCCTTCCTCAATCGCCTGTTTCATCGAGTAGAGGTGAAAGGGGACGAACGTGCCCTCTGGGGTGGGTACGCCAAATTTTTCCAGGGTGGCGTTTTTGGGGGTGGCGGTGAAGGCAAAGTAAGAGGCGTTGGGGCTGAGCTTGCGCCCCTCCATCACCTTGAGAATTTTGTCCTGGGTGTCTTCGGGTTCTTCTTCCCCGCTGCCGTCTTCTATGCCCAAGGCCATGTTCATCTTGTCGGCAGCTTGCCCACTTTGGGAGGAATGCGCTTCATCGATGATGATGGCGAAGTTGCGATCGCTCAAGTCCTCTACCCCTTCCACGATGAAGGGAAATTTTTGGACGGTGGTGATGATGATCCGCTTGCCCGTTTCCAGTGCGGTTTTGAGTTCGGCAGAACTGGAGGCATGAGCAACGATGTTTTTCACCTCGGAGAAGTTTTTGATGGTGTCGCGGATCTGTTTGTCGAGCACGCGGCGGTCAGTGACGACCACCACAGAATCAAACAAGGGCAAGTCGGCACCAGGGGCATAGAGTTCGATCAGTTGGTAAGCCGTCCAGGTAATGGAATTAGACTTGCCCGATCCGGCTGAGTGCTGAATCAGGTATTTGTGCCCCGTACCGTTGGTTTTGGCATGGCTGAGCTGTTGCCGCTCCACTTCGAGCTGGTGATAGCGGGGATTATACAGGGTCTTTTTTGGCAGGGTGGTATTTGGCTTGCCGGGAATGATGGCGAAGTGTTCAATGATGTTGGTGAAGCTGCTACGGGTGAGCAGGTCTTCCCAGAGATAGGCGGTTTTGTGGCCATCGGGGTTGGGTGGATTACCTTTGCCGTGGTTGTGACCTTTGTTGAGGGGGAGGAAATAGGTATTGCCCTTGTCGAGTTTGGTGGTCATCCACACTTCATTAGGATCTACCGCCAGGTGGACGATGCAGCGGGCAAACTGCAGCAGCGGCTCACGCGGATCGCGGTCATTTTTATATTGCTGTTTGGCGTGATAAACGGTCTGCCCCGTCCAGGGGTTTTTGAGTTCCATCGTGGCCAGGGCGATGCCGTTGAGGAACAGCACCATATCTATCGATAAGCCCGGATCGGTGTCGGAGTAATGTACCTGACGGGTAACGGAAAAGATATTTTGCTCAAAGTTTTCGAGGATGCGAGGGTTAGCGTCGTTGTAGGGGAGGCTGTAGAGCAGGGTGAGGTGAGCATCATCAATGGCAATCCCTTTTTTCAACACGGAGAGGATGCCGTCTTTTTTCACCTTGCGGTCAAACCGTTCCAGAATCAGCCGTTGCCAGTTGGGTCTGTCCCGCAGTTTGTCGAGTTCTTCAGCTTGAGTGGTTTCGAGGAAACGCCAAAACCTTTCACTATCGATGGCAAATTCGCGGTCAAAGTCAGCGGGGTTGCCCTTGTCGTAGCGGGAACCCTCTACCAATACTGCTTCGATGCAGTCTTCGAGCGCTTGTTCATTGGTTTGACTGACCATAGGACTTGTCTCGAATAGGAAGGCATCGGGCGATTAGAAGCACACTGCAAAGGGTTGGGCTATTCGGACTTCAAAGCACTGCGAAAGGTATTGGCCGCATCGAGTCGGGAGGTTTGAGCCATCAACACACAACGGGTAAGCAGCTCAATATCGAGGGTTTCCAGTTCTGGGATTTCGCTCTGGCTGATGGCCTCATATCCAGAACTCCGTAGCCGATAGAGGCTGAACACGCCATCTTCCCAAAACCAAACTTCGGGAATGTTCAACGCGTGATAGAGGTTCAGTTTTTTGAGGCTGCCGCTGGTAAAAATATCTTCGATGACTATATCGGGGGTGGGCTTGGATGCACCAAAACAGTAGGACTCATCCGGTTCGGCGGAGGCTTCGTCTTCCTGTTCTTGAGTGGTGGAGCCGAGGGGTTCAAACTCAACGCCTGATTCTAAACAAAACAGTCCGAGCAAAAAGCCAATTAAGCGGCTGAAGAATTCGTGTTCGCGCCCCGGCATGACGATTTCGACGGTGTTGTTGTAGTAAAACAGGCGCACGTTGCGGGTGTCGCCAAAGCCGGACTGAATCAGCTTGAATTGCTGCCAGGTAATGCCGGAATGGACAATGCGCTGGTCTGGGGAGGGGGGCTTGAGTCGTTCGCGTTGAAGTTGAACCATCGACTGGCCTTTCCTACGGTGTTTCTATTTTAGTCGGCCTACTCGATATGCCTTGACAGCGCTCGTTCATTAGTTTTGCTGACCATGACGTTGGCCTCAGACTTTTATTTTTCCGGTTACAGCAGAAGCGATCATCACCTGCCTCATCTCGTTGAGTAAATCAATTTCTTTGAGTTGTCGGCTAATAAGCTCGGAAAAATCTTCTTTGATCTTCTCAATCCCAATAACAATTTGTTTTTGCTCATCTAGTGGAGGGATCGGGAGAGATATCTTAGATAAAATCGCCGTATTGAGATTATCCATTGTTGCTCCAACAGAAATATATTCCAGTGTGGACTTTATGCAATGCGATCTGAGAACTGCTAAAGCAAACCTAGGACTAATATATTCTGTTTTAGGTCTAAATAAAATGCTTCCTGTCCCACATAACCAACCTACTTCTTGAGCGGCAACTAATCCACACCGCCCCATCTCACCTCTACGCCCAAAAACAATGTCGCCTTCAACTAACCTATGCCTTTCTAATTTCAATGCCGTTTTTTCTGAAACGCTTATTTTGTAATCAGGTCTAATCTCGCCATCAATTAATTGAGAAGGATTAATAGCAGGAATGCCACCTTCAATATAATCTTCTTGATGTAATTGGCTTCAAAATGGGCCTGTTTGCAATAAGTTCGAGAGAAATCCCAGTTTTTTGATACTCCAATGTTCTGGGATCTCCCCAATCCACTCAATCCCACTATCCTGCATCGGCACGTCGGGGTTTAGTCCTTTGGTGACGGCTTGGTTGATGAGGATGGCTTTTTGTTCTTGCAGGAGTTCGATGAGGCGTTGTTTTTGGGAAATGGCGCGATCGATCTCGGTAGTGGTGCGATCCAAAAACTCAACAATCCGCTTCTGTTCTTCAACAGGAGGATACGGTATTTTGATATTGCCAAATTCATCAAAATAAAGTCGAAGACGCATTTCCATAATGCCCTTCGAGTGTTGCTTCAACTTGCTAATACAAATTGGATTGCGAAAGAGATAGTGATAAAACTTGCTGTCAATCGGCTTGTAGGCTCTCAAGATGTCATAAGCCGGACTGGTAACGCCATCATAGTCAGAGACCCCGATTGCCCCCATCCATGCCAGCAGTTTATTGACAATGACATCACCCTTTTTGACTATCCAATAGCCATCAGTAGTTGATGCTTTGTTGCCCCGCTCCTCTAATTCTCTCCGAGGCTTCACACCAATATCGGAATAGACAGAAAGTAACTCTTCATTGTTGTTCTCTGGAGCAGGTTCACAAATCAGCCGAAAAATATTCTTGGTTCTGAGAAGCTGCCAATGTTTAGGCATCTCTCCTAACCAGTCTTCATGAGTATCCTGATAAGCTTCATGCTTTGGAAAAGTCGGCATCACTCAACCTCCTCCAACACATGCAAAAAATCACGGGGAGTCAAAATTGGAATTGCCCTGAACGGATGCAGTACCAACAAATCCTCATCCCCTGTCACGATGAAATCCGCCTGACCATTCACCGCCAATTCTAGAAACTGGTTGTCTTTTGGGTCTCTACAGGCTTCCACCCGTCCCCTGATTTCTACCAATTCCGATTCCAGCAAAAACTTTGCCAGAAAGATTTGCCGTTCTTCTGTTGTGATATAGCGCTCTAACTTCTTTTTCCCCAGCACTCGCCTCACTTCGGCCAATGTTGACTCTGACCGCAACATCACCCCCTTCAGGAAAATTTGCTCGACTACCTGAAACGGAGTTGAGTTCTTCAACAACAACGAACTAATCAACACGTTCGTATCGGCCACACACCGGACCTTAGTCATCCTGTAAAATCTCATCCAAGATTTCCGGCGTTAAGCCTCGCTCTTGGGCACGGTTGCCAATCTCCTTCATGACCTCCACGATGTTCTTCTTAGCCCAACCTTCCTTAAAAAATAGGCTGACTAACACCTGAAGTTCCTGGCGCTCTTCCTCGCTGGACTGCTCAAACGCCTGTTGAATCTCTGAATCGACCGGAATCGTGATGGCTTGTGTCATTGCGATCGCTTCCGTAAATGGTGAATGTGTCCACTCTGACATCTGAGCGATACCCGATAGGGGTTAATCATGTAAATCCAACCCTGACGCAGGCTTTAGGGTTTCCGTCCGACCAAACTCTATGCCCCTATTTCTGCTAGCAATTTCTCCCGCTCTAGGTGCAGATTGAGCGGCGCTTTTTCCTCAGCGGTGTGGTTACTCTTGACTTCCACCATGGGGGCCGTCTCGTAGACGTACCCCATCAATTCCTTGAATTTGTCAGTACCGGAAACCGCCCATTCTTTCCTGATGTTGTCCAACATCAGCTTCAGACCTTCGGAAAAGTCAAAATCAGCCGAGTACAGCGATTCATCCTTCGCAGTGATTAAGGAAACCTCACCAGCAGACTGAACAGACAAAACGTCCATGCTCTCCAGCGCAGCATCAATGTCCTGATGCCAGGGGCCGCGCAGGTAGTAACACCAATCGAGATCTGTGAGCTGTTTCTCCGTCCACTTCACCGAGTACAGATCCGCTAGGTACAAAAACTTCACCAATTGGGTCTTAGTAATGTGCCCCTTGGTTTTACACACGAAGTAGAGAATCAATTGTTCTAGCATCTGTTTAGCCCTCAGGTCGCTAGAAGCGGTCTTATCCCTTGGTGTAAGGGCATTGTGCCAGCATCCTAACACTGCATCTAGGATTGAATACCTATATTCTCGAAATCTTGATAGCGTCCCCAACGCTTAGCCGGTGCAATAGATGGGTGCCCTTATTATCGCTACCGTTAATAAGGGAATAAAATCTCGGCGTATATTAACGAATCACTCCGCTTTTCGTTAATAAGCTCGCACAGGGTCTAACTCGCCAGCTTAAAATCGGCCAAAACCGGCAACTCAAAGAGTGACTGGTCCGCAAAGCGCTTTGAGAAAAACAAAATCTCTAAATTCTCCATCGCATTCGACTCCGGGTTAAACCGGGCAATAATCTCATCCCCGATTTCCTCAGACTCCTGCTCCGCATAGGGGGGACACAGATCAACATAGAGAATATCCCCCACCTGGTCATAGCGAAACGCTAGGTTTTTGTCCATATCACCCTTCCTCCCGACAGCCGTCTAGCGGTATAAGCCGTAATCACCCAATACCGGCTAGCTTCATTCTCGCAAACCGTCACAATCACCAGATAGCGACCCGTCCGAATCGTTTCAAACCACTTTGAGAACATTAGGGCAGCAGCATCGCGATCGCTCTTACGCACCTGATCCGGGTCGCTCAAGGTTTCTGCAAACTGCCCCCAGTATTCCGGCAACGTTCCTGGGTGGGTAGCGATGATGTGGCCCTCCCGTTCCGGGGTTAGCTCCACCTCCGTTCCTAAATACGAGCAGAAAAACCGCCTTCCCTCCATGCCTACATTCTCAACTTTCTAAGACTCACTGACAGCTCCAATCAACCTCCCGGCTTTACACTGAGCCACCTTGTAGCCGTTCCACTGACCATAACTGTTCAGCAATCTGCCGATAAAGCTGGAACCGTTCCTCCAGATCTACTTTCTTAAACTCGGATTGCCCTTCCCCCTCACTTTTGCAGTGTGCTTTAAACGGCAACTCCGTCCGTTGCATCATCTGTTTAAACCCAGGGTTATTCTCATAGCACTTCTGATGTAGCGATCTCGCGAGCAGGTTCTCTTTGACATACTGCTCAACCTTGTAGTCATAATCGCGATCGCCCAAGCTAGCGTTAACCTTCTTGGGTAATAGCAGCAACCCCCCTAAGCGGTTGCGCGTCTCTCCAAAGGCAACTGGGCTGTCAAACTCATCTTGATGGCGATCATAATGGTTGGCCCAGATATGCTCAATCTCATAGGCATACCTGCCAGAGCGCACCACATATTTTTCATACTGACCTGGTTCTCCGCTTTGAATCTCTAGCCAGTTAATCATCCGAGCAAGCTGACGGTGCAGACTTTTAGCATTCCAGTTGTTCAAATAGGGCTGTCTACCAAAGTTGAGAGCCGTATCTTCCTCTTGCAGTCGGGTCACTAGGGTTGCTCGCAAATCATCCAGAGATCGCCCGCGTAGCTCCTTCGTAAACTGGAACACCGTGTATTGAACCGTGGAATAGGTAATTGATTTGAAATTCCACAGCCGTCGATTTAGCCAGCAGTCAATATAGTCAGCAACTAGCCTCAGCTTGGCTTGGGTGGTCACCTCATCATCGCTCGGCTTTAGGGGGGCAAGTAACAGTTGATATTGCTGCGTAAATCCGTGATCAGCATTGAACCGTACACTCTCCAATCCCGGTGTGAGGGCTCTAGCCGCTTGAAGCAACTGCAAATACACACGGGCATAGAAATCCATGTCCCGCATGATCCACTGATAGCAAGCGGTACTTTCAGTTAAGCCAACTAAGTCAGCATTATTGCGAGTCCAACGGTGGTATTCCGTACCAATTAGGTCAAAATCTTCCGACTTGGCATCCTTTTTCCGCTCCCGCATCTTCACCGCATATTGAGAACGCAGCCAGGTCTTAAAGAAATCCGTTTCTGTTTCCTTGCCATACTCAGCAAACTTGAGCAGCCATTGCTTAAATCGCTTGTTGGCCTCAGCTCGTTTCTCTGGTTGGTCAATATTGGCCAGCAAATAGCCCTTCAACACGACTTGGCAAACTTCAGTGAGAGGAAAATAAATAAGGAGTTGAGTTGTGTATTTCAGATAGGCATCATCACCTCCACGACTTGCTCAACCGATTGGCCTTGCTCAAAGAGAGCATTAGCCAACTGCAACATTGCCA
>JBHJIP010000222.1:0-24603 GCA_050043365.1 Leptolyngbyaceae cyanobacterium
CCTGGTGCTGGGGGTGACTGCTCTGAGCCTGGGGCTTTCCTTTGCCCTGCCTGGTCACATTGAGCTAATCGCGGTCATCTTTGTCACCAATTTACCGCTGCTGTTTGCCAGCACCGCTCTGGTTCCCCTGAGCTTTATGCCCGGTTGGCTACAGGTGGTGGCCAGTCTAAATCCGCTCAGCTACGCGATTGAGCCGATTCGCTACCTTTATCTGCACCCGGACTGGGGTTTTGGCAGCGTAGTGATGCAGGCCCCATTCGCGGATATCACCCTCGGGGGCGCATTGGGGATTTTATTGGCATTCTGTGGAGGAGCTCTGGTATTGGTGCAGCCACTGCTGCGCCGTCGAATGGCTTGAGCCCGATGCTCAGGGCTGGGGTTTATTTGTTAAATTAGGGGCGAAGTCACCCCGTTGTCGTTACTTGATCGCTTGAGGCGAAAATCATGTCGATTATCAACTGCTCGATGCATTGGTTCACCCTATTGGCTGTTGCCAGCTTTGGGGTTGCGGCAGTGGTCCCCAATGCGATCGCCCAAGAAACCGATATTGATCCCCTCGAAAGCCCCAGTTCCGCTGGGGCAGACGCTCTAGGCGGTGACAATGATTTTGATGATCCTTTTGAGTTGATTCACCGGGCAATTTTGGCACCGACCATTTCCGGAGAGCAATTTGCCGAGCAGCAAGAGTCTCGCATCAACAGCGCTGCTGCAGACTTTCGCCAGCAGCAGCAAGAAGCGATTCGCCAACAACAAGCGGCTGAAGCAACAACGCTAGAAGCGACTGAGGAAGAATCTGAGGTGGATACAGGTGACACCCTGTAGGCTTCTACATTGGCCGTTTAACTAAATAAATCTTTGCAGTTGGGCAGCTTGAAATCTTGAGCTGTCCACTTGAGTAGTTGCTTGGCATAGGTCAAACTTGCGGTTCAAAATCGATGCTATGAGAATTAGCGGACGAAATCTAAATCCAGCGGAACTCTAAGTTTGGATCGAGATCTTAGGAGATTTCCAGACAAGAATTTACCTTGGTAGGGGTAGGTCTTGTGCCTACCCTCCGCCAATCGCCCCTGAACAAAACGATTTCTCGATTCGTCCCCTCCGGCGGGTTGTCGAGGGCACCCACAAGAGGTGCCCCTACATGGGTTGTCACGCGGCGTCAGCACCATAGCCAGGTATTTTAGACAAATAACTGGTGGGTTTAGCCGGTTCCTTCAATTGCTATAAGCCCCTATGGTTGGCCCTCAAGAAGGCCAGTCCTAAGCGGTCATAAAAAACGGCGAGTGCTAAACACTCGCCGTTTCATCTAACTAAAGATGTCGCTTAAACCATTAGCTACTTAAAGCTTAGACGGTTGCAGCAGCTTTGACTTTGGCAGTCAACTCACCCGCAGCGTACTTAGCAGCAAAGACCTCAACGCCAACCTGGTTGATCTTGCTAGCGTTGCCAGCAGTGCCGAAAGCTTCATAGCGATCGCGGCAGACCTGCTTCATGTACTTGATGGCAGGCTTCATGAAGTGGCGAGGGTCAAAGTTAGATGGATCCTTAGCAGCCGCTTCACGGATGGCAGCGGTGATAGCCAAACGGTTATCGGTATCGATGTTCACCTTGCGAACACCACTCTTGATACCCTTCTGGATTTCCTCAACAGGTACGCCGTAGGTCTCAGGAATCTGACCACCGTACTCATTGATCATGTCCAACCACTCTTGGGGCACAGAAGAAGACCCGTGCATAACCAAGTGAGTGTTGGGCAGACGCTTGTGAATCTCTTCGATGCGGCTGATAGCCAAGATTTCACCAGTGGGCTTACGGGTGAACTTGTAAGCACCGTGGCTGGTACCAATCGCAACGGCAAGGGCATCCACCTGGGTCGCTTCCACAAACTGAACCGCCTCATCGGGGTCAGTCAGGAGCTGATCATGGCTGAGGGTACCCTCAAAGCCGTGGCCGTCTTCTGCTTCGCCTTGACCGGTTTCGAGAGAACCGAGGCAACCGAGTTCGCCTTCAACACTGGCACCGATAGCATGAGCAACCTTAACCACCTCAGCGGTCACGTTGACGTTGTACTCAAAGCTAGCGGGGGTCTTGGCATCTGATTCCAAGGAACCATCCATCATCACGCTGGTAAAGCCATTGCGGATGGCAGAGTAGCAGGTTGCAGGGCTATTGCCGTGGTCCTGGTGCATCACCACGGGGATGTTGGGGTAGGTCTCGATCGCACCCAAAACCAGGTGACGCAGGAAGTTTTCACCCGCGTACTTGCGCGCACCACGAGAAGCCTGCAGGATTACAGGGCTATCGGTCTCGCTAGCGGCCTCCATAATCGCCAGGATTTGCTCCAGGTTATTAACGTTGTACGCCGGGATTCCGTAACCATTTTCTGCTGCGTGATCCAGCATCAGCCGCATAGGAACGAGCGCCATAAAATCCTCCTAAGTCTACTTTCGCCTTCAGGCCGTCTTAAATTCTCAGAACCAATAGGTATCCTCACCTATCAATACTAGGGCAGATTTCGATGTTTATAAAGAAACATCGCTAATTAATTAAATTTTTCTAAAGGAAAAACTGCTGTGTAAAGCAACGAGCAAAAAGTGCTGAGTGACCTCTGGTTAAGGCGTTGAGCGATTCTGCCGCTAGCACTTAGCCACGATCGTAGCCCGGTTTCACAGATAAAGTTCCTGACGCTAAGGCAAAGCAGTTGGGTTTAGGGTCAGCCTTCCCAACTGGGCCTGCAGCTTACGAGTAATTGGAATTTATCTTGATGCTTAGGTTGCAAGAAGCTTTGTATGGGTCGCCTGGGATTCGAACCCAGGACCAGTCGGTTAAAAGCCGAATGCTCTACCACTGAGCTAGCGACCCATGTCATGTCAATGAACACGGTTAACAACGATACCACAGAACGCTTCGCTGTTATCTGCCCCAATTTTGCCCATTTCTGTGTTTTGGTGCGGTCCTTGAGAGGAGCGCAACACGGTGCTGTTTCTCCACACACGCGGTCGGCTTAGGTGGCCTTCACACAACGTAATTTCACTTCGGGTATTTGGCTCAGCCTAGGCGTTAGACTTGATCACATTCTGGATTTGCTTAAGGATTGATTCTCCTGTGTCCCTTGGCAAAGGTAATGCCAGAAGCCATATCCAGGTTGAGTCATCTCCAATGTTATGTTTCCTACCCAGCGTCCTCGCCGTCTCCGTGGCCAATCTCAACTCCGCCGCATGGTGCGAGAAACGGTGGTCACCACCAATGATTTGATCTATCCCTTATTCGCTGTGCCAGGGGAGTCCTTCGCCCAAGAGGTAAAGTCGATGCCAGGGGTTTACCAACTTTCGGTGGACAAGCTCGTCGAGGAAGCGAAGGAAGTCTACGATTTGGGGATTCCGGCGATCATTCTATTTGGGATTCCTGACACCAAGGATGTGGAGGCGACTGGGGCCTGGCATGACTGTGGGATTGTGCAAAAGGCCACTGAGGCGGTCAAGGCAGCGGTGCCGGACCTGGTGGTGATTGTAGACACCTGCCTGTGCGAGTACACCGCCCATGGTCACTGTGGATATTTGGAAACTGGAGATTTGACTGGGCGAGTTCTGAATGACCCCACCCTAGAGTTACTGAAAAAAACGGCGGTCTCTCAAGCCAATGCTGGGGCCGATATTATTGCGCCCTCCGGAATGATGGATGGGTTTGTGAAGGCGATTCGAGAAGGGTTGGATGCGGCTGACTTCGAGGAGATTCCGATCTTGTCCTATGCGGCCAAGTACGCCTCCTCTTACTATGGTCCTTTTCGAGATGCGGCAGATTCAGCACCGCAGTTTGGAGATCGCCGCACCTACCAGATGGATCCGGCCAATAGCCGCGAAGCCCTGAAGGAAATTGGCCTTGACATCGAGGAAGGGGCTGACATGTTGATGGTGAAGCCCGCCTTGGCCTATATGGACATCATCTGGCAAGTGAAGCAGGCCTCGAATATGCCCGTAGCCGCCTACAACGTCTCGGGTGAGTACTCGATGATCAAAGCTGCAGCTATGAATGGTTGGGTCGATGAGCAACGCATCGTTCTGGAAACCATGACCGGCTTTAAGCGGTCTGGGGCTGATTTGATCCTGACGTATCACGCTAAGGATGTAGCCCGCTGGTTAGAGAAAACCAACGCCTTGTTCTAGGTCGGAATTAGCGTCTGCAATGAGAGCACTGATCCCTACCGGTAGCGGTAAAGCCTCTCTACAAAACGCTATATGTTGTATAGAGCTGCAAGAAAACGCGTTGATTTGTTGCGGCTCTGTTTAATCTCTGCAACACCCAATTCCTCTTTTTGTTTTTTTAACATTTGAGCAATCCCAGGGATAGTCTCAGCTTGAGGGCATGGGCTAGGCATGGGGCTGGCTGACTAGAACATCTATACCTAGGTTCTATTGTGGCGACTGGCCTAGATTGGGTTTAGCTGCTTAGAGCAGGCCTCGTCCCCTCCGGTAGGCTGTTGCGATGATTGGGTTTACACAGCAGGAAACGGTCGTTTTGACCCGCACGAGTCCGAGTCGTTTGGCCTACATGGCCAAGACTGGAATTGTGGTGCCCCACGAAGATATCCCTCAACCCATCGACGATGCTGGCCCTCAGCAGCCCTTTTATGATTGGGAGCAAATTTTAGAGCTGCGGGCGATCAACTATTTGCGGCAAAAAACCTCTCTACAGACCATTCGCAAGATTGTCGCTTTTTTAGAGGCCCACTGCAGCGATCGCTGCTTGCACAATAAGCAACTCGTCGTCACCGATGACGAAGTGGACTGGATTCAGCCCGGTCCCCATATGCCCCAAATCGTGCAGGTGGTCGGACCGGCCAACCGCCATGTGGGCCAGCTCAAGCTCCCGGCCATCCCGCCCGTAGCGGCATTGGTGAATGAAGTTTGGGATGCGGCGCGGCGCTCTAATGTGATTGACTTTGAGCGCTTTCGGCAGCGTGCGGATTCGCCGCCAGATCAGCCATGCTGAGCGGGTTAGAAATGTTTTCTCTAGGACCCATGCTCTATGCCTTCTGTGAAGTGCAGCCCAGCACTTCACCTCACTTCACCTTGTTGCAGAACCGTACTTGAGCCTGCGGTATCGACATTGTGACTGCACCACCTCGCCACAGACAATGATCTGAGCTGCTATGGCGAGGAGGCACGATGTCGGCCCAGCAAACGTTACGGCAAGGTTTGACCCGCTACTACGATTTGAATCCAGATTTTGTGCGTGATCGCGATTTGCAGTTGGGCTGGCTGACGATTCCTTGGCGCGACCTGCAGCGCCACGACATTATGCATGTGGTCACCGGCTACGGCACCAGTTTGGATGATGAGATGCGGCTGGTCGGCTTCTTGTTGACGGCCCTAACCTGGCGACGGCCCTGGACCTATTACTTGCAGAGTCTTGGGGCGGTCATGGAAGTGTGCTGGCGGGCCTGCTGGGGGCAAGGCGTTGAGGCATCCTCTATGAACTACGGTCCCCTGGAAATTCTGCGGTTTTATTGGGCCGGGGTGCGGCAGGGACTCAGAACGCGCCAACCCATCGACGCCTATCTCAACCCTGCAACCGTCATGGATCAAGAGCTAACCCATCTCCGCCACGCCTACGGCATTCACAATGCGGGGGCTTGGGACTAGGGCGTGTCATCAACACCGGGTGAAAGCCTTGCTGGGCAAGTTGACCGCGCTTCCATAACATTGCTAGGGGCTAAAACCTTTACACCACAAGGATTCTGGTTTTAATTGATGGCAGCCCCTAGGGCAAGTCCCTAGTGACCTTTGTTCAGCGTCATAGAAATTGCTGACGTTTTCCGGGAATAGGAATCGTTTATCCCGTAGGCAGAGCTGAGGCAATCGAAGGTCGGGTCGTGGTCAAAACGGTGCTGTTGTGGTGGAATCATCCGCTGCGATTTTGGATGGCAAAGTTTGGACAGGTTTTGCTGCTCAGCCTGTTCCTCTTTCTGGCTATCAAACGGAGAACGCCGCTGCTTGCTAGTGCTCGGGCAGAGCTGCTGTGGGCGGTGCCGTTGGGTTTAGGTCTGGTGATGCTGGCCAATATGCCCAGGCGTAGGGCCGCTGAACGACCCCGCCGTTCCAGGGTGCGTTGGGGGTTGCTGGTGCTGTGTGGGGTGGGTTTGGCTTGTGTGATTACTCCAGAGGTTCAATATCACCAGGCTCGACATAGGGTCCTCACCGGCAATGAGGCTCAACTGGAAAGGTTGGGTCAACACCTGGTGGTGGGCTATGAAGACTTTGATGCGGTCAAGACCCTTGTGCAAAAGCGGGCCATTGGTGGCATTTTTATCAGTCACCGCAACCTCCCCCAGGGTTCGATTGAGCCCCTGGCAGAACAGATTTCGGCTCTCCAAGCCATTCGCCAAGAGCAAAATCTACCGCCCTTATGGGTGGCTACCGATCAAGAGGGGGGTGTGGTCTCGCGGCTGTCGCCCCCTCTCACTCATTTGCCGCCTCTGGCTGAAGTCATCGATGCAGCGCCAGCCACTGAACAGCCGCAGCGGGTCCAAGCCTATGGCCATACCCACGGACAAGAATTGGCCGATCTAGGCATTAACCTGAACTTTGCCCCTGTCGTGGATCTGAATAAGGGGATTGTGAATCCTGACGATAAGCTCTCTGTAATTTACCGTCGGGCGATTTCAGCTGATAAAACGGTGGTGGCCGCAGTTGCTCAGGATTACTGTACCGTTCTGCTCAGCCATGGGGTGCATTGCACCCTCAAGCATTTCCCTGGGTTAGGACGCCTTGATGCCGATACCCACTTAACCTCGGCCTACCTAGACACACCGGTTGCAGAGCTGGCCCAAGACGATTGGCTGCCGTTTCAACAGGTGATGCAGACCGAAGGCACGGTGACGATGCTGGGGCATCCGATTTTGACTGCGGTGGATGAACACCATCCCGTGTCTTTTTCAGAGGCGGTCGTGCAGGGGATTTTGCGGCAGCAGTGGCAGTATGACGGGATTCTGATTACTGATGACTTTTGTATGGGGGCGGTGTTTGACAGTCAAGACGGGGCAACTGGGGCAGCGATCAAGGCGCTGAATGCGGGGGTAGATCTGGTTTTGATTTCCTACGATGGCGATCTCTACTACCCGGTGATGGCGGCTTTGATGCAGGCGGAGCAGGGCGATCGCCTCTCCCAAGACCGATTGGCAGCCAGTCGAGATCGCCTCAAAAGAGTCCTTTCTCTCGATGCAGCAGCCTAGCCCGAGCTGTCGCTCACTTGAAATCGCACACGAGCAGCGTTTACTCCGTAACGGCAACCTTGACCGCCAGGGCCGCCGCCCGCTTGGCCGTGCAGGTGCGTTGGTTCCAGAGATAGGCCCCAATGCCAACCACCAAATTTGACAGGCAAGCTGCGCCGAAAACACCGCTAATGCCCACCCAGTTCGCCCCCACATAGGCCAACGGCACGTACAGCACCCCCATGCGGATCACGGTCATCACCACCGAGGGCAGGGGCTTACCGAGGGCATTAAAGGCAGAGCTGGCCACCTGGATAATCCCGGCACCGCCGTAGCTAATCGGCACAATCCAGAGATAGCGGACCGCGATCGCAATCACTTCTGGATCGCCATTAAACAGGCTGGCCAGTTGAGGGGCTGACAGCGCCAATAGGCAAGCCGTGAGCAGCCCCCAACCAATACAGAACCAAAGGCTGAGCTGGAGCGATCGCTGGATGCGGTCATAGCGATGGGCCCCGGAATTTTGCCCCACAAAGGGACCAATGCTGGCCGCCAGCGCCATCAGTACAATCAGCGCTAAGGACTCGCCCCGCGTAGCCCCCCCACACGCCGCCACCGCCTGGGCTCCAAAAGAAGCAATCAGGCTGGTAATCACCCCAATGGAAATCGGGTTGATCATTTGGGTCATGGCGGCCGGGACGCCCACATGGAGGATGTCCTTCCAGCACCAGAACATCTCTCTGGGACGGGGGAACCGCAGGGACAGCAAGTGCTCTTTGAAGTGCAACACCAATAGGGAAGCCACGAGAGTCACCGCTCGCGATCCCACCGTTGCCAACGCTGCCCCTTTCAGGGCCAGGGCCGGAAAACCCGCCCATCCAAAAATCAACAGGGGATCGAGGGCAATATTGACCACCGCCGCAGTGGTCATGATCAAACTGGGGGTGGCGGTATTGCCAGCCGCACGAATGGCGTTATTCCCCACCATCGGCACCACCAAAAAGATCATGCCGAAATACCAGATCTGCATGTAGTCGCGGATTAGGGGCAGGGTCTCAGGGGTCGCCCCGAGGGCCGTGAATAAGGGGTCAATGGTAAATAATCCAACCGTCACAAATAGCGCCACCGCCACCAGCGCCAAGATCAGGCTGTTGGTGGTAAACCGCTGTACCCGTGAATGGTCCCCTTCGCCGATGGCGCGGGCAATCACTGAGGCCGCGCCAATCCCCAAGCCCATGGCCAGGTTGCCGAGGGTGAGCACCACCGGGAAGGTAAAGCTGATCGCCGCCAGTTGTTCCGTGCCCAGTTGCCCCACAAAGTAGGTATCGGCCAAATTAAAAGCCACCAAGGCAAAGATGCCGCCAATCATCGGCAACGCCAGCCGTCGCAGGTGGGCACCAACGTTGCCTTCAATTAAAGATGTGGCCATGAATGAATGAGAGGGTATTGCACTGCTCTATGCTGCCACGGCGCGGGGCGATGGGGCGAAGGGGTGAGAGGGTGCAGGATGGATTGTTGCCAGCTTCGCCCCTGTCGTCTTACCGTGCGCATTCACGACCCAACCCGCATTTCCCTTTCGGGGGGTTTGGGGGCCAGCCCCCGATTCCGATATTGGCTCTTCTGCGGGATAAAGCAACTTGCAAACCCCTTTTCTGAAAAGCGATGGAACGACTTTTGCGTAAGGAATAGCCCTTGGCAGAGAGAAGCTAGAGGGGGTCTACAGTAACTGTTTAGGCAGACCAGGCGGATGAGCAGTAGGTACGAAGTGATGAAGAGGCAGGGGCATGATGATTGCCCAGCCTATTGCCAATATTCATCGTTCAAACCCCAACATTCACCGGAACCTCAATCCCCAGGACTGAAGTTTTTCTGCAGTCTAGGGTGAGCGTTGCCAAAGAGTACGGTACGCTCTCAAAGCATATGGATGAGGAAGCACCATGACCGTGGGGGGAACCGGAGGACAGTTCAGCTTATTGGGGGGACGATACCATCTCCTGCGGGAACTGGGTAAAGGCGGCTTTGGCCAAACCTACCTGGCCGAGGACAGTAATCGCTTCCATGAGTTGTGCGTCCTCAAGGAATTTGCCCCCCAGGTGAATGATCCGGCCTCGCTGCAAAAGGCTAAGCAACTGTTTGAGCGAGAGGCCGGGGTGCTCTATCAGCTCCAGCATCCCCAGATTCCGAAATTTCGAGAGCTGCTGCGAGTTTATCTCGATGGGCGCGATCGCCTTTTTTTAGTCCAAGACTATGTCGAAGGCCCCACTTACCACGAACTGCTCGATACCCGCTTGCGCTCAGGCCGCTGCTTCAGCGAGGCCGAAGTCACCCAACTGCTGCTGCAACTGCTGCCGGTGCTCGACTATCTTCACAATGTCGGGGTGATTCACCGAGATATTGCTCCCGACAACTTGATTTTGCGCAATGCCGATGGCTTGCCGGTGCTGATTGACTTTGGCGGCGTCAAGCAGCTCTCGACCCTGGCAGGGCAGCGCATCACCCATAACCCCACCCGTCTCGGCAAGGTCGGTTTTGCCCCCGAGGAGCAACTGCAAACCGGGGCCGTCAGCCCCAGCGGCGATCTCTATGCCCTGGCCGCAACGGTGCTGGTGCTGTTGACCGGTGATGCCCCTCAGGACCTCTACGATCGCACCAACAAGCAGTGGCATTGGCCCGCCAATCTCAACCTCAGCCATCGTTTTGCAGAGGTGCTGCAAAAGATGCTGGCTCCGGCCCCCCGAGATCGCTACAGTTCTGCCGCTGCGGTCATGCAGGCGCTGCAAACCCCAAGTACTTATGCGGTGCCGCCTTCCCGCTCCGCCACGATGGCGGTGGCTCCCGGTCGCGGTGCCGTGAATACCCTGCCGGTTGAGACGGCGGCGGCCCCCTTGCCCCCCAGACCCAAGGCCAAGTCCGGTGGCAGCGGCTGCTTTCCGGCCCTGCTGGGGTTGGGGCTCGTGGTCGGGGCTGTGGGGTTGGTGTGGTGGGTGGCGAATCGCTGGGAACCGGCAGGGACCGGCACCGCCAGCTCCACCCCAGGTCAAGTCCAAGATCAGGGCTCTGCAAATCCCGCATTTTCTCAGGAGGAGCAATCCCGCAAAAACGCGATTCGGCAACAGCGCCAAAACCTGGGGGTGGATCAGCGCTTTTTTGTAGGGCTGACCGATCAGCTCTTTTATGAACGCTACCCCGAGATGCAGGGCAAGGCCCTCACCGATCGCCCTGAAGATGCCACCATGCGGGCCAATTGGGATGCCATCGCCCTTGAAAACCTAGACTTGCTGGAGCGCAACTTAACGGATCGGGCTCGACAGGGATTGGGGGTCTATAGCGCTAGTGATCGCGATCGCTGGCGGCAAGCGGTGAATCCGCTCTATGTCAGCAGCCGTGCGGTTTTTGACCTGGCAGATGCAAGGTTTGACCAACTTTTCCCTGGGCGGCTGGGTCAAGAGTTCATTGCTCAGCCGATTGGGCAGGTTTGGTATGGGTTGGCCGAGCATTCAGTGCAGGGGATTCAGTCAGGCGATCGCCTAGAAGAAATCCAGTTTGAGCAGGGCAGTTTTGGGCAGTCGGTGCGCGATCGGCTGGAGGCGGGGGCGGGGCGGGTCTACATCCTCAGCCTGGGGGAAGGCCAACTACTGCGTCTAAATTTGCAGGCTCCCCAGGGCAGCACTCAGCTCTCGCTATACGTGCCTAGCCCGACGGATGCGGTGCCCTATTTACTGGCGGATTCTCCTGAGCGCACCTGGTCGGGGGAGTTACCGCAGTCGGGGTATTACGAGATTGTGGTGGTGGCGACGGGGGAGAGCGCGGTGGATTATGCCTTGGATATTGCGGTGGATAATGTCACTGCCACGCCTGCGGAGCCACCGGAAGCGCCTGAAGCTAAGGATTGATTGGGAGATGACGTGATCATGAGGCGCGGCGAAGCGGCAACGACTCTGCACGTCTCCTAAAATTAATCGAAGGTGATAGCGTTTTCCATGAGGCAGTCCCAATGGTACAGGCTCCCCCTAAACCGATTACATTAGCGGAATTTCTGACGCTGCCAGAAACTAAGCCTGCCAGTGAATATATTGATGGGCAGATCATCCAGAAGCCAATGCCCCAGGGAAAGCACAGCACAATCCAAACGGAATTCGCGACGACCGTTAATGGGGTGTTGAAGGGACGAAAGGTGGCACGGGCGTTTTCAGAGTTACGATGCACTTTTGCTGGACGGTCAACGATTCCAGATGTGTCGGTGGTGACTTGGGGGCGCATTCCCCGTGACCAGAATGGTGAGGTTGCCAATACGTTTCCTATCGCGCCGGACTGGGCGGTTGAGATTTTGTCGCCGGACCAGAGCCAAACGAAGGTGACTAAAAATATCTTGCACTGCCTCAATCACGGGACTGAAATGGGTTGGCTGATTGACCCGGCGGAGCAAACGATTTTTGTGTATCGGCCTCAGCAGCAGCCGGAAGTGTTTGATCAATCGGCGCAAGTTCTGCCTGTCCCGACTTTTGCCGGTGGGCTGGGTTTAACGGTGGGTTCGGTGTTTGGTTGGCTACTGGAATAAGGATCTCTTATCTCGCTCTATGTGCCCAGCCCGACGGATGCAGTGCCTTATTTACTGGCGGATTCTCCTGAGCGCACCTGGTCGGGGGAGTTACCGCAGTCGGGGTATTACGAGATTGTGGTGGTGGCGACGGGGGAGTGATCGGTGGATTATGCCTTGGATATTGCGGTGGATAATGTCACCGCTACACCTACTGAGCCGGAAGCCCGTGGGGCAAAAGATTGAGACTGACAGGGTTCAACCTCGCCGCAAACCTACTTGCTGCAGAACATTATGTGAAAACTCTCAAGACTGGTTATGGGAACTTTACCTTGGCAAGAGGATTTAGGGACCCAATAGCCAGAAATCTCACTTAGAGTTAAGTACACTTAGTATAAATTGAGCTGGCATCTACATTATTCCATGAGCAATCAGCCACCTCACTCTGGTTCTTCTCTTCTGGATGAAGCCCAAAAGCTACTTACCCAAACGCTAGTGAGCTGGGGGTTGCCAGGGGCGTTCAGTTTTCTAACTGTCCATTTTGCTCGGCAGCGAGACTGGCAGTCAGCATCACTGTGCCTAGCAATTACTGCGGTGCTCGCAATATTCTTGCGTTTCTGGAGTCGCATAAATCCCAGACTAGATAATCTATTTGAGCAGACTATTACAACTGTAGAAGACATATTTTCGGGCGATAAATTCAAGCGAGCATATTACAAAAATATATTTTACGATTACAGAAATTTTAGAACTCAGGGATTCAGGGTTAAATCCAATGCGGCTTTTTCTCTGGAAAAGCTGTTTATCCCCTTAAGGATTGCTCCAAAAGAGTACAATCAACGCATTTCTTTTATTGCGCAGTCAGTAGCCAAAGACACTGCTAGTAAGCCGTCTATTCAGAGAAATGGGCAGTACATTTGGGACTTGATTTCCGCATATAAGAAACAACCGGAAATTGGACGAATTGTCATTCTCGGTTCACCAGGTTCTGGGAAAACGACACTCTTGGAACATGTGGCTTTAACCTATGCACAGCGTAAGCATCTTGCCCAGCAGAATGTGCAGCCTCCTCGATTAATACCCATATTGCTTTACCTTCGCGAGTACTGGGAAGATATTCTGACTGGAAATTCCCCAGATTTGGCAGATCTACTCCAAAGTTGTGAACAATATCGAAGGCTGCGACCCCCGCCGCACTGGTTCAAAAATAAACTTGAGCAAGGAAAATGCCTGGTGATGCTAGACGGGCTAGATGAAGTTCCTGAGGATCAAAATCGCTCAGCAATTAGTGATTGGGTAGATCAGCAAATCAGAAATTATCCAACGAACTTCTTTATCGTCACCTCTCGGCCCCTGGGGTACGAAATTTCGCCTTTGAGAGAAAGCGTGACTCTTTACCAGACGCTAAGCTTCAATCTAGAAGAGACTTCTCAATTCATTAGGCATTGGTATCATCAGCATGAAATTAGCAGAAACTTGTGGAAGGAGGATCCTGGTACACAAATACTTGCAAGTAGAAACGCAAATGCTCTGACAAAGAGAATTCAAAACCATCCTGCTCTAGTTTCAATGGCAGTGAATCCTCTCTTGTTGACAATGATTCTTAATGTTCACTGCTATCGAGGAGCTTTGCCTGGAAGTAGAGTTGAACTCTATCAAGAAATTTGCGATGTTCTTTTGGGGCGTCGGCAGGAAGAAAAAAATGTTCCAGACAGATTGACATCTGAGCAAAAGAAAGATGTTTTACAGCATCTAGCCCTTGACATGATGATAGGGAGGCAATCTGTAACCAAAATCTCTGAGGCTGAATCGCTTATTCAAGAGCGGTTGTCAGAAATTGACGATGGATTTAGTCCAAGAGATTTCATCAACAATGTAAAAGATAGCGGTTTACTTATCGAAGTTGAGAAGGGCTATATTCAATTTGCGCACAAGAGCTTTCAAGAGTATCTTGCTGCAGTGCAAGTTAGAGAAAACACTCAGGAAGATATTTTACTCGACCAAATTACTGATTCTTGGTGGCATGAGTCAATCAGATTATATGCAGCTCAGAAAGACGTCAGCAATATCATTGAGAAGGCGCTTAGCTATCAAGGAAGCCAGCAGTTTGTCTACGCCCTTTCTCTTGCCTATGATTGCCTAGAAGAGAAACGAAGCATAAAACTAAACGTAAAGGAGAGATTGGAAAGGACCTTAAAGGAGGGTTTAGAAGCAGACGAACCAGAGATTTTCCAACTCACGGCAAAGGTAAAGCTACTACGCCGATTAAAAGGTCTACTAAGGCTGGATGAAAATATAGGTATTGATCGAGAGTTGATTACCCATGCAGAATACCAATTGTTTATTGATGACGCTAAAGCCAGGGGCGAACATAGGGCACCTTTTCATTGGGAAAATGACCATTTTCATAAAGGGCAAGCAAACAAGCCTGTGTCAGGAGTCGCAATAGAGGATGCCGAAGCCTTTTGCACGTGGCTAACACAGTTTGCTGCTGATCCTGGCAATTTAGTGCTCAATAATCTCTTGAGCCAAAATGGAATGTTGCCGTTTCTCATCTATAAGCTGCCGCCTCAGAACTATGTTGAAAAGTACCCATTAACCCTAGAAAATAGTTTAGGGCACGGCTATTGGCATACTACTGAGGATTTGCTTACTACCAAGAAGAAGCAACGTGTAAATTTATTCATAAACTCAGAAGACACTCTATTTTGTCAGCGAGTTACTCAACATCTTATTGGTATTGCAAAGGAAAGACTAAATCTCTCAAATACCCAACTTCATGAGTGGCTTTCTGCTGAAAATGTTCGCAAATATGTGGCGATAGATATTCATGCTGCATTAGCTCAGGTTGAACACTTAATCGAAGTGAAGGTTTTTGCCGATCATCTTTCTGAAGTAAAGTACTTAGCAAAGTATTCTCCTCGAGTAATTGATGCCATCATGGATTCATCAGATACTGTATCTTATCAATTGGCGTCTAATGAGCTATTGGATACAGATGGCAGGCCAAGGAATGTTATGGAGGTTGCTGACCGAGAAATAAGTCTTGAGAGTCGTAAAAGAGTTGTTTTACTGATTCAAGAGAAACTTGAGAGTGTGCTAGATTTTTGGGATTTTCAAGAGACTATTTATAAAGAGGTTTTGCAAGATCGAGGAGTGCAGTCTGCAGCAAAAGTGACCGTGGAAACCTGTAATCTAAAAATCCGTGGGTTCAAACAAAGATCCCGAAAGGTTCTTGAGACCTATATTTTCTTCCTGGCATTGGAGGCAAGATTCAACCAAGAAATTCCACCATATGAATCAATTAGAGTCATGTATTATACAAGTTAGTATTTGGCGTCAAGGGCAGTCTTTAAAGTAATCAAGCTCTTCTGAAAGATGACAGTATGTCCAAATATATTAGATATTCGGTAGGTTAAGTGGCAATTTATTTCCCTGTCAAAATATTCGTAAAATAGGAAATCCTATATGTAAGTGGTCTGAGGAATGAACCGAGGTGAAAGTAACTAGAAGGCTCAATCTGAAGCTGTGTTTGCCTTGAGTTAATTGGCCTTAACTACGTATAACCAACAAGGGACTGAATGAAGCATCATCTACCATCGTTCTAGTAAATAATATGGCGCAGGAAAATAGTAAGACTGAAAGTATTAGGGAATATCAAGAATACTACGAAGATAAGTTTTTGGCCTTGGAGTTTCCCTTGCAGTCATTTTTTGCACCCGAGATTAGGTATAAACTTGAGGAGTTTAGTGAAAAAATCGGTCTTAGCATGAAAGATGCTGCTGATGCCGAAGAGTTTGTCAAACAGCAGTATAGTGACCGGATTTCGGAGTTCAAGAGTTTTGCCAAAAGAAAAGCATATGAGAATTATCCTCTCACACATCGTTTAGCCGAAGAGATCAAGCGAGAGGGGTTGACTAGGTTTCGACTTACCAATAATGATATACAACAAAAATTTGATCAAATTCAAAAAAAACAAGAGAAAGATGTTCAAACTCTGAAGCTTAATATTTCATCTGAACTCAGCAAATACTACCTCGATAATCAGGATTATGGCTTGTCAAGTGATCTGATTGAAAGTATTTGCAGCAAAAGTGCTTTTCCTGTGAAAGTCACTGAACAGATACTCAAGCAAATTAGGGAACCTGTCTGGAAGTATTGTCAGCGAGTCAAAGAATTTCTCCTTAACGATCTTCAAGAAAACTCCACCTTAAATCCAGAACATGTCAGGGAGATATTAGAACGAATCAGGGATCGATACCAGATCGATCATGATTCATTCTCTTATGCAATAGATCATATTCTTACGGTGATTTGCAAAGAGGATCAAGGCGGTAAAGGAGCCTTTCATTTTTCTATCCCTTCTTCCTCATCTTTCCAAATCCGGAAAAAAACTATCGTCGTCCTATGCTCGATCACTTTAGTTTTAGGCACTTCGACATTAATTTTTCAAATGGTTTCGGCCTATCAAAAAAGTAGAATTTTGATAACCGATCAAAATTCTATCTCCAAGTCAGAAACCCTCATGCAAGAGTCTCCTGAGCCGGGTTTTCTTCCTTCAGAGGATATTCCTGTAGAGTATTTTAGCTTTATTTACGATCTAAACCTATATAGAGAGGCTATTGATCAGTACGAAGCGAGTGGAGATTTTGAGAAAGTTCAGGTACTTATCGAAACAATTGATTCTAGCTCTTTAATTTACCAATATGTGGAGCAATCTTTAAATCAATGGGAAGCAGAGTACAAAAAAAATGAAGCGGACCTAAATGCCATACAAGAAGATATAGAGCAGGGCAGGCTCGGAGATGCTGAAACCAAAATTTCAGACCTAGGGCTAACCATTTTAGGAAAGCCTTTTGATGAAGATGTCCATTCTAGCTTTTGGCAAGAGCAAGTAGAAAGTTTAAAAAGAGAGATTCAAAATCTTAGGGACAGAAGGTTAACCACTCCTCAAGTTTCTCCTCCCAGCCCAGCCCCAACAGTGCCTGAGCAACAAAATCCTCAACAGCAACAACCTCAGAGAGGCTCAAATTCTTCCCCAAGCCGCGACTGGGAAGTGGTACCTCAATAAAAAATGGCATCAGTTAAATATTCTGAATCACTCATTAGACCTATAAATGAAAATCGAACCTGAGCGTGTTGCTACTGCAAAGCGACTACAACTCCTGTCGAACTCTGCTGAAAGTATGGCACTTTCAAGAGAAATCTCTTGTATTTGTCTATCCTCCGATAAGCTCCAAATCCTCACTGTTTTATCTAGACCACCACTTAATATTTGTGTATCATCTGGGCTGAAAGACAGTGTCTCAACATAGTCTGTGTGACCGGAAAAGCGGAATCTTTCTTGGTTATTAGATAAATCCATTACTCGGACTGTATTCCTATCGCTTGCACTACTTGTTGCAGTGGGAACAGAGTTGTCAGCGCTAAATGCAAATAGGGAACTTTTTTGGCTGGCTGCGATGGCATTTATTAAAGTTGGGTAAGACTCATCTATATTTCTTATTAACCTTCTATTGCGCCAGTTCCAAACACCAACATATCTTCCGATGCCACCCTCTAAAAGAGTTTGGCCATCTGACATGAAAGCCATGGACTCAACCCATTGCTCACTGATTAGTGTTTCTTGCAAAGCACCTGAGCTACTATCCCAGAGGTTTATCTTCCTATCTTCGCCAGCGCTAGCTAGCGTGGTGCTGTCTGGGCTAAATGCAACTACAGTAACTACCCCCTCATGAATTTGTCGCCTATTGACTAGCTGCCGATTACTTAAATCCCAGATATAAATAGAACCGCTACGGTTGCCTGTAGCTAAAAATCGGCCATCTGCACTAACGGCACTCGTAAAGATGGCAGAATCAGTAGATAAAATCCTATCTAATCTTCTTTCTTCAATGTCCCATATCCGAACATCACCATCTAGACCAGCCGTAATGAGAAAGCGCCCGTTAGGTGTGAAGCGAACTGACTCAACTACGCCAGAATGTTGCTCCTCAGAAAAACCGACTCTTACCCTTTCGTAAGTTCCAGATTGCCAAGAAAAGCGACAAATTTGATTTTCAACTTGGATATTGGTGGAAACCTTTTGAGAACTTATGAAATTTGATTGGAAAAAGTCTAGTTGATTTTCAAAAGCATTCTTTGATGCAGCATTCTGAGGGAATAATACGGTGCCAAGTAAAATTGCTGACAGATATGCAGTTTTTAGAAACATAATGCCTCCCAAAATATTTTTAGATTGTTTGTTGGCAAAGGTTAAGATAGGTAAAGCCTGCACGCCTATCAACATACTCGGAGATAAGCATGAGAAAGTTGATTCTTTTCCAGAAATCTCCTGCCCCCTCAATTAAATCGCTCAGCTCCTCAGGGTAGAATCCCTCCGCCAAAATCTGAGCTAACTCATAGGAACAGTTCGTCGGAAAGGTTGATTGGGGTAAGTTCGTTTCTTGCATGACCAGCGCTACCCCCTCAAAATAATCCCTCCCCATCGTCTCTTCCAGGTAGGGCTGCAAGCTCGAGTCATCCGTCACTAGATCAGCAATATCTAAACGCTGGATGCGGATAGTGGCCAGCCAACTGCGACTGAGATCGCGAGGTTGATACTGCCATTTCAACAGATGTCCGAGCAGCACACCCAAACGATTTCGCAGCTCCTGGCGCTGTTGTCGACCCAAAGACTCGACCTCCTCAACCAGGTTAGATACGTCAACTTGGCCCCAGCGGCGATCGCGCAGTAGCCTCGCCTGTGCTTGCGTCCAAGCGTAGAAATCCGTCTCGTATAAATTGAGAGCTGGAGGGTCCAAACTCGCAGTTTCTGAAAAGGGCTGCATTGGCATCTTGATGACCTGCCCCTATCCTAGCCACTTTTAGCGATGGCCTTCGCCATTGCAATGACTCACGGCAACCAATAACAAATCTAGACGTTGCCTGACTCGGCTAAGGCTTTGAGATTCTGCAAGCCAGTCTCGTAGTCCGTACCAACCATGCCATCCATCAAAAAGCCAAAGTAGGTGCTGATCGGCTGTTGCAAAAAGGGTACGCCTTCGCGCATATCCGTATCCAGCGACCAGACCACATGAGTGCCCTCATCCGTGGGTGTTAGGTCAAAGGCCGCATCCGCCATGCCTTGAGCACCAAAATCTAAGTGAGTTTTAATCCTGTAAGGGGGCTCTAGATCGACAATTGCTTGAGAGCCCTGGCCCACCTGGGGGTCTTCGCTAGCCCAGGTCATCGTTTGCCCCAGACCAGAGCCCGTAATCGTCATTTCGGCATCGGGGTCAAGGTTGGCCCAGGGAGACCAGCCCTCCCAGTTTTGAAAGTTGCTGACGAGGTCGTACACCTGCTCAGTAGATGCATCGATGGTGATGCCTCGCTCCACATGGACTTGGCTCGGCAAGATAAATCCAGCCCCCACAATGAAGACGATCAGCCCCACTAAAACGCCAATGCTCTTTTTTAGAAATGTCATGGTTCTGTAGTTATCGCTTTGGCCACTTTGCTTAAGACACCGAGTATCTCCCTGATGCTTTGCGTAAAAGTAAAGTGGCTCGCGGTCTTATCCTAATCGGACTAGCGACTGCTATGAGACAGCCAATTTCGCCTCAAGTTTAGCTTGTGTGGGCGATCGCGAGAGGACATTACATGAACCTAGTTCTAGGGGTTTAGCGCAGCGGAACCCGATGAACTCACACTATATTCATATGATTTTGTCCTGAGTGGCCTTAAGCAGTCACGAGAATTAGATTACAGTCTTAGCACTGGAGTTCCTCTCTGTGGTAAATGCCAGCGCCGTGCTCCCTCTTAATTCCCAGACCCTTTTAGGGTTCAATCAGGAAACCTATCAAAACTTGCAGAGGGTGCTGCAGTCGGCGCCATCGCATCAGTTTTGGATAGCCGTGTGTGATGACTTACTGCTGCAGCGCCAAGTTGCAGCAGCCTTAGATCGCGCCTTGCTAGGGACTGCCGCAGGGTCAGAAGAACAACCCCCTTCCTGGTATTGCTTAAATGCAGCCAACCTAGACTGGGTGGCGACCTTAATGGCTGAACCCCCTCCTGGGGTGCCGGGGCCAGCGTATCGACAAATTTTAGGGGTAGAGCAGTTTACCTATCAGTCTTCGGACCAGCAGTATCAGTTTTTGGCGGCGTTACGGCAATTAGCGAATCAGCAGACTGATTGGCCCTGCAGCTTTCTGCTGTGGTTGCCCCAGCCGTGGCTTCAGCAAGTGCGGCATTCTGCGCCAGAGTTATACCGCCGCTGCGATCGCGTATTCAAATTCTTGGGTGATCCGCGGCCATTGCCCACAGCGACCCTTGCGTCCAACCAATTTACAGCCGTTGAACTCGGCCCTTGGATCGGCATTCAGCCCCCAGATCAGCGATCAGATCAGCCCGCCGAACGTCCAGCCATTGAAGCGGTAGAGCCTGAGGTATCTTCCGAAGATGTGCTCATAGCCCCGTTAGACTCGGCCAATCCAGCCCTGAAGGACTCAGAACCGCAACTGCTCACCCAAGCCCATCGTCTTTCACCCGAACTATGGCATCGCCTGACCACTGATTTGTCTCAGCTAGAGCAGTCCTCGGCGGCTAAAACCTCTGCAGGGCCAATCCCGTCGAGCGATCAAGACATCGAAACCCAAGCACAGGGAGCTCATGCTCAAACGGGTGCTCCGACTGTCGCTCCAACCACCCAAGAGCAGTCCTCTAACATTTGGGGGGAAGCCCATCGACTGCGCGACCAAGTTGAGGCCGGAGACCATCGTATTCCACTCCTCCAAGCTGCGATCGCTGAATACGAAACCATCCTAAAAAACAAACAGGTCGCAGATGCCCAGCATGCTGAAGGGCTAAATGACCTGGGCAGCTTGTATTGGATGTGGGCTCAGCAAGTGAGCGATCTTGAGAGCCGCCAGCGTCATCTGCAGCACAGTATTCAACTGTATGAGTCTGCTCTGGCGCTTAAGGTGAGCCCTTTAAAAGTAGATACCCTCATGCGCATCCACAGCAACCTGGGGAGCGTGCATTGCTTGCAGGCCACCCATTGCCAGCCTGAACATCACCTCAGTCAAGCAATTGGGGCATTCCATCGCGCTTTGCAGTATGTCGATCCCGTTCAAGAGCAGGCCCTATATGTCACTGTCCAGACCCATCTAGGCACGGCCTACTGGAGCCTGTCTCAACAGACTCATACGCCAGACTACTTGCATCAAGCGATCGCTGCTTATCATGAAGCGCTGCAGCACTGTTCAGCCCACGATGCCTTAGGTCAATATGGCCAAATTCAAAACAATCTAGGCATCACCTATTGGAGTCTTGCCCAGTATGAGCAGCCTTTACCTTTGCTGGAACAGGCTATTACGGCTTATCACAAGGCGCTAACCTATCGAACGTTGGCGATCGACCCGATCGGGCACGGCGCCACCCAAAATAACTTAGGCACCGCCCATTGGGATTTGGGTCGCCAGTACTCCCAGGGCGATGCTCGCCAACGCCAAGCTTGGCAACAGGCGATCGCGGCCTACGAAGCTGCTCTGCAATTATCTCCCGAACAAGCCGCACAAGGGTTTGACCGATGGGCAACCCACCACAGCCTAGGGGTTGTGTATGAGCAACTAGCACTTCAAAATGTCTCGACGCCGCAGCCTGAACCCTTCCAAATCGCCATCAACCACTACATTCAGGCCATGAGCGGTTGGCAAACTGAGCAAGCGACTTTGGTTCAGACGGCGTTTCAGTCCATTCTCAACAACCTGCGATACCAGGCTGAGCATCTAGGTATCACAGCTCAACAGAAATCCTTAGCTCATATTCCCGCAGCTTTGTTGCCAGAGATTTGGCGTCATCTATAGACGACTGCTGACAACACTGTAATGGCTAAGGCTTAACCACTAAGGGCGTTCCAATACTGAGAACCGCATATAGCGCCTCAATATCATCCCCCTTCATGCGCACGCAGCCATGGGAAACCGCCTGCCCCACCAAATCCTCTGCATAGGTGCCATGGATGCCAATTCGATACTCGTCTGAGAAAGCGAAGCCTATCCATCGCGATCCCAACGGATTATCTGGACCGGGGCCTACAGCTTCCTTAGTGATGGGATGCTGCCACACCGGATCTTGGCGCATATCCAAGACAGCAAAATGCCCAACCGGAGTTTCCCATTCATCTTGACCAATAGCTACAGGATAGGTTGCGACGACGGTTTCCCCTTCATAGAGATCAAGCTCACGATCTGCCAAGCGAATCACTAAATGGATATCGCTCACCATGGCTGCTACGGGAGAGTTTTCTAATAACCGTTGAAAATGGTGAAGCCCCGTAGGTTGCCAAAAGAGTTGGGAGGGGGGTGAATGTTGCTGCCACGCTGCTGACGCCACCATTCCAGCCGCTCCAAAGCAGAGCGCCATCGCACATTGACGAATCGCAGACTGATTGAGCACGACTATAAAACGTCATCCTTGAACATAGGATAACTGCGATGTGGGTCAACCCATAAAAATCTACGCACGATAGGCGATGTTGCTTCAGACAGTTCGAATTATTTTGATTTCCAGCACGAGGATAAGGGGGTTCGCCAGTCTTGTCCCATATCGGACGGATGACTGCTATAGGATGAAACGTAAGTGATTCAATCAAGCGGCATTGTGGCAGTAAAACCAGATTGGCTTCGAGTAAAAGCACCTCAGTGGGAAAGGGTCGGCAGTGTTAAGTCCCTATTGCGGGATTTACAGCTGAATACGGTCTGTGAGGAGGCGTCTTGTCCCAACATTGGTGAGTGCTTTAATGCGGGTACCGCCACTTTTCTGATTATGGGACCCGCTTGCACCCGAGCTTGCCCCTATTGCGACATTGATTTTGAGAAAAAGCCCCAGCCCTTAGACCCAACTGAACCCTTACGGTTGGCCGAAGCGGTTCGACGCATGGAACTCAACCATGTTGTGATTACCGCTGTGAATCGTGACGATCTACCAGATGGGGGAGCCAGCCAATTTGCACGATGCATCCAAGAAACCCGCAGCGCCTCTCCTAAAACCACAATCGAAGTCTTGATCCCTGATCTTTGCGGTAACTGGGACGCCCTCGCCGCTATTCTGGCAGCTCATCCCGAGGTGCTCAACCACAACACAGAAACTGTGCCGCGCCTTTACCGCCGGGTTCGCCCCCAAGGCAATTACCAGCGCTCTTTAGAGCTATTGAAACGAACTCGTGAGCTATCGCCGTCGACTTATACAAAATCAGGCATTATGGCGGGCCTTGGCGAAACAGATGCCGAAGTTCAGCAAGTCATGGCTGATTTGAGAGCAGTCGATTGTGACATCCTAACCATCGGACAATACTTACAACCCAGCGCTAAGCATCTAGATATTCAGACCTTTGTTACACCCAAGCAATTTGAAACTTGGCGCATTGAAGGTGAAGCCATGGGGTTTTTGCAAGTTGTTTCCTCTCCCCTCACTCGCAGTTCTTACCATGCTGAACAGGTGCGAGCGTTGATGGCGAGCCATCCTCGTTCTGGATCCGCCCAGGCTACCCTTCATCCATTGTAGAAATTGGATTCACCTTGTCGAAATGACAATAATTGATTTTCCGACGTTTGTGGGCTCCATCAGTCCAGCCCAAAATATCTTGAAAACGATAGTTCCACAGAATTTCATCTGAAATAAATGAATGGCGGGCATGGATGGTTTGAGAAATGGTTTCATCAATACCTGTCAGAATCACAATAATCTCGCTGTGGGACTGCTGTAGCGACTCTGGACTTTTCATATAAAGCGGACTTTTTTCATCAATTGGATGCATTGCCGTCCAAGTGAGTGCAAACAGAGGTGTATGAGCGCGAATGAGTTCAAGGTCATAGAACCGGCGAAAATAGTCTCCCTCCGCGGTCATCTCATCCTGCACCAGAGTTACCCATAACTGAGCCTCTAAGATTCGATTCCGGCGCTTATTAGCGGTGCGAAACATCAGCGTTGGCACCCCATTCATCGGGGCAATGACAGCATAGTGGCTAAACAAAATTCGTGAAGTGGGCACGGAAAACCGCGCAAAAATCATGCCCGTAGCCATGGCCATAAACAACAGGCCTACAAAGGATTCAACGACGACCAGCCCATTGGCATAGTCGGTTTGGGGGTACATTGCGCCATAACCAATTGAGGCCATGGTCTGCACACTGAAGAAAAAAGCATCATCGAAGGAGCCCGGAGTGGCATTTGCGATCGCGTCTCCTCCCGCAAGATACGCCAACGCAAAGGCGGCATTGATGCATAGATAAGTCAACAGCAGCAAACCAACAAACCATGTCCATGAGATGGTCAGCAACCGATGGTAAGGGTCTTGCCAAGGAGAGTGGGGATCACCAATACGTTCAATATCAGGGAACTCACCATCCCTAGCTGCAATCCGCTGAGAGGGCTGATTCGGGAGCCTAGGCACTAGATAACGCATATCGCTCCTAGAGCTGGGTTTGTTTAAAGGCATAAGGCTGAGCTGCAGTAGCCACTAATTTCCCTGCAAGTGTCAAGAGCATCATGGCATTGCTCCCATGCACTCCTAAGCATCTGCCTCCCTTAACCATAAATTCCCGCCAAGTCAGTTGGCAGGAACCTGTTAAGCAAGTTATTTGGTAGCGGATAGAACCAGCTCAGTAGACTTCTCGAAATCTACTGAGCATTGCCTCATAAACATGATTCAACCCAGGTCCGTGGTGTCCTGCTCAGTCCCTCAAACCCTCTTCCGTAGGGGGTTTGAGGGATTTTAAAACCACACCAGACAAATCTGTTGACAGTGTTTAAGGGAGCCGTTATATTAGTAAAGCGCTGAAGGGAGACGCGCTACGGCGTTAGCTCCCGAGGCAAAGAA
>JBHJIP010000223.1:0-12779 GCA_050043365.1 Leptolyngbyaceae cyanobacterium
GGGGTAAGCCTTGCGTTTTGGGTTGGTAATCTTGGGTAGTTTGCTCATCGCTATTCCATTCTCTAGAAAGACTAGAGACCCTAAGCTTTGAGATGATTGCAGGTGTCTCGTCTAAAGCTTCTCTTTATAAATCAGCTCTTAAGGGTCCAGTTATCGCTGAACGCGTGGGTGAAGTCGTAGCCTAGGGTGAGGGAATCACTGCGGTTGAAGTCATCGGGCTCGTTTTGGACGCGATCGCGGGGCACATCCACCACACTGGTACCAGCAACCGGTAGCGTTAAATCGAAAGGTACTTCCTCATCTAGATATTCCAGCAGCAGGGTAAGGTTAGTGCGATCGCTAATGTCCCAGCTCAAGACCGGTGCAATAAAAAAGCGCTCGGTATCCGTGGAATAGCCGCGAAAGCTGTCCTCATGCTGATAGGCCAAATTGAGGCGATAGGTTAACGCGCCATCCTCAGTCAGTGGACCTGAAAGATCGAGGGTGGGGCGAATCAGACCTTCGCTCCCAACTTGAAAGCCCAGCTCATAGAAGGGATAGGGCAAGGGTCGCTTAGTGACGAGGTTAACAATGCCGCCTGGATCGTTTTGCCCATACAACACCGAAGACGGTCCTTTGATCACTTCAATGCGTTCAACGTTAGCAATCTCTTGGCTGCTGAGGTTATCTGTGATGCGAAAACCATCGCGAAAAATCGGACCATTGTTAAATCCATTCGTGCTAAAGCCCCGCAGGATCAAGACGGCGTTGTTCGAAAAAGAATTTAACTGCCCAACCACACCGCTAACGTTGCGCAGGGCATCATCCACTCGCAGGATTTGTTGATCTTCCAATACTTGTTGCGGCACGACTTGAATTGCCTGAGGGATATCCAGCAATGGGGTGTCGGTGCGGGTAGCACTGCTGGCATTGGGTACAAAGTAATCCTCTTCTTCACCCGTAACCACCACTTGTAGAGCATCGTCATCGGGGGTTTGTGCCAGCGGATCGCCTAGGGCGACATTCACAACTAGGCCAACAACACCAGTGCTAATGTCGATATTGGGCGGAGCCGCTGTGCCGGTAATCGCAACCCGCACCTGGTTATCGGGCAAGGCACTCACCCGCACTAAAGCAATCCCGTCTATGGGGTCACTGACAAAAAAATCCTCGCCTTCCAACTGCAAGACCGCATTGGGGATATCGGCTACGGTGGCATTGCCGGTGGTGGAAGTGACGGGGGCCAGTAGCTCCCCATTGGTTTCGAGCTGCAAAGTGAAGCCTGTTTCGGTGGCGTCAAGCTGAATGTTGGTAATGGTTACAGGCTCAGCCTGAGCCAGGTTGGGCAAGTCTTGAACTACTGCAGGTTCATCAGCGATCTCTAGATCGGCAGCGGTGCCATTGGCAGGGCCTGGGTCCGAGGTGGCCTCAGGCTGCTCCGATGCAGACCCAGGGGCTTCAGACCCGACAGCGGGCAACATCCCCAGCACAATCACGCCCGCCAAGGTCGGCAACGATAGACTCCACAGCAGCTTCACCATAATCCTCACTCACACAGGGTTAATCGCTAATTGTTCTTATTAGCCAAGTGAGAAGAATGCTAAAGGTGAAAACTAGGCGTCACCTTTGCCAACGGGACTTTTTCCTTTGTGAGCCGAACTTTTTATACCTATAGGGCTGACGCAGTTGAATCCGACTTTGGCAACTGAGCGCCCTAACTGCGTTGACCCAACTGATAGGCTTTGGGGCTAATCGCAAACTTGCGCCGAAAGGCAGTGCTAAAGGCTTCTGGGTTGCGATAGCCCACCTGAGCCGCCACCTTGGCAATGGTGGTGTGAGGGGAATGGAGCAATTTTTGTGCCTGAGTCATCCGGTAATCTCGCAGATAGCCAAAGACAGTGGTGCCAAACAGCTCACGAAACCCTTGCTTGAGCTTGCGATCGTTGAGCCCCACCAGCCGTGCTAATTCCGTTAAAGAGGGAGGTGTCTGGACCCGTTCAGTCAAAATGGTTTTGGCGTAATGGAGTTGCTCAATATCCTGGGCAGAGAGTGAGATCGCGGCGGTGTAAGTTCCCGCCTCGGTCCAAATCGCGAATTGGGCTGCCAGTAGTTCCAGCGCCTTACCTTCCAGATAAAGTTGCGCCATTAAGCCGCTGTAAGGACATTGCACAATTTGTTGCACCAGTTGCTGCATGATGGGGGTGATGGCCCCCAATGATTGGTGAAACCGTTGGCGGCTGTCTCCTTGCAAGAGCCTTTGCAGCGGGTTGACCAAGGTTGAGTTGCCCAGATCAAACGATTGGAAATAACTGGCATCCATCGAAATCATCACGACATCAGTCAGCTCCTCTGCTGCCCATTCCTCGATTTCAAGTTGACCAGGCAGATGATAGAGATAGTGGTGGTTGGCCCATTCGTAATAGTCGTTATCAATGTCTGAAGCATGGGGAGTCTGTACCCGCGATGTCCCCGACAGATAGAATTTTGAGACCAGCGGAAATCGTGATTCGTGCTGTCGAGAGACTCGGATCGATTGCTGGAGACGACTTTTGATGATTTCTATGGTGAGCCCACTGCGGAGGTTTAAGACGCGATTACCGCCATCCCCCAACTGGGGCAGCACGCGAGAGTAATGCCCCAGTTCTTTGGCTTGACACAAAACCTCGCCTCGCTCTTCGGCTTGGGCGAGTAAATCCTGTGCAGCATTCTCGGTTAGCTCAAAGGTCATGTCAGCTCAATTGGGCATCTAATTGAGATTGGTTTTTGTTAATGATAGGGCAAGCTTGAGCTTAAGACAGTCAAAATCAGACTTCTTGATATGAGCCAGTTACGGACCTGAGTCAACAGGGTATATGAGCTTTGGGCCTGCTCAAGGCCGCTTCAGGGCTAGGGTGAGGCCATCGGCAATGGGCAACATGCTCAGCTCAATGCGCTGATCACTGTAAAGAGCCTGGTTGAGGTCTCTCAGCGCCACCGTATCGGGGCCGGTTTTCTCTGGGTCAGCGACGGCCCCGCCCCACAGCACGTTATCAATGGCGATTAGTCCCCCCGGTCGCAGCAGTTGCAAGCACTTTTCGTAGTAAGGGCGGTAATTGGTTTTGTCGGCGTCGATAAAGGCAAAATCAAAGGTACCTGCATGTCCTGTCGCCAGCAGCTGATCGAGGGTGTCGAGGGCGGGGGCAATGCGCAGATCAATTTTGTTGGCGACGCCTGCCGATTGCCAGTGTGTTGGGGCAAATTCTCCACATTTTTCTTCAATGTCACAGGTGATTATGTTGCCGTCCGGGGGGAGGGCCATGGCCATCCACAGGGCGCTGTAGCCGGTGAAGGTGCCGATTTCGAGGATCTTTTTAGCGCCCATCAGTTGTATTAGCAACGCCATAAACTGCCCCTGATCAGGAGCAATTTGCATGCCGCCGCTGGTGAGTTGCGCGGTTTTATGGCGTAGCTGGGTAAGGGGTTCGGGTTCGCGCAGGGAAACGGAGAGCAGATAGTCGTAGAGGAGGGCATATAGACTGCCCATTTTGTCAGACATTCTTTTATTCTCCTAAAATTCAGAAATAGAAAATTTATGCTCCGAGAAGCAGAAAATCAGGGCATGCGCATCGTAATAGGTCTGGATGTTGAAAATCTTTTAAATACGGATCTTTTTCTGCGCGAAATGGATCTTTTAAAGAATCACCTAAGTTCGGCAGATTTATGGTTGAGCGTCTATTTTTAAATCTTGGCCACACCCATGACCGGAATTTTCAGTAGAGAAAGCAGCCGGTTTTAACCAGGACGCGGTTTAGTTGGGTGCGAGCAACTGCTGCTTGAGCGCTTCTAGGTAAAGCTCGGTGCCGATTACGCCAGGGTAGGCCCCACATAAATATGTTGGGATAAAGTAAACCCGCCCAGCTTTGCTGGCATCTAGAGACTGGGCAACTTCATTTTTCTTCCATGCCTGCTCCACCTTTGAAAGTTGATGGTTTTCAAATTGATCCACCCCATTGAGCTGTTTAAAGTTGCTGAAGTTATTTCCTAACAAAATAATCAAGTCGGCTTCATTTAACTGCAGCAGGGTTTCGAGGGAAATGGGTATCGATCTACCAGAAGCATTCTTGTCGAGTCCAGGCGGTAATACCAATTGAAATCCCAAGGATTCAATCAGTGAGCTACAAAGCCCAGCCTCATCTGTAAACACATTGATGGTTTGTAATTCTGATGAACCGAGCAGTGCCACCTTCGGATAGGTTGCCACTAAAGGGGCAAAAGTTTCTCGTGCTGAGGCAATTTGCTGCTGCGTTTGGGTTAACAGTTGTTCAGCTTGTTCAGAGCGATTAACGGCGTTTGCAATTGTCCTGAGGTTTTCTGCTACGAGATCGTAGTCTAACCATAATGTGGGGGCGATGTTAGAGAGGGTTTCATAGTTACTAGCCTCCATTTCATCGATACCTAAAATTAAATCAGGTTGAAGTTTGAGAATGGATTCAATGGAAGGGGTATACGCTGAGCCAACATTAGCGATCGGCTGAGGGATGAGGTCACCTAAATAGGGAATTTGTTGGCTGGGTTCTGTGTAGTCTCCCTGTTGAAATGAAACATGATCGGCATACCCGACGGGTTGAACCTTGAGGGCGAGTAGCGGTTCCAGGGTGTAGGGCCCCAAGACCACAATTCTCTCGGGTTGACCGCAGATCTCGGTTTCTCCCATCTCATGCTGAATGGTGCGACAGTCGCCAGAGTTAGATGTAACGCTGCCACCCGTCTCATCTGATTGAGGGTGCTGATGTTGGCAAGATAAGAGCGCCACCATGATTAAAATGACTAAGGCTAAAAGTCGCATGTAATGACATCCTTCTCCGGAGGCTTTGGTAATTCCCCAATCATAAATGTGGGGCGCAATTAAAACGTATAGGAGAAAGACGCTCGTACTGTGAATGAATCACTCCAGTTATTATCAAAAGTTCTAACACCGCTGACAGACTCGATGTAATCAATATCAAATAAGTTGTCAACGTTCAGGCGCAGTTGCCAATTATCCCGCCCGTAGAATACTGCTGAATCGGTGCGAAAATAGCTGTCTGCCCGATAACTATTAGCTAAATCGCCCTCTCGTTCTCCCACATAGTTAAATCCAAGACCGAAGCCTAATCCTTCTAAATCTCCCGATTGAATTTCATAGGTCGTCCACAGGCTGGCACTATGTTCCGGCACACCAAAGAGTCGATTGCCTACGGGGGTCGTGTTGTCTTCAGTAACTGTCGCATCAATGTAGGCATAGGAGGCAACGACATTCCATCCTGGTAGGATCTCTCCTGTCAGATTGAAATCAATACCGCGACTGCGTTGCTCCCCTGTGGCAATAGATGCAAACGGAGGGATGAGATCGGCTGGATCACGAGTGGCGACGTTCTGTTTCGTGATGTCGAAATATGCAAAGGTGGCGCTCAGACGGCCTTCAATAATTTCACCTCTGATGCCCACTTCAAACCCTTCCCCTTCTTCAGGAGCCAAAAGATTGCCATTTACATCAGTATTCAAAAAATTTGGCGCAAAGGAGCGAGCATAGTTGGCATAAATAGAAATCGGCTCAATGGGTTGGTAAATGATACCGATACGAGGCGTTAAAGCAGACTCATCGCTACTGCTTTCTGTGCCAGTCAAATTCTGTCTCACCTCTTGAGAGAGCGTATCATAGCGTAATCCTGCCACCAGAATTAGGTTATCCAAAATGTCGATTTGGTCTTGCAAATAAATGCCCAGTTGATTCACTGTTACGGTCCGATCAGCAGTGTGGGTCAGACTGCTGACAAGGGGAGATTGAACATCTACAGTGTTGTTGAAAATATTAATGGGAGAGGGGTTGGTGAAATCACCCCTTCCTGCCGAATCGCCTATTGAACTAACCAAATCAACCCCAAACAATAAGATGTGTTCTAGAGGCCCGGTATCAAACTCACCTTGAATGTTGGTAACGAGGGAATAGGTATCTGTATTGCCGGACTGCTGTAAAAAGAAGCGATTGGCAACGCCAGTTGCTGGATTCACAGCCAATGGAAATGGGATGACGCTGTAATCAAAGGAGCTAGAGGTGTGGAGAAACTGATTGCGTAATTGCCAATTATCGCTAAAGCGATGTTCTAAGGTATACCCCACACTCAAAAAGTCCTGTTCGATGGTGCTATCGGGATCGTTGAATACCCGCTCTGGGGGAACGTCGGCAAAGCCCTCACCAAAGGCAAGGGCACCTGTTGTAAAGAACTCGTCATCTTCCACGTATTCCAGGCTAAGGGTTAGATCGGTGCGATCGTCAATCAGCCAGGTGAGCGTGGGGGCGATAAAGAAGCGCTCAGCATCGTTATTAAAGTCTTGAAAGCTCTCTTCGCGGCGATAGAGGGCGTTGAGACGGTAGAGCAAGCGCCCATCTTCGGTTAATGGCCCTGAGAGATCGATGCTGGGACTGATAAATCCTCGATTGCCGCCCTGGAGCTGAATGTTGTAGTAGGGCTCTGACAACGGTTGCTTGGTGACCAGGTTGATCACGCCGCCCGGTTGGGCTTGACCATATAAAACGGATGCTGGGCCTCTTAAGATTTCGACTTGCTCCAGGTTCGCGACCTCAGGACCTGCTGCATCTTGAGAGAAGATGCCAGGGAGAAGAAAGCCATTTCGTAGAACGGGCGCACCAGAAAATCCTCGAATGGAGAAGATTAGACCACGGCTAGCGTTATCGCCCAAAAACGAGATGCCCGCTGAGTTTTCAAGCACCTCTTCCAGGTTGGTTGCTTGTTGATCTTCGATCACCTGGCGCGGAATCACCTGAATTGAATTGGGAATATCCCGCAATGGTGTATCAGTGCGGGTCGCCGTGCTGGCGTCGGGTACCAGGTATCCATCTTCCTCTCCTGTGACCACCACCTGTAGGGCATCTTGATCCGGGTTTGACACCAGCGGATCCCCAGGAGTGGCAGTCACTACCCCACCAGTCGCAAGGGTGCTGAGGTTGATTGCCGGAGGGGCATCTGAACCGGTGATGGCAATACGCACCTGATCACCGGGCAATGCACTGACGCGCACCAGGGCAATCCCCTCAGCGGGGTCACTGACAAAAAATTCGGCTTCCCCTTCTAGTTGCAACACCGCATTGGGGATGTCGGCGACGGCAGCGTTGCCGGTAGTGGAGGTGACGGGTGTAGATAGGTCACCGGTGGTTTCCAACTGCAAGGTAAAGCCCGTTTCGGTGGCTTCGAGTTGAATATCGGTAATGGCGACCGGCTGGGTTTGGGCAATTATCGTATTGGGCTCGATTTCAGAGTCTGGCTCGGCTAGCAAGGCGGCAGCTGAGGTGGAAATTGCTGGGTCGCTTTGCAAGGGTAATGGGTCTGCTAGGGCGGGCTCCATCGCGGCGATCGCGGTGATCGCCCCTACCCAGATAGTCCAAGACGCGCCGTATGCTGGTCTCACCATGATTGTTCCTAAGCCTCACACACACTAATGCAAGCCATATTCATTAGCTTGGTGAAGGCATATTAGAGGGAACAAACATTAGCGATCTATCCAAAAGGGACTCTTTTCTATCCCAAAGGAACTTTCTCAATCCACGTCATCCACACCTTTGACTACGATGCCCCAGTTGATAGGCTTTGGGACTGACGGCAAACTTATGGCGAAAGGCTTTGCAAAAAGATTCTGGGCTTTTATAGCCCACCGTTGCGGCAACACTGGAGATCGATAAATTAGGGTTGCAGAGTAATTGTTGAGCCTGTTGTAAACGATAGTCTCGCAGATAGCTAAAGGCCGTTGTGCCAAACACCTGGCGAAAGCCTTCCTTGAGTTTGCGATCGTTGAGGCCGACCTGCCGCGCCAAATTGCTTAGGGATGGGGGATCTGCCGCTTGCTGACTTAAAATCTCCCTGGCCTGGTGTAATTGCTCAAGATCGTGAGCGCTGAGGAATGTCGTTGCGGTTGATGGCACCTCCGCCCAAAGGCCAAACTGAGCCGCAAACAGCTCCAGTGCCTTGCTTTCTAGATACAGTTGCTGCATTAGCCCCTTGTGGGGGCAGTGCAAAATTTGCTGCAGTAATTGTTGAATGGTGGGCGTGATGCGCCCTAGGGGTTGATGAAACCGCTGGGTCCTGTCCCCCTCGATTAGTTTTTGCAGTGGGGGCGATAATCGCGTTTGAGCCAGATCAAACGTGCGGAAATATGTGGGGTCAACATCGACATAGATGACGTGAGCTAGCTCATCGGCAGACCACTCTTCAATCTCAGTCTGGTTGGGTAAGTGATAGAGATAATGACGGCCCTTGATCTCTTCGTAGTCTGGCGCGACATGAAGTGCTCCTGGCGTGTGCATCTGAGACGCCCCAGACAGGTAGAACTTAGCGATCAGATTAAAGTGCGATTGATGCTGTCGAATGAATTGGAGATTTTGGGTTAGCTGACCCTGAAGAATGCAGATGCTGAGGCCGCTACGCAGCTTGAAGGCGCGATAGTTACTCATTTCTGCCAGTTGCTTCGGCAACCTTGACTGATAGCCCAGCTCTAGCGACTGCCAAATTGGCTCCCCCTGCTGCTGAGCCTGTAATGACATCTCCTGAATATCAGTCTCGGTCAGCTTGATGGCCATGGTTGCGTTGGGTCTGCTGCTGGACAAATGGTATTCATTCTCATTAGAGTAGTGTAGCAAACCGCCTTTGGGGTATCCGGTTCAAGCTGATGGCAAGGTTTCTGGGCAGGCAGCCGCTGGGTTAAGGACTATAGGTTTCCACCTGTCGCAATCGCCGCACCCCGTAGCCCCCTAAGGCGATCGCCAGCCCACAACTGGCAAAGAGGGTCATCTGCAAGGCCATGCCCGCCCCAGGGCCGCTGCCAAAAATCCCCCCTAGGGCGTCGGGCCAATCGCCCGACGCCATCGCCGGTTCAAACACATGGTCGGCTAAAGGACCAGAGATCGCTGCCCCCAGCGGCGTGGCCAACTGGGTCACCAAAAACCGACTGGCAAACACCCGCCCCTGCACTTCAGGCTCCACCTGCGATCGCCAAATTGCCTGACTACAGCTGCCGGGAAACGGAGAACAAAATCCACTCATTAGGGCAGTACTAATTTGAGCGGCGAAATTCCGGGCCAGGGCCAGCACAATCAACCCCACTTTCCAGATGGCGCTAAAAATCAGTATCCCGTGGATGCGACGCTTCGGTCCGCCCCAAATACCCAGGGTCAAGCCCCCCAACAGCCCCCCCATGCCAAAAAAGGCAAACAAGGTGCCCATCAGGGTGGCATCGCTGCCGCTGCGGGCCAAAACCATGGGGGGCAGCAGGCTGAAGCTGGCGCTGTCAACAAAGTTGCTAATCAGAAAAAAGCTTAGGAGCGTTCTCAAACCCGGTCGGCCCCAGAGATAGCGGAAGCCAAAGGTGAGCTGTTGCCAAACTGGTTCCGTGGATTGGGGTCGTTGGCTGGGTTGGGGAATGGCGACAGCGCTGAGGGTAGAGATCGCAATGCCAAAGGTCACCAGGTCAAGGGTGAGAATGCCGCTGAGCCCAGTGACCGCGTAAATGCTGCCGGCAATTGCTGGGGCAATCACATAGCTGCCAGACATTTGTAGGGACTCAAAGGCAGAGGCGCGGGCGTAGTGCTTTTTGGCCACAATCAGCGACATTGAGGCAGAGTGGGCCAGCCCCTGCACATAGCCAAATACTCCGTTAATGCCACCAGATACATAGAGATGCCAGATTTGTAGGCGATCGCTCAGAAACAGCGCCAAAATCACGATGGTGGACAGCCCCGCCACGGTATCCCCCAGCAGCATCAGGGTTTTGCGATTGACGCGATCCACCCAGATGCCCGCAAAGGGGGAAATCAGCAGCCGAGGAATCTGGGTCACGGCCATCATCAAGGCCAATGGCGTCGCCTGACCGGTGACCTCCCAGGCCCAAATTGTGATCGCAAAATTGGTCATTTCTGACCCCAGAAAGGAGGCAAATTGCCCCAGCCAAATAATGAAAAACGTTCGCACAACACCCTAGCTCCGCTCAGCAATTGAAAGCATCGTTGCCCCAGTATTTCGACAACGATGCCTCAAGGAGCTTAGGCTAATTAGGGCATTTTCCCCCAGAGGATTTGACTCCGAAACGCATTTTTTTGCGCCTGAAACGCATTTTTTATTACAAATACACCTGAGGGGTTTGAGCCTTTAATTAACGCTCCCCAAAAAATTGACGAAGCTGCGCTAAAACCAGCTTTGTGCCGATAGGACCATTGAGCACATTCCACTTGTAGAAGCTGGCAAAGTACACTTGCCCGGCTTGGCTGGCCGTAAGGGACTGAGCAATGCCATTGTCTGCCCAGTCTTGCTGGATAGTTTGCACTTGGTTGGCCTCCATCTGTTGGGTAACCGAGGCGTCTACAGGCGATTCTGAGTTTTGATCATCTGCACTCGCATCAAAATTCCAGCCGAGGACAATAATGGTGTCGGCATCGTTTAAGGTCGGCAAAATTTCGATGGACATCAGCGGGTTAGCCGCATCCAGCGCAGCAGCAGGCGGCGGCATCAGCTCAAACCCGATACCGCTGAGCAATTCTCCCAGATAGCTATCGGGGTCGATAACGATGAAGCCCTCGTCTAAACGACTCGCCCCTAGCAACAGCAGTTTGGGCTGGGCCGCCACTACATCGGCCAGATCATCACGGGCAGCAGCAATCTCAGCCTCATACTGCTCAATCACCGCTTCGGCTTGGGCGGATTTGCCCAGTGCGGTGGCCAGATCGCGCAGACTGGCTTGCCACTTGCCCTTCGCGGTGCGGTCTTGCCACAGCAGCGTCGGCGCAATCTCAGACAGCAGCTCGTAGTCGTCAGCGCTGCGGCCCCCTTCTCCAATAATTAGATCTGGTTTCAGGGCCACAAGGGTCTCTAGAGAAGGGGTGTTGTCATTGCCTAAATTGACCGGCTGGCTAGTGATCAGATCACCCAGGTATGGAATCTGCTGGGCTGGATCGTCAAACACCTGGCCTGTATGGGTGTTGAGGGTCATAGTGCTGGCGGCTGGCTGTACGTCCAGCGACAGCAACAGATCCATCATATGCAGACTCAGGGTTACCACCTTTTGAGGTTGGCCACAGACTTCCGTGTCACCCAGATCATGTTGAATCACCCGACAGTCTGTAGCTGCCTGAGGTGTAGGTTCTGCCGTAGGGCTGGCTAAATGATTCTGGGCAAAGCGACCACACCCAACCGTGAGCCCCAAAGTCAAGAGACTTAATATCAACCAATTTGCACATCGCTTTAGCTTTGGCATCGACCTAAAACTCAATCGAGAAAGAACCAATCAGGGTGAACCCTTCACCCGGATAAAGACTTGTACGGCCGCCACTGGTGCTTTCGATGTAATTAACGTCAAAAAGATTACGGATATTGAGACCCGCCCGCCAATTATCTCGTTGGTACGAGAGGGCCGCATTGGTGAGGAAATAGTTATCCAACGTGAAGCTGTTGGCATTGTCGCCAAAGCGATCGCCCACCACATTAAAGCCCAACCCAAACCCTAGCCCTTCTAAGGAACCCGATTGAATCTCATAGGTGGTCCAGAGGTTGAAATTGTGCTCAGGCACGTTGAACCGTCGGTTGCCTACGGGGATATTGGCATCGTTGCTTTCCGTGATTCTGGCGTCAATATAGGCGTAGTTGGCAACGATGTCCCAACCGGGCAGAATCTCACCCGCCACGTCCAGCTCCACCCCTTGGCTGCGTTCTTCTCCCGTAACGACGGAAAAGCGCGGATCAAGGGGATCTGGCGTTGCCACATTTTGCAGGGTGATGTCGAAATAGGCCAGGTTGATCGCCAAGCGCCCCCCTAGCAGCTCAGCCTTTACCCCTACCTCAAACTGCTCCCCCTCTTCGGGTTCGAGGAACTGAGTACTAGCGCTTGAGGCAGGGTTGGGGCCGAAAGAGCGGCTATAGCTGGCAAATAAAGATACTTCCTCGATCGGTTGGTAAACCACACCCAGTCGGGGGCTAAAGGCCTCTCCCGTTTGAGTTGAGTTTATGCCAGTGGGCAAAAAGGGTGGGGCAGGTGCAACCACTCTTTCTTGCTCAAAGGTCTCATAGCGAATCCCCGCTAGTAGCTTGAGGTTGTCTGAAAAAGCAATCAAATCTTGAACATAGACCCCGAGGAAATCGAGCTGAAAGTCTCCATCAAAAAATACGGGTAAAGCATCAAAGTTGGGGCGGGGCGTCTGACCATAGATCGGTGTGAAAACGTTTAGTGGCGCATTCGTGAAAAAGTCGCTCCCTGCTAGCGTAAATTCATCCCGTCGATACAGATCAACCCCTGCCAGGAGGGTATGGTCGATGGACCCAGTCGAGAATTCGCCCACCACGTTGGTTTGAAGTTCGTAAAAGTCTTGCTCAAACGCAAAGAGGCTATAGTTGCGAATCAAGTCCCCCGTTGGGAGCACTGCCCTAACAATGGTGTTTTCGAGTCTTTCACGACGATTGGTGAAGTTGAAGGCATTGCGGAATGTCCAGTTGTCGCTAAAGCGATGCTCGAACTGATAACCGGCTCGGATGTATTCAGCGGTAACAATATCCTCGGGTTCGTTAAGGTTGCGCCCAAAAGGGATGTCGGCCACAGCATCATCAATGGCGACTAGGCCAGTATCCCCTGGCCGTTGCTGATCAACGTCAGTTCGACGAACAGACAGGGAGCAGAAAAAAGCTGAGAGTGGATTTGTAGCAACCCCTCTCAGCCATGAACACCACTCTATCGGAAGTTTCTCGTCTGGACGTGAGCCAGGTTTTCTGGGATGTGGATGACTTCTG
>JBHJIP010000224.1:0-18188 GCA_050043365.1 Leptolyngbyaceae cyanobacterium
CTTTTTTTTGATGTGGTGGGTACCGCCAGGGGGTACGGGATTTCGGTTTTGGTACTTTGTGCTGGCGTCGGTGCTATTCCAGGTGTTTTTCACCACCGCCAACCTGCCCTATTCCACCCTCACCGCTGAACTCACCCAGGACTATGACGAACGCACCGACCTGACCACCTTTCGCCTCGCCTTTTCGGTGACGGGGGCGATCGCCGCTCTGGCTCTGGGGCTGGTGGTCAGCGGCCAGGTAGCGGATGAGCAAACGCAATACGTGATTATTGGCGGCCTCTGCGCAGCGTTTTCAGTGATTCCCCTGTTGGTGTGCGTGTTTGGCACCTGGCCCCACGCCCGTCGGGTACAGGCCCTAAATGCCGCCCAGCCCCAGACGGAAGCCACTCCAGACATGCCCTTTTTACAGCAGTTGCGAGTGGCACTGAGCAACCGGGCCTTTTTGTACGTGGTGGGGATTTATCTATTTGCTTGGCTGGCATTGCAAATTACCGCCAGCATCATTCCGTTTTATGCGGTCTTTTGGATGGGGCTAGACTCTTACTTTCTGCCCGCGCTGCTGGTGCAGGGCACGGCGATCATCATGATGTTTGTCTGCAACTTGATCAGTCGCCGCATCGGTAAGAAAAAGCTGTTTTTCTTAGGGATGGGAGTGTGGCTAGTCGCCCAAATCAGTCTATTTTTCCTGCAGCCTGGGCAAGAGCTGGCGCTGTACGGCCTCTGCATTATGGCCAGCTTTGGGGTGGCCACCGCCTACGTGGTGCCCTGGGCGATGTTGCCCGATGTAATCGAGCTAGACGAGCTTAAAACCGGCCAGCGGCGGGAGGGCGTGTTTTACGCCTTTATGACCCTGCTGCAAAAGGTGGGGCTGGCCTTAGGGCTGTTTTTAGTGGGGCTGGCGCTGGAATGGTCGGGCTTTGTTGCCGAAGCTGAAACCCAAGCCGACTCGGCCCTGACGGCCATCCGTGCCTTTATGGGACCGATGCCCATGGTGCTGCTGATCGGCGGCATGGTGCTCTGCTATTTCTACCCAATCACCCGCGAGATTCATGCTGAGGTGCTGTTGAAGCTGGCGGAGCGCAGGCGAAGTGCTTTGAAAGGAGAATAGGGTAGGGGGTGAGAGGGAATAGGGAATAGGGAAGGGGCGCGGTTGGCGCGTTCAATGATTTTGAGTTTTAAATTTTGAATTGGAGGGTTGCTGCGTCCGGTTGACTGGGACGATCAGCAGGGCACAGCCTTCACTTCTGGCTCAAAGAATGAGAGGGTGCTAAGGGGCCAAAACCATTTTCGGTTTGGGGTTCCCTTTTACTAAACGTGATTTTGTATGACCCCCAGCGCAATTCGGACCCTCGCCCAAGTTAGACAGGACTTCTACGCCGAATTTGCGAAGCAGCTTGGACTGCCTGTGACCACCACCAAAGGGGGGTCCCATTCCAGCAATGCCTCTAAAATCGCCTGGGCCGATAGCCAGCAGCGGGCCAACTACATCTGTGTCTATGCCCATATTGCGCCGGACGCACTTATCCCAGAACGACCGCTAATTTTACGGTTGGGGGTGAATAAAGGATTGGGGCTAGAGCCCGCCAAACGCAAAAAAGAAACCGCCTCCAGTGGGCAAAAAGTACTGCGATTTGAGGTTACCTTTTTGCCCGATGAAATCATGGGCCTCGTGCCCTGGCTAGTGCGGTTGCTGCAGTCCCAAGATGATCAGCCCGAGCTTGAGGTCACCCCGCCCGCCGCCATCGGAAAGGCCGTCCCCTTAAATGAACTGCTTACCCAAGGGGCCTGGACCCAAAAAGCCAGCGATTGTTTTGCCCAAGCGGCGGCAGAAGCAGAGTAAGGCGGATTCTGGTTTTCTAGAAATCACCTAGCTGCCCCTATACCAAAGCCTCTAGCTGACCAACGGCGCGATCTACGATGTTCAGACTGGCCTGCCAAAATTCGGGCTGACGAATGTCTTGCTGAAGATGCTGCTGCACCAGGTCCTCGGCGGTGCGGGTGCCGGTGTCCCGCAACAGCGTCGTGTACAGTGCGTTAAACGCTTCGCCGTAGCGCTCTCGCTGGGCATAGATGCCGAGGCTAAACAAATAGCCAAACAGGTAGGGATAATTGTAGAAGCTCAACTGCGAAATCGAGAAATGTAGCTTGCTGGCCCAGAACATCTCGTCGTAGCTGGAGAGGCTGTCTTCGTACCAATGCTGCCAACTGTCGCGCATCATCCCCTTGAGCTTGTCGGCGATGACAAACCCCTGCTGACGGGCTTCCACTAGCTTTTGCTCAAAGGTGAATCGGGCTGGGATATTCAGCAAAAAGGTGACCGCTGCCGAACCATCTTCCCAGGCGATCGCCCGTTTCTCCTCCCGAGTTCGAGCCTGGTCGAGCAGGGCATCTCGCACCAGGGTTTCGGCAAAGATGCTAGCGGTCTCGGCCAAGGTCATGGAGTAGTAAGTCTCGTGGCGGGGCAGATCCCGCATCACCCAGTTGTGCCAGGCGTGGCCCAGCTCATGGGCCAGAGTAAGCACGTTGTTCATGCTGCCCTCAAAGGTCATAAAGATGCGGGGCTGGCGCGGCTCCGAGAAGCCGGTGCAGTAGGCTCCGGTAGAGCGATTGGGGGTGGGGTGGGCATCGATCCAGCCTTTCTCAGCCATCATCACGGCAAAGTCGCCCATCTCTGGAGTCAACTGCCGAAAGGCGTTAGCCACCAGGTCAATCGCCGCTTCAAAGGAGAAAACCGGGGCGTCATTGGCGGCGGGAGGCGGGGCAAATAAATCCCAGGGGGCCATGGGATTGATATCGAGCACTTTGCCCATGGCAGTGAGCGCCCGCTGACCGATCGCCCGATTTTGATAGGTAGTTTCCATCAAGGCATCCAGGGTGGCGCGATCGATACGGCTCTGGTGGCAGCTCTTGTCTAAATAGTGCAGGGTGCGCTGACGGCCCCGCTGTTTGGTTTCTTCCAGTCGCCAACCGTTAATGGCATTCAGAATCACCGCCACGGTTTCAGACCGTCCCTCCCAAGCAGCTTTGACCCCATGCCAGGCTTCGGAGCGGATAGCGCGATCAGGGGAACTGAGCAGGTTAAAGGCTTTGGCCAGCCCGACTTCGTTGCCGTCAACGGTGCATTTGAGGGTGCCGGCCAGCTCGGTGTAGAGGTTGCCCCAGCTATGGAGGCCATTCACCGCCAATCCCGTCACCAGTTGCTCCTCGGCGACGGTAAGTAATTGGTCCTTGAGCTTACGGCCATGCTGTATAGAGAAACGCAGCTCGGCTAAATCGGGGTCAGCGATCAGCGCCTGGATAAAGTCCTCACTGGCGCGGGTGAGAAACACATTCAGGGCGGTGGTGGCTTGACTGATTTCAGCGCCGAGCTGCTGCAGGGTGGGTTTACAGGCGCTGGCCTCAGCATCCTGGGAATCGACGCTGAGGATAGAGGAGATAAAGGTGCGCAGATTGCCCAGGGTTTTATAAATCTCGGTGCGCTGCTGGTGAATTTCCCTGACTTGGGCAATGCGTTCGTCAAACTGTTCGGTGGGCAGGGTCTCAGCGGTAGCAATGTATTCGGTAAAGGGGGCGCAGCTTTCGGCCAGGGTGGCGATCGCCCCTTTTAATTCATCAAGGGTGGTGGCGATGCGGGGGTCGCTACTGTCGGTATAAAAGGCGCTGTTATCCCAGGTTTGACGCAGTGAAGCCATGGCAAAAAGTAGAGCAGAGGGACTCTAGTCTAGCCAATTGCCTCAAACCTACTCTCCTTTGAAAGGTGCTGAGGCACTGTTTTGTCGGTGCTGCCGCATCCAAGCGACCCCAAAGTCAACTAATGCAGGCTGTGGCATCAGCCGCGCACTGGCAGCAGCGACCTTGCCAGTCTTGACGAACTCCGTATGTTGCTCAAAAGCATTGCCAATAATTGAGAAATCGGAACCATCGACATCAGCCGTCATGAATTCCACCCACTTTCTCTGACCGCTGACTTTGATGGGGGCAGCCTGACGCACCTGGGGAATACGCTCTCCAAATGCGCGGATTTCAGATAGGTGCAAAGAGGTGTTGCGGTCGTGACCAACGCCCAATAGCAATACCCATGCTTGAAGCTGGTAAAGGTAGCCCAGGGGTGACCTGTCGCCAAGCCCATCTTCGAGCGGATGATTTTCAGTAATGTGATTTGCAAAAGGGCCGCAAGCCGCGAATGAGACTTGGGGATGATTGCTTCTCATCACCCCCGATTGATGCCGAAAAGATTCTGGCATGATGCCCATCCCCCGCGTGGGCGTCAGATGGGCATCATAAGGCGGCATCTCTGCTCTAATTACCGGCCACCAATGTTCAGGTACAGGTGGATTCTCCCATTGTGAGGGATCCGACAGTTCTCCGGAGTGGGTCGGCATAACCAGTGTGCCAGTCTTGCCAATGGCTTTTTTGAGCGCCTCAATCACTGCAATTGCGCCACCACAAACCCAGCCCAATGAACTCAATGACGAGTGAACCAGCAAGATACTGCCTTCTTCAACACCGAGTGCGGTGAGATCTTGAACTAGGGAATCTAGGGTTGCTGGCGATGCCCCGGCCCGCTGAATAGCATCCTGTTCAGACATATATTTTTTCCGGGAGAAAAACCATCATGGCGCTTCCACCGGTACTAATGCCTCTGCCAGCTTGCGTTCCCGCACAAACATAAACAGACAAAAGCCAAAGGCAAAAGAAATCAGAAACATCAGGGCGATGTATAGCCCCCACAGCCTGAGCTCCAGCCGTCGGCCCTCCGCAACGATAAACGTGATCGCCAGCACTAACGCCATGGTCAGATCGACCGCCACAAAGCTAGAGGCCGGATTGGCCCAGACCTGCGCCACAAAAGTCGCAATATCAAAATTCAGAAAGTTCGCGGCAGTAAGTTCACCTTTGGTCGCGACTGTAAACTGCACCAGATAGTAATTGGTCCAAATAAAACCAATCACCGTCAGCGCCGCGTAAATAACCTGTCGAACCCGGTTCCAAAACATCTGCAGTAACTCATTCAGCTTTGTACATTATCCAAACTCTGGCCATGGCAATGCACCCCGCTGAAATTTGGGGGAGAGACATCGCATGAAGTGTTCCCACTGGAAGCCTCGGATATGAAAGGTAATCAAGTCCTGTCGCTTGCACTAGAGGGTTTGCGATACTATCCAGGCACAGCGCCAACCCAAGACATCACCATGGCCGTCAACGCCCTGCAACAACTAGAAGTTGATCTCGCCCCTCTGATTGACCATTCTTTGCTGACGCCCATGGCCACCCCAGAGCAAGTCGACCACTGGTGTGCAGAGGCCGATCGCTATGGGTTTGCCGCCGTTTGCGTCAGCCCCATCCATGTGCGTCAGGCGCGGGAGTGCTTGCAAGGGGCAAAGCCCCAGATTTGTACCGTGATTGGGTTTCCCACTGGAGCCACTACTCCAGCTGTGAAGCTCTACGAGGCCCAAGAAGCGGCAGAAAACGGCGCGACTGAATTAGATGTGGTGATCAATCTGGGTTGGCTCAAGACCGGGAAAGTTGACCTCATCCATCGAGAAATTGCCTCCATCTGCGAAGAAACCGGGCAGGTGGTGAAGGCCATCCTCGAAACCAGTCTGCTGAATCCCAACGAACTCCGACAGGCGGCTGATGTCTGCATGGATGCAGGCGCGGCTTTCCTCAAAACCAGCACCGGTTGGCAAGGGGGGGCAACGGTGGCCGCCATCCAGCAATTGCAGGACATCAGTAGGGGGCGAGTGGGGATCAAAGCCTCTGGCGGCATTCGCACCGCTGAGCAAGCTTTAACCCTAGTCCAAGCGGGGGCCACGCGCATCGGCACCTCTCGCGGTCCTGAGCTGGTGAAGCAACAGCGAGAGATGCCCTGAGCCCCCATGAGCCGTTCCTATAAAACCACTGGAATCAATCTCAAAGGCATGCCCATGGGGGAGAGCGATCGCCTGCTCACCATCCTGACCATTGAGCATGGGTTGATTCGGGCGATCGCGCCGGGTGCCCGCAAACATAAATCCCGCCTAGGAGGGCGCAGCGGCCAGTTTGTGATCAACAACCTGCTGGTGGTGCAAGGCAAAAAGCTGGATAAGGTGATTCAGGCAGAAACCGTACAGTCCTTTCCGAAATTGGCGGGGGACTTAACCCGGTTGACGGCCAGCCAGTATTTGGCGGAGTTGGTGCTGAGTCAGGCCCTGAGTGGACAGCCTCAAGAAACCCTGTTCACCCTATTTGTCGAGCATTTAACCCGTCTAGAGCAGGCCCCTGCCGGTGGGGTATTGGCCAGCCTGTGCCAAGGAATTTTCCATCTATTGGCTTTGGCGGGGGTGGCCCCCGAGGTGCGCCAATGTTGCGTGAGCCAGGAGGCGATCGCCCCTGATTTGACGGGTCACTGGCAGGTAGGGTTTAGCGCTGCGGCTGGGGGCGTCGTCAAAGTCGATTTACTCGATCAAATCCCCAAAGCATCGCGAATTCGGGGACCACGAACGGCTCCAGGACGGTACCCTGTAAGGGGCGCGCAATTGGGCAGCGAAACGACCCTAATTTCTGCCGTGGAGCTAGTGCTGTTGCAACGATTGGGGAGTCCTGAACTGATTAGCAGCCAGCCCCAGGCGGACGCACTCAGTGATGCCCAAAGCACCAGCCCCCTGTGGCAACAGATTGAGCGATTATTGCGGCACTATGCCCAACACCATTTTGATCGCCCCATCCGTTCTGCCAGCTTGATTGATACCTGTTTTGCCCTCCCTGTCCCTGCTGATTAATGTTGCGCGAGTCCGATAATTCAGAGCCATTGACTGAATCCCTAGCCCCCCAAGCGGGTCAAACTCAGGATGCCAATCAGCCTGTCTCTGGAGATAGCGCCGAGGAAGTAGGCGCGACTGGATTCTGGCCGGTTTTGCAAAACCGCAACTTCTTAGTGCTGTGGAGCGGGCAAGTCTTTTCGCAACTGGCCGACAAGGTTTATTTGGTGCTGATGGTGGCCATCATCGGTAGCCAGTTTGAGGCACCGGGCCAAACCATCAGTGGCTGGGTCTCGGCGATTATGGTGGCCTTTACGATCCCGGCGGTGCTATTTGGTTCCTTGGCTGGGGTCTATGTAGACCGCTGGAATAAGCAAGGGGTGATGGTTAGCACCAACCTACTGCGCGGGGCGCTGGTGGTTGCCCTGCCGCTGGTGCTTTGGTTCAGCCAAGGGCTGGGGGTGATCGCCCATCTCCCCACTGGGTTTTGGTTGCTGCTGGGCATTACGTTTTTGGTCTCGACCCTGACCCAGTTTTTTGCGCCAGCCGAGCAGTCTGTGATTCCCCTATTGGTGGAAAGCCGCCATCTGCTGTCAGCTAACTCGCTCTACACCACGACAATGATGGCCTCGGTGATCATTGGCTTTGCCGTGGGCGAACCTTTGCTCCAAATTGCCGATCGCCTGCTCGCCCCTATCGATGGCGGGGCGGGTTGGGGTAAGGCGATTTTAGTAGGGGTGGGCTACGGCATTGCGGGGCTGCTTCTACTGGCCATTCGGGTTGAAGAATCCCCTGCAGACCCATCCCAGGCCGAAAAGAATCCTTGGCAAGATATCAAGGAAGGGCTGGCCTATCTGGGCAAGAATGGTCAGGTTAGAAACGCCATCATTCAACTGGTAGTGCTGTTTTCAGTGTTTGCGGCATTGGCGGTATTGGCGGTGCGCTTGGCTGAGGTGATGCCCGCGATCGCCGCTTCTCAGTTCGGCTTTTTGCTGGCGGCTGGCGGTGTTGGCATGGCCCTAGGGGCTGCGATCGTCGGGCAGTTTGGCCAGCGTTTTTCCCGTCAGGTGCTGAGCCTGTATGGCTCTCTGGGCATGGGGCTGATGCTGGCTGCGATGGCTTTAGTAACCACCCAGCTTTGGCCCACTTTAGGATTGATTTGTGGCATTGGTATCTTCGCTGCCGCGATCGGCATTCCCATGCAGACCACGATTCAAGAGCAGACCCCGGCCACCATGCGGGGCAAGGTGTTTGGTTTGCAAAACAATGTGGTCAATATTGCCCTGAGCTTGCCGCTGGTTTTAGCCAGCGTGGCTGAAACTGTTTTTGGCCTGCCGATGGTTTTCGGGGGATTAGGGGCGGTGGTGATTGTGGCGGGTTTATCGATCTCTTTTTGGCCTGATAACGCTTAGGGGTCTGTCAATATCAATGATTGGGGTACGTAGCGTGGGTCAAGCGCAGACCCACGAATGTAACCGCGACCGTGGGTCTCGTAACCACGACGCCACGCTACACCAACTCACCCTGAATCTTGAAGGTGCCCTAGAAACCACTCTGTGTTAGTGGCTTACTGACTGCGCTAGAGTCGGCCAGGGTGCGATCGCACCCCCTAGAATTGGTCTGTTGAGGAACGGTTGATGCTACAGCGCTCTCATATCCAGCGGGTCGGGTTGGGTGCGGCAATTGCCCTGCTCGCGGGCGTTCCGCAGACAGCCGCCCAAACTGAACCGGATATACCTGCCGCCCCAGCGCCCGATCAGGTGGTGGACTGCGAAATCTTGATCATTGGCGGGGGACTGGCGGGGACCGCCGCCGCCTATGAAAGCCTCAAAGCAGGGCATACGGTCTGCCTGAGCGAGCTCACCGATTGGGTGGGCGGGCAGATTTCCTCCCAGGGCACCTCAGCATTGGATGAATACCCGAGGCAGCGGCAACTGCTATTTTTCGCAGCGGGGTATGTGGAACTGCGCGATCGCATCGCGGCCCGCTACGACGGCGACAGAAACCCCGGCAAATGCTGGGTCAGTGCCGCTTGCTTTATGCCAGAGGACGCCCACCAGGTGCTGTTCACCATGCTCGAAGACGCTGCCCAAGAGGGAAACGGTGAGCTGAAGTGGTTTCCGAATACGGTTCCGAAGGAACTGGAATTCAACCCAGACAAGACTCAAATCACCAGCGTTGTGGGCATTCAACATCGCCCCGCTGTGGGGACGCCGCCGTTGAATACAGAACCCTTGTCCCAAATCATTAAAGACGCCTACCACTATGACGACTCAGAACGCTTAGAGAAGCAAATAATCCAGTTTGTTCCGGCAGAAACCGAGTCAGCGGGGCCTGCCGATTGGTATGTGGTTGAGGCGACGGAAACGGGTGAAGTGATCGCCATGGCTGGGGTGCCCTATCGGCTGGGGCTGGACCCGGCTTCCCAGCTGAACCCCTCTTCTCCGGTGACCCGTAACGACGCCTATTGCACCCAGGGTTTCACCTACACCTTCGCGATGGAGGCCACGGCGGAACCCCAACCCCACAATCCACCCGCGTTTTACACCGAGTACGCACCTTACTTTAGCTACGAGCGAGCCCGCGACGGCTATAGCCCCCAAGACTATTACGACTTTGTCTTTACCTATCGTCGTCTCTGGAGTGCCACCCCGCGCCGCAGCGATCGCATTATTGGTGCTCCCCGTCCCCAGGTGGGGGATATCTCCATGCAAAATTGGACCTGGGGAAATGACTACCGCCCTGGTACCGCTGCCGACAACTTGATTTATACCCAGGAGCAACTGCTCGAAACGGGGCAGCTAGAGCCCGGTGGCTGGCTCGGGGGGCTGCGGCGGGAAACGTTGAAGCGGGGGGAAGAGAACGCCATCAGCTACTACTACTGGCTGGCGATCGGCACCACCGATTCTCAACTGGGGGATGATGCCAAGGAGCCGTTCCCCCATAGCCGATTTTTGCAAGGCTTCGACTCCCCCATGGGTACCGCCCACGGGCTCTCAAAACACCCCTACATACGGGAAGGGCGACGCATCATTGGCCGACCGGCCTACGGCTATGGCGATGGCTTTACCATCAACGAGGTTGACTTTACCCGCATTGACTTTAGCGACCCTTTTTACGAAGCGAATTTAGGGCCGAATCTGTTTCTGCTGTTGAGGCGAGAGGTGGCGAGTCGGTTAATTACTGCACTGTTGGAGGATACGCCAGCCGCCGAGATTCCCCAGCGGCAGCGCGCCCGCATTTACCCTGACTCGGTGGGAATTGCCAACTACACCATCGATTTCCACCCCTGCATGTTAGAAAGCCCCCCAGAGAAACCGGGCAATATCGAACGCCCTGGGGTGCGCCAAGCCCACGGCCCCTCCTATCCCACCCAGATTCCACTGCGATCGCTGATTCCCCAACGGGTCGATAACCTGTTGGTCGCCGGTAAGAGCATCGCCACTAGCACCATCGCCGCCGCCGCCTACCGGGTCCATTCCTTTGAATGGTCGGTGGGGGCGGGGGCCGCGGCCACCATCGACTTTGCCCTGCGCCATGGGGTGCTGCCCTACCAACTGGTCGATGATCTGCCCTCCCAAGAACCGATGCTTGATCAACTGCGGCTCAAACTGGACCAGGCAGGAAACCCCACCCAGTTCCCGAATACGGCGATCACCAATGAAGACTGGGATGCGTGGAATCCCGGTTGGTGAAACTAAAATGGAGCCGTTTCTCGGCACCGTAATCGTCAGCACCATTGTTGCGGGAACTGCCAAGTAGTGCCCTCGCCATGAACCTGTTGAACTCCTGGGACGTGAGTTCAACAATAACGATCACGCTCCAGTACCTGAACCCAGCCTCGGCCTGCTGTCTCTGGGATTACTGGCTGGGGGCTACAAACGGCTGAAACGTGAAGATGAAGCTTTCGAAGCCTAAGGGGACTTCTGGAATTGTTTTTACCCGCCTTGAAAGACAGACCCCTCCCAACCTCCCCTTGGCTCTAGCGCAGCGGCGCGAAGCGCGGGAGGTGCCGCAGGCGGTGGGGTATCTTCTTTCCTAGAGATCTCCTGAACGGTTAAAGCAGTCTTGAATGCCCCTATTTGCACCTAAATGATTGACGCAATCCTGGCGGCGGCAGAACGGTTGCAGGGCCACACCGGTGATGCAATCCAGCACCCTTAACCAGCGGTTGGGGCAACGGTGGTGTCTAAGTGCGGCGTTGCGGGTTAAGCCGCGACTTTGGGTTGATAGGCTGGGCTGGGTTCCAAGAGGCGCTCCGCTGCAGCCAAATTAAAGTAGCCCTTGCTCAATGCCGGTCCTGCCAGAGCCCGAGTCGGCTGGCCAGGTTCCCCCAAATGCTCAAGTACTTGGGCCGCATTGGCAAAGTTTTGCTGACGGGTGTAGTCATTCACGGTGATGACCGTTCGCAACCCGACGCCATTCGCGGACACCAATCCATGCTCGGTATCTTCGAAAACCAGACAATGCTTGGAACTGAGTTGCAGTTTATCCAGCACATATTGGTAAATGTCCGGGGCAGGCTTTTTGTGAGGCACGATGTCTCCAGCCGCAATCACCTCAAACCAACTGGGCGCGTCTGGCCCCAACGTGGTTTCTAAAAGGGCGAGGGCATTGTCGAGGTGACTGGTGGTGGCGATCGCCAGTCGAATCCCTTTGGCCCGTGCCGACACAAGCAATCGGCGTATGCCGGACCGCAACTGAATTTGACCTGACTCCACTAAAGCTCGGTAATGCTGGGTTTTGGTTCGATGTAGGTCAGGAATCAAGCGATTGATATCGATGCCATCAGGCAAGGGAGGCTGTTCCCGTTTGAGGTAATAGCGCATCCGCTCTTTGCCCCCCGACACGCTTAAAAGCTGGCCATAGAGAGGAATCGACCAGTGCCAATCGAGCCCTGCTGCTTTAAAGGTTTGATTAAACGCAACCCGCTGACCATCGCGCTCGGTCTCAGCCAACGTGCCATCCACATCGAAAATAAGCGCTTTTAAATCCGCCATCTGCTTTACCTATCTTCATATGAGTAAATATTCCTACACTATCAGAGTGAGGTTAGAAGATTAGGTCAGCCATGGTAGTTTCGGCCCGATCGCCCACAGCTTCAAAGACTGAACGGAAGAGTCGATGCTGCAAGCTGTGCGGCATTGGCTACGCCAAAAAGTCCAAGGATTGAAACCCTATTTCCTCAATATTGAGAAGCTTTAAACCGCACTGGGCAGTTGCCACGATCGCAAAATCAGATCGCGACCCAGCTCTAAGTCCTGCGGGGCACAGTGCCAGTCGGGGTGAGCAGAGAGCAAAAAGGTCTCGACCATCTCTCGATCAAATAGATGCCAAGTGGGGGCATTGTTGATCGGATAGGCGATCGCGTAGAGGTTATCTGCCAGACAACGGATCTTCAAAGGGGTGCTAGTGAAGGTGGGCAGGGCTAGGGTATCCCCGATGGTCAAAGCCCGAAACGCTAAGAAGAAAGGCTTAAAATCTCCCCCCGATGAAACCGCTAAGCCTGGAATAGCCACCGTCAAGGCAGGAGCGTTGTTGACCTTGATCCAATACCGACGCACTGGGTCAATACCCACAAGCCAATGGGTTTCGTCATCCAAGGTGTAGCGAGGAAAGATAGAAAGCTGAGACTGCATAGGGCTAAGGCATAACAGATTGCAAATGCCATCTGGGGATAAACTTTGGCCCTCTAGCATCGAATGGACTCATGAGAGATGGCAATGTACCGAAACAAAAGTATGCAGTTTTAATGTTTGCTGTGAACTTTTAGTAACCCAAGCCCTTCAATGATCTGAGCCTGGAATACCTAATCTTCATCGATGCCAAGCTAGATATCCCCAAGGTGGGTGGACGAAAAAAAGCACGGCTTTGCCCAGTAGGGGAATGGCATGCCCTGGAGAATCTGGTCTGACAAGATCGCGCTCTGTTAACCAGGGGGTTTCTCTCTGTGGGCCTTCGCGGGCGGAGTGGATTTTCAGAAATGCAGGAGATAAAACGCTTATTCTCTGAGTGATTTTTAAAGTTTTATCAGTCGTCCTTTGTGAATTGCCCAGTCACTGAAATATCAAGATAGGATCCCTGAGCAAATCTTAATTAGGAGATCGGCTCGATGAGCGCACAACATGGCCTTGGCACCCAATGTCTGCATGCAGGCCAGGAACCTGACCCCACAACCCTGGCGCGGGCGGTCCCCGTTTATCGGACCAGCTCCTACGTTTTCAATGACACAGAACATGCCGCGAATCTGTTTGGCCTGAAAGAACTGGGCAACATTTACACCCGGTTAATGAACCCCACCCACGACGTACTCGAAAAGCGGGTGGCAGCGTTGGAAGGCGGCGCGGCGGCGCTGGCGTTGGCCTCAGGGACCAGCGCCATTTTTTACAGCATCATCAATATCTGTCAGGCGGGTGACGAGATTGTCTCAGCCAACACCCTGTACGGCGGCACCTACACGATGTTTAAGGACATCCTGCCGACCCTGGGTATCAAGGTGAACTTTGTTGATCCCCGCAATCCAGAAAACTTCCGCGCGGCCCTTAACGAGAACGGCAAGCTGGTGTTCTGTGAGACGGTGAGCAATCCGGGGCTGGAGGTCTCTGATTTGGAAGCGATCGCCGCGATTGCCCATGAGCACGGCCTGCCCTTGGTGGTAGACAGCACCTTTACCACCCCTTACCTGCTCCGCCCCTTAGAGCACGGGGCCGATATTGTGGTCCATTCCTTGACCAAATGGCTGGGGGGCCATGGCACCGGCATCGGCGGCATTGTGGTGGACTCCGGCAAATTTGACTGGACCTCGGGCAAGTTTCCCCTGATGAGCGAACCTGACTCCAGCTATCACGGGCTGCGCTACGCCCATGATTTGGGTCCTTTGGGTCCCCTCGCCTACATTTTGCGGATGCGCCTGGTGCCCTTACGCAACCTGGGGGCCTGCATTTCACCGGACAACGCCTGGATGTTCTTGCAAGGCATCGAAACCCTGCACCTACGGATGCAGCGCCATTGTGAGAATGCCATGGCCGTGGCTGAGTTTTTGATTCAGCATCCCAAGGTGGAGTGGGTCCGCTACCCAGGTCTGGAAAATGACAAAGCCCATGAGGTGGCCAAGCGCTATCTGAAGAAGGGCTTTGGGGCCATGGTGATCTTTGGCATTACCGGCGGTGCCGATGCGGGTAAGGCATTTATTGAGAAGCTGGGGCTGTTCTCTCACCTGGCGAATGTGGGTGATGCCAAGAGTCTGGCCATCCATCCGGCCAGCACCACCCACTCCCAGCTCTCCGAGGCGGACCTGGCTAGTTCCGGCATTTCTCCCGAGTTGGTGCGTCTGGCCATTGGCATTGAGGATGTTGATGACATCATCGATGACTTAAAGCAGGCCCTAGCGCAGGTTTAAGACGGTCAATTGCAAGGGAGGCTGGGGGGGATCTGTTCGGTTGCGGGGGCGATCGCGGATTTCCTCCGCTCTCCCTGACAAGGCTGCCATCCATAGCTCTGAAATGGGTATTGCCAGTTATCTTGCCCCCTTTTCTTGTATGCCCAAAGGGCTTTAAGCCCCCAATTCTGGAGGACTTCAAGCAATATTGTTAGGCACCTTTAAAACCGACACAGCTCAGGGGCTCATTTAGATGAAGGATGGGGCCAGAATTCGAGGCACGACTCCCGAGATCGAACAAGCTGCCCGTCAATTACGCCAGCAGCTCACCTCTGCTGAAGCCAAGTTGTGGTCTGCCCTCAGAGGGCGACAGCTCAAGGGCATTAAGTTTCGCTGTCAGCACCCGATAGGGCGATTCATCGTTGACTTCTATTGTCCTGCTTACAAATTGGTCATCGAAGTCGATGGAGATAGCCATACTCAGCAGGCAGATTACGACAGGGCTCGCACTGAGCACTTACAGCAATTTGGATATCGTGTGCTGCGGTTTACGAACCAGGCAGTGATGAGGGAACTGCCGCAAGTGCTTCAACAGATCGCGCAATTCACCGAATCTGAAGTTTCCCCCAGAATTGATACCAATGGCGAAATCAACATTTAGAAACATTGATGATGACATTGCGGTTACCGAGGCCCCCCAACCCCCAATTCTGGGGGAGCCAGAGGCCGGAAGTCCCCCAGAATTGGGGGATTTAGGGGGCTTTCAACCCGGTTGCAATATTGCAAAATATTTCGCCAGCAGTATCAGAATTAGGAGGCGGAGGGGGGGCTAGTGCACCTCAAGTAAGCCATGGCCCGGATGTGTCTAAACCGTAGCCAGGTTCTTCAATCCCTTAATGCTGTTGGATAAGTCTTAATCGCCCCATGCCCATTGGTTCTGTTACAACCCAGTTCTTTCACCTCAACCAACCCTTCGATTTAGAGTCGGGTGAGGTGCTCGATATCGTGACGCTGGCCTACGAGACCTATGGCACCCTCAATGCTGAGCGCAGTAATGCCATTTTGGTCTTCCATGCGTTGACCGGCAGTCAACATGCGGCGGGGGTTAACCTGACGGTGCCGGGGGTGGAGCCGCTTTGGACAGACGAGTGTGTGACGGGGTGGTGGGATGACTTTATCGGACCCGGTAAAGCGCTGGATACCGATCTCTATTTTGTGATTTGCATTAATTATCTGGGGAGCTGCTACGGGTCTACGGGGCCGCGATCGCTCAACCCCAAAACGGGAAAATCCTATGGCAGTCGTTTCCCCAAAATTAGTGCGGAAGATATTGTCCGCAGTCAGTTGTGCCTGCTAGAGCACCTGGGCATCCATTGTTTACATGCGGCGGTGGGGGGATCCCTGGGGGGGATGTTGGCGATCCTGTTGGCGGCGCGGTTTCCAGACCGGGTGAAGCGGGTGATTCCCCTAGCGTCGGGGTTTGAAACCACGGTAATCCAACGGGTTCAGAACTTTGAGCAAATTGTGGCCATTTGCAATGATCCTGACTTTAATAACGGCGATTACTATGATGGCCGTTATCCGAAATCAGGCATCATCCTGGCCAGAATGATCTCCCACAAAACGTTTGTGTCTCTTGAGGTGTTAGAGAAGCGGGCTAAGCAGGAGGTGCTGCATCAAGACATGGCGGGTCAGCAGTATGAACTGTCTACGCCGATTGAGTCTTACATGTTTTATCAGGGCAAAAAGTTTGCCGAGCGTTTTGATGCCAACAGCTATCTACGGATTATGGATGTCTGGCGGAACTATAGTTTGGAGGCGGTGACACCGAAGATTTTTCAGGATTGTCAGCATCAGCAATATCTGGTCTTTAGTATTGATTCTGATGTTTGTTTTTATCCGGAGGAGCAGTTTGCGATCGTCCGGGCGCTAGAGGCGGCGGAGGTGCCGGTCAAATATATTACGGTGCATTCGAATAAGGGTCATGACTCGTTTTTGTTGGAGCCGGAGCTGTACTCCCCCTATATTCGGTTCGCGCTGGCAGACGGCTCTTTTCAACCTGCTTAGGAAATGCTCTGAGCCAGCCCTGGGGACTAAATTGCTGGCAAGTGCATCATCAAGTACTGGTTGGTGCTCTGGCTGGCAACCGCCTGTAAGGCTTGTCTGACAAGACTCTACAACTAAGCATCAATCCCTTGGAGGCCAGTACCGAGCTGTAAACTTGAGCATTCTTATAGAATGCTTTCTTCAATAAATTTGTCTGATATGAGACTCAAATTTCCCAGGGCTTTCAAGATCTTTCTGAACCACTAAGGACCTCTGACTATGGCGGGTAAATCTAGAAAATAAGGAATTTACCCACCACTTGTGACGTCAGATATCACCGTTAGCGAGTGGTTGTGGGTTTCAGGTTGAGGAACCCGTCACGGCACTTAGTAGCCGATACCCGTCTACCTCTTACGCGTTCACCCCTCCCCCCATCCATGTTTCTAATCAAAATCTGAGGCTGAATGTCCCCACTGTCCAGTGGCATTATGATTAGAGTTAACCCCTACCTGCCAAAGATCCTCACAGTAGTACCTGGTAAGAGCTCTATGTGAGCATTGGGCTGATAAAGTCGAGCAAACCAGGAAGTTGCCATAAACCGAACTCGTCCCCGTTGATATATCGTGATAGCTCGTTCGACTTCGCCCAGTTTTGGGTGAGTAAACCATTCAGTAGTTTCTGGCAAAAAAGTAAGGCTCATCTCCAAAACCCCCTCGGTCCATAGATTTGATACAGACAGTATGTGATTGCTCACCTCTTTGAACCAGGGAAAAACGGGTCGTTAGCCCCGAACTTATCACCTAATTCTTGGACAAATATTTCCAGCACCTCAATTGCTTGGTTTTCGAGGAGTGGGGAGTTTAGCTTCATGACCAATCAATTCGGCTTAAAATCGGAAAAATCTTTTTATCTTCCTAAAAGTCGGATCCTAACTTTTAGCGTTCAAATTTTTTCCTGAAAATCGCCCATGACTTCAAGACAACGCAAGCGCAAACGTGGTGTTGTACTGACTCCTGCAGGACGACAAAAACTCCAGGCAGCGATTACGGCCTTGGAAGAGCAGGATAACTTTGGTGAAAAGTTGACGATCGAAGAGTTGAGCGATCGCACCAAGCTGGATGCAAGCACCGTTTCCAAAGTTCTAGATCATGAACAAGGGGTAGATCGCCGTACTCTAGAGCGATTTTTTCAAGCACTCAATGTAAAATTGAATGCCCAGGATTACGACAAACCTATCCCCTCAGTTGATAAAGGAGCAGTTAAAGAAAACCATATTGATTGGGTAGAGGCAGTTGATGTTTCCATCTTCTATGGGCGTACGCTTGAACTAAAAACCCTAGAGAAATGGATTGTCCATGATCGCTGCCGTCTAGTCAGTTTGTTGGGAATGGGGGGAATCGGCAAAAGTAGCTTGGCGGCAAAATTGAGAGAGAAAGTTCAAAGCGAATTTGATTATGTGGCGTGGAAATCGCTTCGTAATGCTCCCTCTGTCCAAGAGCTTATACCTGGTTTGATTCGCTTTCTTTCGAGTCAGTACGAGGATTTACCAGGGACCTTGAGCGGCCAAATTTCTCGGCTAATTGAATGTCTAAATCGAAATCGTTGTTTGGTAGTTTTTGACAATGTTGAGGCTGTTTTGCAAGAAGGTCAACAAGTAGGACTGTATCGGCATGGGTACGAAGACTACAGTGAACTTTTCAGACGTTTAGGAGAATCAGCTCATCGCAGTTGTTTGATACTAACGAGTCGAGAGAAGCCAAGAGAAATTGGCCTTTTAGAAGGCACTGTCCGTCCTGTTCGTTCAATGCAAATGTCAGGTTTGACGAAGAAAGATGGCCAAAGGATTTTAACAGAGGAGGGGGCTTCTGGTTCTGAAGCTGAACAACCTTAGTGGTGCAGAAAACTTTTCAGCATCTTAGTCAGTCTCACCATGAGAATCTGATCACCTTGTTGAACTCTATGCGCTGCTCTAAAGCAAGCCGTTTTCGTTGAGAAGCATAGGCCTTAGGTGGACTTTTACTGGG
>JBHJIP010000225.1:0-2786 GCA_050043365.1 Leptolyngbyaceae cyanobacterium
GCGCGGTGGCCGGCCTAACGCCACCCCCTTCACCCCTCTATCTAGAGGGTGCCCCCAGCTCCGATGGCATTGGCAAGATTTATATGGGCCGTGAATTTGCCGGTGTCATGGGCCATGAAGGGGCCTATTGGCTAGAGCGACCCAGCCGGGAACTGCAAGAACGCCCACAAATGGCGATCGCAGCCCTGGATTTGGCCCCAGATGCCGTGGTGGCCGATATTGGCGCTGGCAGCGGCTACATGACCGAGCGCCTCGCCCGTCAAGTCCCCCAGGGTGAGGTGTTAGCGGTAGACCTTCAGCCCGAAATGCTGGAGTTATTGGGACTGCGACTAGGGGAGGAGCAGATCGAGAACGTCACTCTGATTCAAGGGAGCGTAGATAACCCCCATCTGCCCCAAGCACAGGTGGACCTGGCCTTGTTTGTAGATGCGTACCACGAGTTTGCCTTCCCCTACGAAATGATGACCGGCATCGTGGCGGCCTTAAAGCCCGGTGGCAAAGTGGTGCTGGCGGAGTATCGGGCCGAGAACCCGCTGATTTTAATTAAGCGGCTGCACAAAATGAGCGTGGCCCAGGTCAAACGGGAAATGAAGGCGGTGGGGCTGCGTTGGCTCCGCGCCGATGAGTCTTTACCCCAGCAACATCTGCTGTTTTTTGAAAAGCCCGCCTGATTGCCCTAATTCTGGTTTAAATCCCACCCATGAAATGGGAAAATGAGATGGATCGAGATCGCCTACTACAAAATATTCATGCTGAGAAGACTTGCTGCCCTATTCTGCTGTGTTGCCATGGCGATTGCCCTACAAGGCTGTGTCGGGGGTGGTACTGGCCTGCAGTCTTATAGCAATAGCTATGTGGGCTACCAGTTTCTATATCCCACCGGTTGGACAGAAGTAAAGGTTTCTGGAGGCGCTGACGTGGTCTTTCACGACATCATCAACGAAACCGAGAACGTTAGCGTCGTGATCAGCGATGTGCCTGAAGAACAGACTTTAGAGGATCTGGGCACCCCCACAGAGGTGGGCTACAAGCTGTCGAAAAGTATCACCTCCATGGCTGGTGATGATACGAATGTCGAGCTACTGAGCGCTCAGGCGATTACCAAAGAAGACCAGAATTACTACATCCTGGAGTACATGGCCGATTTGCCCTCCGGCATTCGTCATAATTTTGCCAGTGTGGCCGTGCGGCGCGGAGAGCTGTTCACCTTTAATGCCTCCACTCGGGGCGATCGCTGGGACGATGTGAAAAATTTGATGAAGCAGTCAGTGGCCTCGTTCTCCGTTTACTAGGGCATTCCACTCTGTTCATGAGGACATCCAAATAGAACACGAACTCCCTAGAACTCTCATCTAAGCCGCCCATGGTGCTGCAATTTGTCTTAGCCTCTGCATCTCCAGCCCGGCGTAAGTTATTGGTTGCGGCGGGCATCCAGCCGTTTGTTTGCCCTAGCAATTTTGACGAAGACCAAATTCAACTCACCGACCCAGCGGCCCTGGTACAGGCTTTAGCGACCCACAAGGCCGAGTCGGTTGCGCCTCAGTTTGCCGAGTCCTTGGTGTTGGGCTGCGATTCGGTGCTGGCCCTGAATGGGCAGATCTATGGCAAACCTGAGACCCCGGCGGCGGCGATCGCCCGCTGGCAGCAAATGCGCGGCCAAATCGGCGAACTCTATACGGGTCACACTTTGATCGACACGGTTCACAATCGGCAGATGGGTCGCTGCCAGATCACCAAGGTCTTTTTTGCCTCACCGACCCAGGCTCAGATCGAAGCCTATGTCGCCTCGGGAGAGCCGCTACGCTGTGCAGGCGCTTTTGCGATCGATGGCAAAGGGAGCCTTTTTATCGAAAAACTAGAGGGCTGTCATACCAACGTGATTGGCCTGAGTATGCCGATGCTGCGTCAATTGCTGGATGAACTCGGCTATAGCGTCGCTGATTTTTGGTGAAGACGTTACAAAAACCTGAGTATCAAATCAGGTCAAACCAAGAAACGTAAATCAAAACCAAGAAACGTAAACAGATTCAGAGTTGTGTAAGGGCAATCCCCGATAATCAAGCTAATTTAAATCTCGGTTAGACAAGTGCTTTTAAAAACTCTAAATCAGCGTTAATCAGTATTTCTGACTAACGTAGATAGGCCAATAAGATCATGAAACTGTCAGGGATATTTGCCGATCAAAATCTATCTGAACCTCATTCAAGCCAAGTCTTTCAAGACTTTTTAAGGTTGTGGGCTAAGCGATATATCCAGTCGTCCCAGGGGGCCACTATAGATGTCCGCCAGCCTATTGCTAAAACGCTAAAAGATCACCTTCATGCCGTCAGTACTGAGGTCTGGAATCGCCCCGAAATGCTTTTGGCTAGGCAGTTGGTTCGCCGTCAAATGTATGGCCGTCTGGCCGATCCAGTGGCGATCACCTGTGCCACTTGCGATCTCTACAGCAAGGCTTTAGAAAGCTATGCAGAAGGGCTACCTGTCGATTGCTTGGCCCTACAGATGGCTGAACAGATAGGCGTAATGCGGGCTAAATTCACGGCAATTGATCCCAGGGTATTGGGGTTCGTAAATATGCAGTTCCACTACATGGGACAGCATCTCTTGGCATTGGTGCGATCGCCCTATCAGGCCGAACTGGCTCTATACACGACTTGGCAAACTTCAGTGAGAGGAAAATAAATAAGGAGTTGAGTTGTGTATTTCAGATAGGCATCATCACCTCCACGACTTGCTCAACCGATTGGCCTTGCTCAAAGAGAGCATTAGCCAACTGCAACATTGCC
>JBHJIP010000226.1:0-16039 GCA_050043365.1 Leptolyngbyaceae cyanobacterium
GGTCTGGCAATGGCTGCGTTTGGAGCGATGGTATGTGGCCCCTCGATAATTTAGTTTTTGTCAGCTTCTTAGGCCGACCCGCCTGGGGCCATCAAGTCGAAGTGGCCGCTGACGTGGGGGCCACCCTCCATATTGAGCCCAACGACATTCCCCAAGCCGGAGCCCCGACCGAGGCTTGGTTTGCCCTAACGGCGGCGGGCGGCGCAATAATCCCCTTAGAAAACTGCGATTGTGCCCTGACGGTATACGACCAGGCTGGGGCTGCTGTGGCCACCCCAGCCCTGTATCCCACCACCGCAGAGGGGTACGAAAATATTCCGGGGGCGACCCTGACCTTTCCGACCGTGGGGGCCTATGAACTGGTCTTGGCCGGTCAGCCAGCTCCAGAGACAGCTACAGACTTTCAACCATTTGAGCTGCGTTTTGATGTGACGGTGGCCGGGACTGCTGAACCTGCCGCCCAGCCGACCCCATCCGCTCCAGAAGCCCCGAACTCTGCAGTTACCCAGGAACCTTTTGCCCCCAGTTCATCGTCATCGGCTGTAGAGCCCTGGCTCATGGGCGGGGGGATTCTCGTCGCTGTTGCGCTACTTGCTTTTGTCTGGTGGAGATTGCCAAAGGGAAAATCATGATCCAGAACCTTCAAAAATGGAGCCTGGCCGGGCTCGGTTGCCTCATGGGGTTGGGCCTGAGCATAGAGGCTGCCCATGCTGCCGAACAGGTGGTTTTAACCTATGGCGACCTATCTCTGAATGTCCCGATTCAGGATTTGTCAGATTTAGCCGAAACCGGTGAGCCCTCTACAGAGCTGGGGACCTTGCTCTCTCTGGCCAATCAGGAACCCGAAACCCTGCAAGGGGCGCTGACCGGCTCGGTGCACATGAACCCGTTGGTGTTGGGTTTGATGCTCAATAGCCCCCCTGGAGATTGGATGCTAGAGCGTGTGGGGGAAACCATTCAGTCTTCTTCCGGGGAAGGCAGCAATACAGCCCTAAAAGCTGCATTAGAGACCGCAGCTGATGATGGTCAGGTGTCTTTGCTAGAGGTGATGCGGGTCTACCCTAGCCCTGAGATTGTGGTGCAGGGCGATCGCCTCTTCGAGACCTATAGTCAGCTCTACGATCTCTTTGGTCCTTGGTGGGAGTTAATTATGGACACCAGGGGTACGGAATAGGCAGTCAGCTGGTGAAAAACCATGAGCTACTGCGATGAAGTCTCGTCAGCAGCATTGGTCGGTGCAGCACAGCAATCAGATAGGGCTTGATCAGTGACATCCGCCAGACCCACAGACGTCAAAAGATGACTCCAGTTGTCTGCGAGGTCCAGATCATCAGGATTTTGCCGACGCAATGTTGCCAAAGTTGTGAGCAGGTCGTACCACACCCCTGCTTCCGCAAGGGCAAGGGCATTTTCCCGCAGGGCGGTGCTGGCTACCGCGTCCAGAGGTGTAACATCGAGTGATGCTGTAGTAGCGTCGTCGCCCAACGCAGTTGGTGCTGGCTGCGTTTCAAGGGGGGCAACGCGCTGCACCGTAAAGCCAACCGTTAAGTTTTGGGGAGGATCGTCGAGATCACATCGGAGCACAAAAATCAGATCCTGCCATTCCCCCACGGCTAAGGGCTCAAGGCCCGTGCCCGCCAAAGGAATACCGACAATACCTGCAGGCGCGTCGGTATAAGTCGTCAAGGTCTGTTGAATGGGGACCCCATCATCGCCTATGACTTCAGCGCGCAGCTCCCCTGGGCGATTGGGGGTGAGGTCATAGGGCAAGTAAAGCCAGAGCGTCGGGTAAGGCTCTACGGTACTGCCATAGAGGGCGTGGGCACCGTCTAGAAAATCTGGCGGCGGGGCGTCCTCGATGAGTGATTTGTCTTCTAGGTCATAGGCTGGGACCAGTGCCGTGAGCTTGGGGAGAAATTTACCGTCTTCATCAAGCCGGACCGGGCAGCCTTCTCCAGGGTCTGTGCTGCCTCGACTGGCGGCCCCCCGTCGCTCTCGGGGGCTACCGACATCCGGTGGCGTGGGGGGACGAAAGGAAATCTCTGGGAACGCTTCTAAGGTCTGAGCCAGGGTCAATGTCGGTGGGTGGATGGCAATGGATTGAGGGGCAGCAATCGCCCAGTGCCCCCAAGGGGCCACCACAACGGGCAATGCTGCTAATGCCAAACGAGACCCAACCGTTGTTGTAACGCGTCGTAACCGTGATGGGGTTGTCCAATGCTCAAGGAGACTCATCATTCCACGGGTCTAGAGACGGCAACGTTAACATTCCGACACTCGCTAGCATTGTAGCGATCGCGGCGGGCACCATTGGTACCCATAGTCCAAATACCAATAAAACCAGGCTGCTTCCGCATAGGAGTAGACCCATTCCTAAAAGCTTGGGTACCCAAAGGCGGCGATGGTCCTTTGGGACCGGTCTTTGACCATCGCGTCCCCGCCATACCCCCATGAGTAGGAGGCTAGCCCCCGTCCAAAACCCGATCCAGAGGGCGCTAGGCCAGAAGGATAGGGGACGAATCCAAGGGCGACCGTCAAGCACACCGCTAATTAAATTGCTGACCATTTGAGCTTGCACCATTACCCCAGCCACACTCTGATCGACCCGTTGGGCAAGGCTATCGGGGGTGAAGTGGCGATCGGTTCCTTCCTGATCGACGCCAATAATGACGATACGGTCTCGAATATCTCCTGGATGCACTTCCCCCGTTAACACCGCTTGGGCCGTCACTTGGGGAATGGCCTCCACCGGCAAGCGGTAATTGAGCAGCATCTGATAGCCGGTGGCATCAAAACGCTGATAGCCGCCGCTATGGGCGGTGAGGCGAGGCACTTGCCGTCCGCCCAAGACTAAATCGTCTGTTTCTGTGAATTCAACCGTTTGCCCTAAATCAGCCAAATAATGCATGGCCATTAGGGCGCTGAGGCTGTAAGGCGCGGTGCAGGGTGACGCCGGGGGCGGGGTCTGCACCAGCAGTTGGCGGCGCAGCACTTGGTCGTTGTCGACCACCACATCCGCAAACCCGATTTGTTCGGGGGGTGCGTTTTCCGGCGCTTTCACCCCCACATCCTCTAAGCTACTCACTTTACAAACGCCGTAGAACCCAGGACGCCGTTGCCAATAATCTATTAGGGCACTGTGCCCCTCTCCCTGGGGGATATCCCGATAGAGATCCAGGCCAATCAGATGGGGATCGGCCTGATCAAGGGTTTCAATCAATCGCAGTACGGTGCTGTCGCTGAGGGGATATTCTTCCAACGCTTGAAAATCAGCCTCGGTGATGCGCACCACCAAGATGCGAGAATCCACCGCTTCCGGCGGGCGGAGTCGCATCAACACGTCCAGCGCTTTTAACTCAAGCGGTTGCAGCAGCCCCAGGAGCTGTGCTCCGATTACCAGCAGGGTTGCCAGTAGAACGCTGAGAATGCCGTAAACCCACTGGCGACGGCGACGGGCCATGGCCTGACGCGCCCGCTCATAGCCGATCGGCCCGCGCTGTGGCACCTGAAAACTGCCTTGGCAATAGACCAACTCATAGACCGGCACGGTTCCCAGTCCCCGCAGGCTGTATTCCCCTTGGAAATACAGCTCAAACCCTTTGAGTTGGGCATTACGCACCAGGATGGCAGTCATTTCTGAGAGCAGGGTGCGCTCGCCCTCCCCTAAGCCGATCAGCCGCGCCGCAAAGTCCACCTCTTGGCCAATGTAGTCATTTCCGTCTTCTAAGGGGCTACCGGTGTGGATCGCAATTTTGATCTGCAGCGGCCCCAGAGGTGTCGTAATCGGGTGCTGCACATGCTTGACCTGCAGGGCAACCGCCCATTTGACCGCCATAATGGCGTCGTCAAAGACCAAAAAGTAGCCGTCCCCCTCGGTCTTAATCACCCGGCCCCCATAGAACGGCAGCGTTTTTTCCACCCGCTCCCGATGGGGATTCAAAATGTGGGTTAAATAATGCTGATTGCGGGCCGTGATGTCGCTGCCGGGCAGGTGATTTTTAACCTCAGTCGATGCCACCAAATCGGTGAAGACCATGGTGATGGGGGCAGGGGACATAGTTGGTTGGCGTCAGGCAAACGGCATGATTGGCGGGATCCCAACCTAGGCGGTAAAGCAGCCGCGCTTCAAAAGCCGGTGGATTAAGACCTGGGCCTTTGCAGACTGACGATTGCTTTCGACTCCCAGCCATAGCGGGACTGATTCGAACCGCTAAGTTATAGATTCCCTATTCAGTACAGCACCCCACCGTTCAGGATAGCCCGCGCCCTACAGCCCCAGGACTTTCGGCATCGCGATGGGGCTTCAACGCCAGTAAGATCGCCCCTTTGAGAAGAGCCCCAGCATCATGCCCACAAACTGCAACTGGCTCAGACTGACAAAGGCAGTCGGGATGGGGAAAAAGCCTTTAATCCAGAGCACTAAGGCCAGACAAACCACCAGCGCCCAGAGGGTGCCTCGATTTAAAAAGACTGAACGAAACACTTTTTCCATCAAGATGACCGCTAAGGCGCCAATGCCCCCTGCAATCAGCAAGGTCAGCAATAGGGCGGTAAAGGCCCCACCGGCAATAACGCCGCCGCTGGCGGGCCAGATTTGGGCCAGTTGAACCAGCAACAGCAGCAGCAAGATGTCGAGTAATGTGGCGATCGCAATGGTGAGCCCAGCACATTGCAGCAGGATCAGCCAAGGAATGGTCTTGAGTTGCCAGAAAGGATTACGCATGGCATCAGGGGGTAACGGGCGATCGCTTTCGATTATGGTCTAACAAACCGATGTTGACCTCAGGAGTAGCGAATGGATTTGATCACACAGTTGGGCTCTCTTTCCGGTGCGGGCCGACTAGCGCTGATGGTTACCCTGGCATTGCTGCACTGCCTCGTCGGTCTGTTGGCGGCCAAAGTCGCCCATGGCAAAGGGCGCAATTTAGATAAATGGTTGATGTGGGGCCTAATTGGCGGCACTCCCACCTTGATTGCAGCTTGCTTGTGTAAGCCACAGATCGAGGGTGACGAGGGGTAGCGGTCAGTCTGAACGCAACGGCGCGACCAAGCGCTGTAGCTGAGCCTGATCGAATCCTAAGAATCGATCAATCGCTTGGTAGGCCCAGTACACCGGCAGCCCCTTATCTTTGCTGGTTTTTTGAAACCCCAATGCCGTCGCCAACTGCTCATAGCGGGGATGGATCAATAGGGTATGAAGATCGCAGAGTCCCGGAAAATCCACCATCATCCGCCGGATCGTTCGTTGGCAATCTTGCAAAAACGGCACCTGATAATCAGCCCGATATTGCGGCTCAATCATCCAACTGCGCACAAAAATCGCCACGCAATCTGGGTCCCCTGGGGTGGCCATCTGCACCGGATCGGTTTCACTCAAGGTGCTGAGGTGCAGACCTTTGCTCGGGGCCTGAAAAAATACCGCCTCCGATTCGGGCGCGGTGGGGTACAGCAGATAAAACCCGAGGGGATGCTGACTCTCCGGCTGGCGCAGCACCCGCATCCCCACCGGATATTGCCGAGCCCACTGCCTTAGCAATCGGGCAATCCGATGGGGCACTGCATCGGTGCTGTGGTTCATCCAGTTGTAGTTGTTGGCCAATAGATTGGCGATGGGAATGGTGTCACAGCGGGGGTTAAAGTCATCGGCAATTAATGGAGCGGGCGCAGATTGAGTGGCATCTAGCTGTGCCGGTAGGGGGTTGATGGTGATCGTGGTGGTATTGCCATCAAAGACTTTAGTAATCAACCCCAGGGCCGCCAGCTTATCGAGCATCATGCCCGCAGCGCGATCGCTGCCCTGGTCTTTATCGCTATAGAACAACTCAGCCGCATTGCCGTGGGTGCAAATCACCGGTCCCGGCGGCACCGGCAGCTGAGTCAAAGGGGGCTTCAGCCCTGGTTGGGCGGCGGCGGCAAAAACCCACAGCCGCACAAAGCACTCTGCCCGCACTCGGGTCATGCCCAGTCGCTGGGTGAGGCGCGCCACCATCGCCTGCTGCTGGGGTTCTGGAAACCACCGGGCCAGTTGCTCCGCGTCCATGGCGACTCACTCAAGGGCTGCATCAATTCTACTTCACCCCGCTTCAGGGTAATACACCGGGCTTCGAGCCTCTCCCATGGCTTGTTAGTGCTCATTGAGGCTTCCTCAACCCCTTGCCTAGGATGGCCTCAACCGTTGAACAACAGTGGAGACCACAACCATGGCCAGCAAAAACTTGATTTCAAATGGTGCAGCCGCCCCCCATTCCCAGGCTTGGATCGCTCACACCTGGCTTGCTTTTTTGCTGTCGGTATTTGCGATGTCGGCTGGGGTGCTTTATTTGCCGGTCGAAACCTGGGTTAAGGGCTACTTTGGCATGGGTTTACTTTCGACCGTCAGCGCCACCATTAATCTGTCGAAAACCATCCGCGATGTGGAGGAGTCAAAACGCCTGATCAACCGGGTGGACGAGGCCAAGCTGGAGCGGCTCTTGGCGGAATACGATCCCTTCCAGAAATAGTGGTCAATCCGACGGGTTCCAATCCACCCATTTGCGGTGCTCGCCGACCCGATAGAGGCGCTGATTGACCTTGGGGTAATCGCAAATGTCGTAGTCTAGGCGGGTGCCGCCCATCAGGTACACCAGGTCCTCGTCAAAGGGGTTGCTCATGGCATGGGCCAGGCTATTTGGAGCAAAGCCCATAAAGTCACCGGATTTGACCTCGACGGTGTCATCCCCAATTTCAGCTAAGCCGCGCCCAGAGAGGATATAGATGAACTCCTCTTCGGCATGGTGGCTGTGGTATTGGGTGGACTCATCCCCCGGAGCTAAGCGGACTAGATGGATACCCAGGTGAATGCAGCCCACCGCGTCCCCCAGGGATTTGGTGTGGCGGATTGCTCTAGGATTGAGGGGATGTACAAACACCTGCTCAGGCATTGCCGCGACCGCTCCTGCTGATAACAGGGTATGGGGCGCGTCGTTGTGGGGGGCAGTCATCACAAAAGGTATATTGACCCCCAGGACGGGGGAGGAATGCTCCATGCTAGCCGCGATCGCCACCCTCAGAACCCGATGTGAACAAGCCCTGGTGGCGGCGTTTGGACCGGATTTGGCCGATGCCGACCCAGTGTTGGTGCCCACCAGCAACCCCAAGTTCGGAGACTTCCAAGCCAATGGGGCGATGGGGTTGGCAAAGCGGTTGAAAAATAAGCCCAGGGAGATCGCCGAGCAAATCGTCGCGAACTTACAGGTAGACGACCTCTGTGAACCCCCTGAAATTGCGGGGCCGGGGTTTATTAACCTGCGGCTGAAGACCGACTATGTCGAGCAGCAGTTGCAGATGCTGCATGGGAGCGATCGCCTCGGAGTCAACACCGTCAAGCAGCCCCAAAAGGTGATTGTCGATTTCTCTAGCCCCAACATCGCCAAGGAAATGCATGTGGGCCACCTGCGCTCCACCATCATTGGCGACTCCATCGCGCGGGTGCTGGAATTTATGGGCCATGACGTGCTGCGGCTCAACCATGTGGGGGACTGGGGCACCCAGTTCGGCATGTTGATCACCCATTTGCAGATGGTCTGCCCTGAGGCGTTGGCCGCTGCCGAGGCGGTGGATATCGGCGATCTGGTTGCCTTTTATAAGCAGGCGAAAAAGCGGTTTGATGAGGACGAAGACTTTAAGGGGCAGTCCCGCGATGCGGTGGTGGCCCTACAGTCTGGCGATGACGACGCCCGCAAGGCTTGGCAGATCCTCTGCGAACAGTCCCGCCGCGCCTTTCAAAAAATCTACGATCGCCTCGACATCGACCTGCAGGAACGGGGAGAGTCGTTCTACAACCCGCTGCTGGAAGATGTCGCGAAGGATCTCAAAACCCAAGGGCTGCTGGTGGAGGACCAAGGGGCGCAGTGTGTCTTTCTGGATGGCTTTACCAACAAGGAGGGCGACCCCCAGCCATTAATCATTCAAAAATCGAACGGCGGCTTTAACTACGCCACCACGGACTTAGCGGCCATCCGCTATCGCACCCAACAGGATGGGGCGGAGCGGGTGCTGTATGTGGTGGATGCCGGACAGGCCAATCACTTTGCCCAGGTGTTTCAGGTGGCGACGAAGGCGGGTTGGATTCCGGAGCAGAGCGAATTCACCCATGTGCCCTTTGGCTTGGTGCAGGGGGAGGATGGCAAGAAGTTCAAAACCCGCTCTGGGGAGACGGTGCGGCTAAAAGATCTGCTGGATGAAGCGGTGAAGCGGGCTCGCGCAGATTTAGAAACTCGGATTGCGGCGGAAGAACGCCAAGAAACCGAGGACTTTATTCAGCATGTGGCGGAGACGGTGGGCATTGGCGCGGTCAAGTATGCGGACCTGAGCCAAAACCGCACCAGCAACTACATCTTTAGCTACGACAAGATGCTGGCCCTGCAGGGCAACACGGCCCCCTATCTGCTCTATGCCTATGTGCGGGTGCAGGGCATTAGCCGCAAGGGGGGGATTGATTTTACTGCGCTGGGTGAGAATGCGGCGATTCACCTGGGGGATGAGAGTGAGTTTACGTTGGCAAAGCACATTTTGCAGTTGGATGAGGTATTGGCGGAGGTAGCGCAGGATCTCTACCCGAACCGGCTTTGTCAGTATCTATTTGAGCTGAGTCAGGTGTTTAACCAGTTTTATGACCGCTGCTCGGTGTTGCAGGCGGAGGAACCGGAGCGGACGTCGCGATTGATGTTGTGTGATTTGACGGCGCGGACGTTGAAGTTGGGGTTATCGCTATTAGGGATTCGGGTGTTGGAGCGAATCTGAGTCCTATTGCGCAGGTCATCATTCTAGAAAATCCCCTCTTGGGAGGGGTGGCCACAGGCCGGGGTGGGTCGACTGTTGGGCTATCCACCGGAAAGCCACCCATAGCCTCCCGGGGAGGGAAAACCCGGACGAGGAGCTTAGCAGTTTGCTTATCCCGTATTGACATTACTTAGGCGGCTTTGGCTGCATCAACTTTGCTGCGTAGGCGAGCCAATACGACATCTGCATCTAAGACCTCTCCTTGTTCCGCCGCCTGCAATCCGGCTTCAATCTTGAGGCGAGTCTGTTCGACCCATGCGAGATAGTCTGGAGCCTCTTCAGAAGCATCCTTCTGGGTTACCTTATCGGCCAACAGCAACAGCGCAATATCGATGGCGTCTTCCATATCCAATTTGTGTCAGGGATTCAAGCACTTGACTCTGCTGTTGGCTGAGGGTGATTTGCATGGTGGCTTGAGGAGAAAAGATTTACGCCAATTACCAAGGCTTAGGGGCGTACCAACGCTATCTCAGACAGGGGCACATAGCAGTCGCCAGTTCGTTCAGGAAGACTGCGAGCCACTTTATTAGTAGAGATTACGGGGAAGATCTGGCCGGTGAAGTCCGTCGTCATATCTTCGAACCCCAACTAAGCGTTAATCAATTGGTGATTTAACCGTCTAAAGGTAGGGACAGTTGACAGCCTTTAAACGACCGGCGGTGTTGACGCGTCGGTCCCAGTTGCAAGATCGCACTGCGATGCTTCTTACTGCCATAGCCCTTGTTTGAAGCTAAGTCATAGCCTGGGTAACGCTCCGCCAAGCGAATAATCAAGCGATCTCGCCAGACCTTTGCCACAATACTCGCCGCCGCAATTGCCAACTCCGTTTGGTCCCCCTTTACCACCGTCCGTTGCTCAATTTCCAACCCAGGAATGGGCTGATTTCCATCCACTAGGCAGAGCGTTGGTTGTGGCTCCAACCGTTCCACTGCCCGCCCCATTGCCAGCAGCGCCGCCTGCAAAATATTGATGCGATCGATTTCATGCACGCTGGCCATCCCTACCGCACAACTTGTAGCGACAGCTCGAATCTGGGCTTCCAAAGCTTCCCGCTGGCGTAGGCTGAGCTGCTTACTGTCCTTTACCCCCAGGGCCTTCAGATGATCAGCTTCTGAGGACTGCAGAATAACGGCAGCGGCCACCACCGGGCCAAACAAAGCCCCACGGCCGACCTCGTCCACCCCTGCTACGGGCGTTTCATCCATTGCGACTCTGGTACCTTAATCACATTCTGCCGTTAGTCCTTTTAAACCATGCCTCAACAGTCGATCAACAAGTTTTGCCCCCGCTCCGGTGAACCTGTCCAGGCGGATTCCCTCACGCAGTACAGAGGCCATACTGTGGGCTTCTGTAATCCCGGCTGCAGCCATGACTTTGCCGCAAACCCTGAAGCCTGCCCTAGCGATCGCGCCTATTTCGACACGTTGATCAAAGAAAACACATCTATGGAAACCATTTGAGATTTCTATTGTTTATACCCGAAGGAACCAGGCCCCTGTTGAAAATAGCTGCAGGCTAATGTCGAGTCATTGAAATCACGTCATGGTATAGTTCGTGACAGGATTAAGACTTTCTTAATTATTGAGAGGTGGGCGAACAAGGGTAATAACGCTGTAATGGTCTGAGCAATTTATGTCTTTCTCACTGTGTCAAGCGTGATTTTGAGGAGATTGTAATCAGGAGATATCGTATCGAATAAGTTGCGAATCATTTCGCAATGTAGAGTTCCATGTGGAGATGTGCAGGGTTGGTAGTCGTGCTTACAACCAACCGGGATCGCCTGGTGTTAAGTTTTTAGAGGTAGTTCAGTCGTGACTCGCCCTCATAAAACCCATGTCTCAAATCCTCGATTCTCTTCCCACTGGCAAGCCAGACCACGTACTTTGCTGTTACGTCAACGCCACAAGCAAAATTCAGGTGGCGCGCATTACGAACGTACCCAACTGGTACTTTGAGCGGGTTGTCTTTCCAGGGCAGAGGTTGATTTTTGAGGCCTTGGGCGAAGCTCAACTCGAGATCCATACAGGTATGATGGCCAGCTCAATCTTATCGGATACCATTCCCTGCCATCGCCTCGCCTTGAATGCGGATGAGACGGCCTCTCTTTCATCCTCTGATGCTGATTTAAAAGCGCCTTTGGAAGCTGTTGCTGGGGTTTCTGGGGGGTAATTAGGTGGGGGCTAGTCGGTTAATCTGGAGTCAGGTGTTTGTACTGCCCTGATGGATTTACCCTCTTTCATATGGTTATGGCGCATTGCCGCTTGGTCGATGGGGCTTTCCCTGTCGGCCTATTTTTGTCTTGGGCTGAGCGGGGGCTGGCTTTTGTCGCGGCGATTGGGTAAGCAGCCCCAACCCCGTTGGGTTAGATGGCTCCATATTGGGCTGGGCACTTGCTTGGTGAGTTTAGTGCTTTTGCTCTTGGCCATTGGCATTGTTGGCACGTTAGGTGAGTACGGAAGCTTGGGTCACTCTATCCACCTATTGGCAGGAATTATTGTAGTGACTTTAGTCGGCGTCTCTGCCTGGAGTGGGAGCCAGATTCACCCCCGTCGCCCCTGGGCCCGTCCGCTGCATTGGGGGGTAAATGGTAGCCTGGGGATCGGTTTTGCCCTGGTGACATTAACGGGCTGGCAAGTGGTGCAAAAGTATTTACCCCATGGTTGATCCCCAAATCACTTCAGCAGAAACTTTATCTGCTCCCCAAACCTTTGCGATCGCGCCCCTAATCCGCATTACCCTATTGACCCTATACGTTGCCTTAACCCTGCCCTTGCCATTTTTGGCAGACGCAACGGTGGCCCCTGTGCCCAGTACTTTCTTATGGGTGGGGATCACCTTAGGAGGCATTGGCCTCTATGGGGGATTAAGTGAACGGGTACAGGTGGATGCTGACGGCATTCAAGTGGGGTACCCAGTTTGGATTAATTGGCTCCTGAGACGGGGCTGGACCTTGCCATGGCAGCGGGTGACGGCCCTGAAACCCCGTTCGACGGGCCAGGGGGGGCGCGGCTATTACTTTGTTGGGGACGATCAGCAGGACTATTTATTACCGATGCGGGTGAGCGGGTTTGCCCAGTTAACCCGGTATATCCAGGTCCATACTGATATCGATATGCGGGATGTGAAACCCCTGGCACAGCCTTGGATGTATTTCATTCTGCTGATTTGCGCCACGCTTTTGTTGGCGGTGGATGGCTGGGTGCTTTGGACCGCGACTCATTTTGGCTAGGGAAACAGCCATGCTGCGGTTAGCAGAGGTCAGCCTGGCGGTAGCATTCGGCAACACCCGCTTAGGTCACTTGTCTGTAGACATTCGCCCTGGAGAATTTGTCGGGGTGGTGGGTCCATCCGGTGCGGGCAAAACCAGTTTGTTTCGCCTGTTGAATCGGTTGCAGTCTCCTAACTCAGGGCAGGGCTTTCTGAATGGAGCCCCCTTAGAGGCGTTGCCAGTCACCCAACTGAGGCGGCAAGTGGTGCTGATGGCTCAGGAGTCGCGTTTATTAGGCATGACGGTGGCGGCGGCCTTAGCCTACCCCTTGCAATTGCAGGGCCTTGCTTCAGTGCAAATCGAGCCGCGGGTGCGCCATTGGACCCATCACTGTCAGATTCCGACGGAGTGGCTCCATCGATCGGAATTGGAGCTGTCGGGGGGGCAGCGACAGCGGGTGGCGCTCGCTCGGGCACTACTGATGGAGCCCACCGTATTGCTGCTTGACGAACCCACTGCTTCTCAAGATCTGGGCGGTGCCACCCACTTACTCAAGCAGGTTAGCAATCAGGTACGGGAGCAAGGGCTTACCGTGCTGATGAGTAACCACCAGCTAGAGTGGGTTGAACAATTTTGCGATCGCGTACTGCTGTTAGAGCAAGGTCAATTACGAGGAGATTGGCCTGCTAGCAAGGTTGATTGGACAGCACTGCGCCAGCGGATCATGACCGCCAATAGCGAAGCATCAGAAGAATGGGGTGATGAGGTGTTGCCTAATTAAAGGGAAAGCGGAGGGCGAAGGACGCTGAACTCAGCCGGAGTTGGGAGGGCACCTGGTTTATGGGACCGGGAACTGGCGAGATCGCACCTCTTCGCAAAACTGTTGGGCTGCAGCGATGCCCTGTTCGCGCAGGTTAGTGTATTGCTTCGCAAAGGGCGGTTGCCATACCGATAAGCCCAGCACATCGGCAGTGACTAAGACTTGGCCGTCGCAGTCGGGACCCGCACCGATGCCGATGGTGGGAATGGTCAGTTTATCCGTAATGGTTTTGGCCAGGTCTGGGGGAATGTGCTCTAGCACAATCGCAAAGGCCCCGGCTTGGTCAATGGCGATCGCCTCTTGCAAAATCCGATCAGCAGATTCGGGGGATTTGCCCTGTTGGCGAAACCCACCCAGGGTGTTGACCGCTTGAGGCGTCAAACCCACATGGCCCATCACCGGGATTCCGGCTTGAACCAGAGCCTCGATGGTCTCAGCCATGGCAGCATATCCCCCTTCTACCTTGACCGCTTGAGCACCGGTTTCCTTGATCACCCGGCCCGCTGTTCGGAGGGCATCGACCCGGCTGGTTTGATAGCTCATGAAGGGCAAATCCACCACCAACAGGGCTTGGGTCACCCCCCGCCGCACCGCCCGAGCATGGTGCAGCATTTCCTCTAAGGTCAGAGGCAGGGTGGTGTCATAGCCCAGGGTCACCATGGCTAGCGAGTCCCCGACCAAAACCACATCGGCCCCGCCCTGGTCGGCAATGTGGCCTGACGTCAGATCCCATGCGGTCAGAACGGCAATGGGTCGCTGCGCTTGCTTCCAGCTGACCAACTGTTGAATCTTGACTGCCATGCCAACCCACGACTCCTAAACACGTTGCGACTCTGGTGTCAGCCTAGCAAAATCAACGGTCCCAAAATCCCACAACCATTCATATCGTGGGATTTTGACTGGTCGCCGGGCCCTAAGCCGACCAACGGGGGTAATCGGTGTAGCCGCGCTCATCGCCGCCGTAAAAGGTGGCAGGATCGGGCTCGGTTAATGGCGCATCCATTTGGAAGCGTCGGGGCAGGTCTGGATTCGAGATAAAGAGTTTGCCATAGGACACCAGATCCGCTGCTCCCGCCGCGATCGCCGCGTTGCCTTTGGTTTTGTCGTAGTCCCAATTCACAATCAGCGTACCGGGATACAGAGGGCGAAACTCTTGAGTGGGGATCAGGGTACCGCCATGGCGCAAATCAGCCTCGCTGGGCTCCAGTAAATGTAGATAAGCAAGATTCAACGGGGCCAGGGCTTGAATGGCATAACCAAAGGTGGCACGCGGGTTTGAGTCCGTCATGTCATTGAAGGTGCTGCTCGGGGAGAGGCGCACGCCGACGCGATCGCTGCTCCAAACGTCGATAACCGCTTGGGTTACCTCCAACAGCAAGCGGGCGCGATTCTCAACTGAGCCGCCGTAGGCATCGGTGCGATGGTTGGTGCCATCCCGCAAAAATTGGTCCAGTAAGTAGCCGTTGGCTCCATGGACTTCAACCCCGTCAAAGCCCGCCTCTAGGGCACTCTTAGCACCCTGACGGAACTGTTCAATCAGGGCGGGAATTTCGTCTGTCTCCAATGCGCGAGGGGTGACAAACGGCTGCATGCCTTCATAGGTCATCGCCTCTCCAGCAGGGGCGATCGCGCTGGGAGCCACGGGTAAAGCCCCATTGTGAAAAGAAGGATGAGACACTCGCCCCACGTGCCAAAGCTGTACAAAAATACGTCCCCCCGCTTGGTGAACCGCATCGGTCACCCGTCGCCATGCCGCCACATGTTCTGAGGTATGGATGCCGGGGGTATTGGGATAGCCAATGCCTTGAGGGGTAACATGGGTCGCCTCAGTAATGATCAGCCCAGCCGAGGCCCGCTGACTGTAGTAGGTGGCATGTATCGGTAATGGCACATTCCCTGCTCCAGCTCGGTTACGGGTGAGGGGGGCCATCACCATTCGATTTGGCAATTGATAGGGGCCAAGTTGAATGGGGGTAAACAGACTTTGGGTTGAGGTAGCAACAGTCATCTTGTTTTGCAAAGGTGAAGTGGACAAGCTGAAGCCAGGGCTAGCGATCACTAGCCCCATGCAATAGAACGAGAAGTCTCTTTAACTAGGGGCTGTGGACAATTAAAGTCAGACTTCCGGATATGAGCGAGTTATGGCCCCTAGTCTGATTCACTAAAGCGGGCGTGGTCATGCCCACCCAGTAAGGGTTGCGTTATGAATTGTCCACACGCCCTAGGTCAGATGCGAGTCAAGGGCTTGAGCCAGGGTTGTTTTGGGCACAGCCCCAGTGACCCGTTCCATTTCTTGCCCATTCTTGAACACAATCAAGGTTGGAATGCTGCGAACACTGTACTGAGAGGCGATCGCAGCATGGTCATCCACATTGATTTTGACGACTTTGGCGCGACACACATAGTCTTGGGCAATTTCATCGACGACGCCGGAGACAAGCCGGCAGGGGCCACACCACGGAGCCCAGAAATCAACGAGTACGGGCTGATCGCTCTGAAGAACGTCGGCTTCAAAGTTTGCTTGGGTCGTTTCGGCAACGGTGGACATCGTAAAACCCTCCGTTTATTAGGGATAATAGATGAAGAGAGGTCGAAAGTTCGATTTTCTCGAACAATTAAACTATAGCGCTGCCTGAAGCAGACTGCAACGATGAGGCCGATCTTCCACCCTGACAAAGCGGACATCTCCTTGGCAGGGGTAATGTATGCCCTTGGAGATCCGGTCCGGCTCGAAATTGTGCGACGCCTTGCCTTAGAAGCGGAATTGCCCTGTGCCGAGATCGAGGTTTGTGTGGCGAAATCAACCCTCTCCCATCACTTCAAGATTTTGCGGGAGTCAGGGGTGATTTATTGCCGCAAGCAAGGGACTCAGCATTTGAATTCTTTGCGGCGAGAAGATTTGAGCGATCGCTTCCCTGGCTTACTCGAAGCCGTCCTGCAAACCATTGCAACAGAGATCAGTGGTTGAGCTGATAGCGCTCGTAGCGTTGAAATTCCTCCGCCATCCTTGAAAGCCACAAATAGGCTGTCATATATGCCCTTAACCAACGCAAAAAGCGCCCCCCACAATGTGGAGGGCGCTTTCTGATTACTCACTCAAGAGTAGCTGGCATTCAGGATTAACCGATGATTTCGGGAGCCTGAGCAGCAGCCAAATCTAGAGGGAAGTTGTGAGCATTGCGCTCATGCAT
>JBHJIP010000227.1:0-22444 GCA_050043365.1 Leptolyngbyaceae cyanobacterium
ACAGAGTCCTCTTCAGTGGCGGTGCTGCCTTAGCGCTGATGAGGCCTAGTCTGAAAGCGAGCGCCCTCAAAAACCGCGCCCAAGCCTACGCTGTGTGCCGCTTAACTTGGGGCAGTACCTCCCGGTATAGCGTCCAGCCAGAGACTGCGCACTAACGAAAACAACCACTAGTCCGCTAGATTGCTAAAATCATGGCTGTGTAACCACTACGGACAAGCACCATGGAAGCTGCTGCCCCCCTAGATGTGCAAGCCCTTAAGACCCTTATAAAAGATAGCGTCCGTGAAGTCATGAGGGAAGAGTGGTTCAAGTTCTTCGACCTGCTCACACCCTACGTTGATAACGAAGAACAGGGCGAAATTGAAGCGAGCTTTTCCCCCAGCCATTATTCTGACGAAGACTTTATCGACATCACATCCTGGTTTGCAGATGAGAGTCAAGCTCAGTAAATCAGCTGATAAGTTCCTCAAAAAGCTTGACGGCAATGTTCAGAGAAGCATTGTTGCAAGAATTGGCATTTTGAGAACTTGCTTGGAAGAACAGAAGATATATCCACCAGACGAGCTTGATATCAAAAAGCTGAAGGGTAACTTGTTGGGTTTCTCTAGAATTCGTGTCGGAAAAATTCGCATCATTTTCGAGATTCGTAGAGAAACGAGTGAGCTTTTTATCTATGACATCAATTATCGCGGCAATATTTATCAGTAGCCACATACTTTTTCGGGGCACCAGATAAGTCCCCTGCTGAAAATAGCCCTGATTTCCAGAGTTGGGACGATCCGCCTCCAACGCATTAAACCAACGGTGCAGGTTAACGCCCATCCCCAGCAATCTTCAACGCCACATAATCTCCCTGAAACCGGCCCGCAACTTCACCGCCAGCCGTTACCTCTGCCACCAAATTGATCCGCCCCTTGCCATGCCGAGCGATCGCCCTCAAAAACTTCCCCCAAGCCTGCGGTGTCGGTGGCAAACACCGCGCCTGAAAATCCCCCTCAATCGGCCCCAAATAATCCACGCTGTTCCGCTGAATCACAATCCGACAGGGGATCTGCTCCCGCAATAACCCCACATGCACCGCAGTCCAAGCCGAGAGAATCGCCAGCGTCGAAATGCTGCCCCCAAAGGCCGTGTGACGATGGTTGATATTCGGAGCCAACGGGGCCGACAACGTTACACCCGTTTCAGCGATCGCCTCAACCGCCACTGCCATCGCCTGAGACATCGGGATGTGCTCGTGCAAATATTGCTCAATTTCGGCGCAATCAATCAACAACGTTATCCCTCCACGACAAACACAAAATTCCATGTAGGGGTAGATCCTGTGCCTACCCTGCAGAGATCGCCTAGTACAACTGCTACGATTCCAAAATAGATGAGCCAAATGGATCGGGCTCCCTACAAAGCCCTTCCAGTATTTTGTCCATCTTGCGGCGCTCAACTGGATAGATTAGGTCGTCCATGCAAGTCACCATTGAACTCCCCAACAACATCGCCCTCCAACTGCAATCCGCCAATCCATCCCAGCGGATTTTAGAACTGATTGTCGCTGATCAATATCGCCAGGGCTTGATCGGTGCTGCAGATGTTCGACAGCTTTTGGGCATTGCCTCCCGCTGGGACACCTATGAATTCCTCAAGCGCGAAAAAGCTTATCTGCCCTATACCGAAGACGATTTGACCCAAGATAGCCAAGCCATTCGCAACGCCCTAGCCGCAGAATGACGGAATTCCCATAACCATTTCAGTTTCCAGCCCCCCTGCTCCTCCAGCTCCCCTGCCATTCAGAACATTACCGAAAGATCAGCCGGTGACTAGCTCGCGATCGCCCGTTCTGCCTGCAACGTCTGGATACGCTCCAAACTCCCCACCGGAATCGCCTTGATCAGGTCCTGGGTGTAGGGCTGTTGAGGCTCGAAATAGATTTGATCCGCTGGGCCGATTTCCTCCACCTGGCCCTGGTTCATAACCATGATGCGATCGCCCATAAACTTCACCACCGCCGAATCATGGGAGATGAATAGATAGGTGAGCTTGAACTCCTCCTGAAGCTCCTTCAGCAAGTTCAGCACCTGAGCCTGCACCGACACATCCAGGGCCGATACCGACTCGTCGCAAATCATAAACTTCGGGTTCAGCGCCAGAGCGCGGGCGATGCAGAGTCGCTGCCGTTGCCCCCCCGAAAACTCATGGGGGAAGCGATGCATGCAGTCGGGGTTCAGTCCCACTCGCTCTAGCAGATAGGCCACCCGTTCCCGCCGGTTTTTGGCGCTGCTGGCCGCCTTGTGAATGCGGAGGGGTTCGGAAATCGCCGCTCCGATGCTCATGCGCGGATCCAGGGAACTAAACGGATCCTGAAAGATGATCTGCATGTTGCGCCTGAGCTTGCGCAGGGCTTTGCCCTTGAGGGTGAGTACATCCTGACCGTCAAACCAGATATGCCCGGCCTTGGCCCGCACCAACTGCAGTAGCGCCCGCCCTAGGGTGGTTTTGCCGCAGCCCGATTCCCCCACCAGACCAAAGGTTTCCCCCTCATAAATCTCAAAAGAGACCCCATCCACGGCGGTGACATGGCGACGGGTGCCAAAAATCCCCCGCACTGGATAGGTCACCTGCAGGTCTTCCACCCGCAGCAGCGGCCCGTTTTTCTCAATGGTTTGTAGGCGAGTAGCGGTTTCCTCGGCAGTCACCTCAGTCTGAAACTGCCGCACTACACCGCTGTCTTGGGGGCGCTCCTGAATGCGGGCCGCGCCGCTCTCGTCTGTAACCACTTCCATAAAATCCGCCACCGTCGGCAACTGCTGCAGGCGCTTCTGGGGGGAAGGGCGGCAGGCCAGCAGCCCCTTGGTGTAAGGGTGCTGGGGATTAGCAAAAATCTCTAACACCGACCCCTTCTCCATGATTTCGCCCTGGTACATCACCGCCACCCGGTCGGCGATTTCGGCAATAATCCCCAGGTCATGGGTAATGAAGATCATCGACATGCCCCGGCGATCGCGCAGCTCCCGCAGCAAATCCAGGATTTGCGCCTGCACGGTCACGTCTAGGGCGGTGGTGGGCTCATCGGCAATCAGCAGGGCCGGGTCGCAAGCAATCGCCATGGCAATCATCACCCGCTGAATTTGCCCCCCAGACAGCTCATGGGGATAGCGATTTAAAATGGCCTGCTTGCGGCGGCTGACCTCTAGGGTGACCTCGGTGACGGACCAGCGGGGATTCTCGGCAGCGATGGTCTCGTGGAGTTGGGTATCACCGGGCAGGAGTTTGACCTCCTGTAGGCGTGCGATCGCCTCCTTTTCCGCCGCTTCTGGGGTCATCTCCTGGTGTTGTCGAATCGCCTCCGTCAGTTGAAACCCGCAGGTGTAGACCGGGTTCAGCGAACTCATCGGCTCCTGGAAGATCATCGATACCTTGCCGCCCCGCAGTTTCTGCAGTTGGGGGGCCGCGATTGTGCGCAAATTCAAGCCATCGGTCTGCTCTTCGGAGCGAAACCAAATTTCCCCAGCGGTGACCCGTCCCGGAGGACTGGGTACCAGACCCATGATCGCCAGGGAGGTAACCGACTTGCCGGAGCCCGATTCCCCCACGATGCCGAGGGTTTGGCCCCGCTGCAGAACAAAGGAGACCCCTTTCACCGCCTGGAGGATGCCGCTGTCAGTTTTAAACTGAACCGTTAAGTCGCGGACATCCAGCAGAGGAGAAGCAAGAGGGGCAGCCATAGCGTGAAAATCTCCTCGAAAGTGCGAAGGAATGGGTTTTCCTGACAAAGCCCTGACGCGCCTAGGCGAGGTGGGCGTACAGTTGGATTAGCAGAATCATAACAGCGCTGCTTCTTAGCAGGAACTGAAGGGGTCAGGAGGAATGCTCAAACTTGCGATCGCGGTCCTGATTATGTTGATCGGATCGGCGATATGCTCAGGAACCGAAACCGCGCTATTGTCGGTGCCCCTTTTAAAAGCGCGGCAACTGGCCCAGACCAAACAGCCCCGGGCCATGGCCTTACTGGCGGTGCGCCAGCGGATTAATCGCCCGATCGCCTCCATCGTCATTCTGAACAACCTCTTTAATATCGTCGGCAGTATCACCATCGGGGGCATTGCTGCCAATGAGTTTGGCGATACCCTGCTGGGGGTGTTCTCCGGGCTGTTGACCTTCTCGGTGATTTTGTTTGCCGAGATTTTGCCCAAAACCCTGGCCGAGCGCTATGCCGAGCCCATTGCCCTAGCGGTCGCGATGCCAGTGCAGGGCATCACCTGGGTGCTGCCCCCGGTGGTCTGGCTCCTAGAGCACATCACCGCCCCCTTGCTCAAAGGCTCCAAACGGCCCACCACCAACGAAACCGAAATCCAGCTCCTGGCCTCCATCGGTCACCAAGAAGGCATTATCGAAAAAGACGAGGCCGAGATGATTCGCCGCGTCTTTCGCCTTAACGACATCCGTGCTGTCGAGATTATGACTCCCCGCGTCACCCTCACCAGCCTGCCGGGAGAGGCCAATATTGCGGATCTCCGGGATGAGATTCTGGGTTCACAACACAGTCGCATCCTGGTGATTGGCGAAGACATCGACCATGTGGAAGGCATCGTCCTCAAATATCAGCTCCTAGAGGCGCTGATCTGCAACGGCCACACCCAAACCATCAGCGAATTGAAACGACCGGTGCGGTTTATCCCTGAAACAGAACGGGCCGACCTGCTATTGCAGAGCTTCCAGAGCGAGCGGGAGCACATTGCTGTGGTGGTGGATGAATATGGCGGGGTTTCGGGGGTGGTCACCCTAGAGGATGTGCTGGAGCAACTCACAGGCGAAATTGTGGACGAAACCGATCGCAATGTGGATCTGCAGGCCTTTGCTCGCCAGCGGCGCAAGCGCCTACTCCGCAGCCGGGGCTTCTCTGAGCCGCCGTCTCAGTAGCAACAGTTAGCGTGACAACTATCAGTAATCACTCAGCTTGGTACTGTAAGTTCTGAGAGATGGTGCGGCAGCTCAAAGGGCCATGCCGTCTGTTAACAGAGCCCTGTTTGGTGAGGAGATTTTCGAAGCATGAGAAAACCGTTTTTTCGCCCTTTTTTAATTAGCCTGGTTTTAATGGCGGCCTGCAACACCGCTGCCCCAGAGCCCGAAGAATTTAGCTCAGAGAGCGGTAATTTTACTGTTCAAACCCCCATCGAGCTAGAAGAATCCAGTCAATCGGTGGAGACCGCCGTTGGCCCCATTGAAATTCATACTTTTACTGCCGAAAATCGTAACGCCGCCTATGTGGTGGCCTATTCGGACTATCCGGCTGAAATGGTGGCCCAAACCGATCCCGAGGAACTCCTCAACGGCAGTCGCGACGGGGCCGTGCAAAACGTCGGCGGCACCCTGATCAGCGAAGACCAGATTGAGCTGGATGGTAATCCAGGTCGGGCCTTGGTGATTGACGCGGCCACTGAAGATGGTGAACAAGCCACCGTAAATGCCAATCTCTACCTGTTTGAGAATCGCCTTTACCAAGTGTTGGTGGTGGTCCCTAAAGGCGAAGAAGACAACGTGGATGTTGAGGGCTTCTTAAGCTCTTTTGATGTGGAATAAGGGCGCGTCATTAATAGAGAAAACCGGCAATCATTGAGGTTACGTAGGGGCGCACAGCCGTGCGCCCCTACCAGGCACGTAAAAATACCATTCCAGATTTCCTTTTATGGACATCAAACAGCCCTGGTTTCTCCAATATTGCTAGGGGCTGTAACCGTTTGACGGTAGGGATTCCAGCTTGAATTGAGCCAGCCCCTAGGTCGCCAATGTAGACTGCAGAACCGCTTCCGAGGCGCGAAAGCCCACCAGGACAGCGGTTCCGTCTTTTATAAACAGGGGGCGCTTTAGCAACATCACGTCTTGGGCAAAGGCTTCTACCCACTGGGCGTCGGACCAGGTCTTTTTGGCCTCCCCCAGGGCGCGGTAGGACTGACCCGAGGTGTTCCGCATTGGCTTACTGCCCAAGGCTTCCACCCATGCTTGGATCATTTCGCGGCTGGGGGGCTCAGTCTTGGTACTGATGAAGTCATGGGCGATGTCGTTGTTCTCTAGCCAGGCGATCGCCTTTTTGCAGGTCCCGCAGTTGGGAATGCCATAAACCTGAAGCGCCATTTTTTCCTCTGGGAGTGTCGAGATCTATTCTCACCTAATTGACCTGCGCTCGGTAGGCTCGCCAGCCGCCGTACGCTGTAATCTCCCGTTTGCCAACCACCGTCAGCGGTTCGCCAATCACCCCCAGCACTTCTTCGCCATCATGGAGGGTGACCTTACCGATCGCTAGCCCTGGCGGCTCTTGGCTCAAGACAATCCCGAGCCCCGCCAGGGGCACTTGCCACACTTCGAGTGCCACCGCGCCGCCGCCTTCTGCCACCTTCACCATGGCCGGATACTGATCATCAATGGACCAGAGCCGATAGGCAGGCACGGTCCGGGCTTCTCGCTCAAAGGTGGCCCCCACATTCAGCAGGTTCGGGTTCAGGGCCAGCCCCCGCATCAAGGTGCCGTTGACCGCTAGCTTAAGGGTGTCCGGTGCTTCAGCCATTACGCTACTCCTCTTTACCCAAGGCCCCAGGGGCACCAATCAGGGTGCGCTGGGGTGAGCAGGTAATCACCATAATCACTAGGGTCAAAATATAGGGGGCCGCGTTAAACAAGTAGTAGTAGGAATCAATGCCCACGGACTGAAACGCGGGGCCGATTGCCTGAGCCCCCCCAAACAGTAGCGAAGCCCAGAGGCACTGCAAAGGATTCCATCGGGCGAAAATCACCAGGGCTACCGCCATCAATCCCTGACCGCTAGAGATACGCTCGGTCCAGACCCCAGGGAAGTACAGGGATAGACAGGCTCCACCAATGCCAGCTAAGAAGCTACCGGCAACAATGCTGAACATGCGCACTTTAAAGGTGGAAATGCCCATGGCCATAGCTGCCTGGGGGCTGTCTCCCACCGCCCGAATATAAAGCCCCCAGCGGGTAGCGCGGAAGAACCAGTGGAGTAGGGGGGCGATCGCCACCCCCATCAAAAACAAGGGGCTGACCTTAAGGGCCGACTGCACGGCAGGATTACTGCTCCAAGCCCCCAAGTTAAAGGTGATCAGCTGGGAGGCCTGAGGTTGGATAAAGGGTTTACCCAGAAAAAAGGCCAGACCGCTGCCAAAGATAATCATGGCAATGCCCACGGCTACGTCATTGACCCGAGGCTGCTGGGCCAGCCAACCGTGAATTACCCCCAAGACCATGCCACCAAAGCCAGCGGCCAAGACCCCCAGCCACGGTGCCCAAAAACTGCCGACGATATCTTGGGTTAGGTAGGACACCCCATAGGCACTCATCGCTCCCATCAGCAGCGTTCCTTCTAGACCTAGGTTGATTTTGCCGCTTTTCTCAGTGAGGCATTCCCCCAAGCTGACGAACAGAAAAGGGGCGCTGCCCCTGAGGGTTCCGGCCAGAATGCCGAGGGGAACCCCCCACCAGCCCAGTGCTTCAGTTGCCATGGTGTTGCTCCTATGGATGGTAGAAAAGAGGCGGGAATGGCAGGGTTAGGTCGCCGGCTTCTCCCGGAACCAGGGCAGCCGACCGTAAAGGGAGTCGCTAAATAGGACGCAGAGAAATACGATGCCTTGAAACACCAGCACAGTGGCATCGGGCAAATCGTGGGAGCGCTGCAAGATGCCGCCACTGGCCAAAATGCCCCCCAGCAAAATCGCGACTAACACAGTCGCCAATGGGTTATGGCGAGACACAAAGGCCACCAAGATCCCGGCATAGCCATAGTTAGACACCAGGGAGGCATTCAGGCGCTTTTGGACTGCGGCTACTTCGATCATTCCGGCTAGACCCGCAGCGGATCCGCCCAAAAAGCACACCGCCAGGGTAAGTTTCCCCACTGGCAGCCCAGCGATGCGGGCGGCACGAATATTGCCCCCTGCAGTACGGGCGGCAAAGCCAAAGGTGGTGCGTTGAATCAACACGTAGGCAATCACGCAGGCAATCAGTCCGTAAAGCAGCCCATAGTGGATGCGGCTACCGGGCAAATTGCCAATCAGTAGGGAGGGATCCAACTCTGCGGAAGAGGGCTTGGTGACAAACGCCACATCTCGCATTGGCCCCTCCACCAGGTGGTTCATCAGGGCGATCGCAATGTAGTTGAGCAGCAGGCTGCTGATGGTTTCATTGACGCCCCGGTAGTGGCGCAATGCCCCTGCCAGGGCAATCCACAGCCCCCCGGCCACGATCGCCGCGATCGCCATGGCGATTTGGGTTAAGGGTGCCGGTAAGGCCGTGCCTAACTGCAGTCCTGCCACCACCGCAGCCAACCCCCCAATTACCAAGGCCCCCTCGTTACCGATAATCACCAGCCCCAATCGGGCGGGCAAAGCGGTACAGAGGGCGGTCAACATCAGCGGTGAGGCCCGAATCAAGGTGTTCTGCCAAGCACTCCAACTGCCAAAAGCGGCTTTGTAGATCGAGCCGTAAACCGCCAGAGGGTTAGCCCCCGCTAAGGCGCAAAACACCCCAAAAATCAAAATAGCAGCCAGCAAGGCCGCCGCAGGCAACGCCACGGCCTCTAGGGGACGTCGCCAGCGGTAGAGCCAACTGGCGGGAGCAGCCTGTGCGATTGCCATTAGCCGTCGATGCTACCCAGAACCCCTTCGATCAGGTAGTCCATTTTTTCCAGTTCAATGTTGTCCTGCTTATAGCCTTCGCCCTCAGGGATGACCACATCGCCGCTGTTGCTCTTGAGCCCGCCGGGATAAATAATCAACTCGCCAGCGATCAGCTGTTCCAAAGCGGCATCCGCTGCCGCCTTGGCCTCATCAGAGACCGCCGGACCGTAATCAGACAGCTTACAGAAGTTATCGGCCAACCCCCCCCGCAAAATATGGTCAATATCACCCGCCATCAGAGTTTCACCGGCCACAAACTGCTCACCCAAGCTGGTATAGATGCTCTCCCAGTCCCATTCCGCCCCAGTCAGATAGCCCTCGGGAGCCAACGGACCTTGGTTGGCGTGGTAACCCGCGCTGAAAATGCCCCGCTTTTCAGCGGTTTCCATCACCACCTTGGGGCTGTCAACGTGGCAGGTGACCACATCAATGCCTTGATCCGCCATGCTGTTGGTGGCTTCTGCCTCTTTAACCGGTTCAGCCCATTCCCCGGTAAAGATCACCTGGGTGGTGATATCGGGGTTCACCGACTTGGCCCCTAAGGTAAAGGCATTGATATTGCGGAGCACCTGGGGAATCGGCTTGGCCGCCACAAAACCTAGCTTGCCGGATTGGCTGGCGTAGCCCGCAATGATGCCCGCAATGTACTGGGCCTCGTCAATGTAACCAAAGTAGCTGCCGACGTTCTCGGGATGGGTGCCCTCTTGATAAAGACCGCCCGCATGGAAGAACTGCACCTCTGGGAACTCGGTTGCCAGCTCCAGAATGTAGGGGTCAAAGTAGCCAAAGGAGGTGGGGAATAGCACCTTGGCCCCGTCGATTTCGATCATGTTGCGCATGGACTCCGCCACGGCAGTGGTTTCAGGGACGTTGGCCTCTTCCACGATCTTGATGCCTGGGACATTGGCGGCCATGGCTGCGGCCCCTTCTGCATGGGCCTGGTTATAGCCGAAGTCATCTTTGGGGCCGACGTAGATAAAGCCCACCACCACCTCGTCCGATGCACTGCCCCCTTCATCCGTTGCGCCCGTGGAATCTGACGACGGCGCACAGCCGGTGCTCAACTTGGTGACAGCACCGAAAGCCGTGGTCGCGAGTAGGCCGCGAATGACCTGGCGTCGAGAAAATCCGAGGGGGGTGCGGTTGGGCATAAGAGTCTCCTCACGAGATAAATAGGGCAATCCAAGGGAAGCAGTTGCTTTCTCTACAAGATTGGGACTATCAGGATTTTTTTTTGTATCGTATACGGCACTTTTGTCTAACGCGTATCTTATCCGAACGGCCCCTGGGCACAGTAAAGGTACCGTTCAGCCTCCTAAGCGCGCCCCTTGCTTCGCAGCGAGGCACAACCAATATGACAAATGAGCCAACCCAAGATCAGCCCATCAACGTTATCTACATTGCTGGATGGGGACGGAGTGGCAGCACGCTGTTAGCCCGTATCTTGGCCCAGTTTGACGGCATCACCCATCTAGGTGAACTTAGAACGCTTTGGGTGGATGGGTTTAAACACAGCAACCTCTGTGGCTGTGGTCAGCCTTTAAAGCAGTGCGGTGTTTGGCAAGCCGTGATTGGCTCAGCTTTTGGCGATATCGAGGAGATCGATGCTAAGGCTATGACTGCCCTAAGGCGTCGTCAGGAACCCCAGAGTCAGAAGCTTTTGAAACTGTTGATGTTACCTGGCCAACAGCAAAAATTCATGACTGAGTCAGCGGCCTACCGCACGGTTTTAGCAACGCTTTACCGATCAATTCATCGGCATCATCAAGGGGCGACCATCGTCGATGACTCTCTGCATCCCGGCTATGCCTATCTGCTAAATCAGGTTGCCAATATTCAGCTGCATGTGGTTCATCTTGTGCGCGATCCTAGAGCCACTGCCTATGCTTGGGCTCATCGCCAAAAGCAGGGGCTTGGCATTTATCAAATCCGCGACAGTGCGCTGGGCTGGGGGCTGCGAAATACGGTCACTGAGCTTTTGGGCTGGCAGCGCTCAGTTCCCTATATGAGGGTGAGGTATGAAGATTTTGTTCAAAACCCCCAGGCAACCGTTGACGCAGTGCTAGCCCTGGCACAGGTGACGCCAAGGAATTCGCCTTTCGTTGGGGCTGCAGAGGTTGACTTAGGAGTAACTCACAGCGCCTTTGGGAATAGCGATCGCTTCAATACGGGGCGTACCCCCATTCAATTTAGGGAGATGTGGAAACAACAGATGGCTCCGGAGGAAAGGCGTCAGGTGACCCGTTTGACCTTGCCCCTGTTGCTAAGGTATGGCTACCAACTTTAAGAAGTTCTACTCTCAAGAATGAGTCAAAGACTTCAGGGAAGCGTGGTGTTCCCGACGGCGATCGCTGGTTTTGACCTGAGTAGAGTCCGCCGTTGCCACCAGCTCATCTAAGAGCCGATTTACTTTTTCTACTGGGTTGCAAGCCTGTTTACTAGAGACGCGATCATCCACGATTCAGTGCTCTCCGAGCGCGTTTACTATTTACGCAATTTAAAATACCGCAAACTGATTAACCAGAAGGGAGACACCCCTCACCCCCCATTGCTTCCGTGTATCTTGAGTAACATTCAACATCTCTTTAAGGGTGACCCTAAACCCCTCCATTACCCTGGATGTATGCCCCTGAAAGCCCTGCCTATATCGGTCTAAACTGTTTTGGCGTCTAGCAATATTCTGATTGTCGACGATTCCCCCAATAATTTGAGGGTGCTATCTCAGACCCTAGCGGGTCAGGGGATAAAGGTGCGCTGCGTCAAAAGTGGTTCCATGGCCCTGGTTGCGGTTCAAAACTTCCAACCAGATCTGATTTTGTTAGACATTCGCATGCCTGAAATGGACGGCTACGCCGTTTGCGAACATCTCAAGGCGAATGGGCAAACGGCAGAGATCCCAATCATTTTTTTAAGTGCCTTGGATGATGCTATAGACAAGGTCAAAGCCTTTGAAGTGGGTGCTGCAGACTACATTACAAAGCCGTTTCAAGTTCAAGAGGTCTTGGCTCGGGTGCGGCATCAATTAACTATTCAGCAGCTACAGCAGCAGCTACAGGTCCAAAATCAACTGCTGTCCCAGGCTAAGGAAGCGGCTGAAGCCGCCAGTCAGGCCAAGGGCGCGTTTCTCTCACGCATGAGTCATGAACTCCGCACCCCGCTGAATGCGATTTTGGGCTATGCCGATTTGCTGAACAAAGATATGGCCCTCGCGGCTGACCACCGAGAAAGTGTGGGGATTATTCAAGAGAGCGGCAGACATCTACTGTCCCTGGTGAATGATGTGCTGGACATGGCCCGAATTGAAGCGGGTCGGGTCGTCATTAACCCAGTGGCAGTGGATATTCAAGCCTTTTTGCAGGGGCTTGAGCAAATGTTTCAACTACAGGCTGCAGCGAAAGGGCTGTTGCTTAAGGTGGCTTGCGATCGCTCAGTCGCCCCCTATGTCACGGTTGATCGCAACAAGCTGCTCCAAGTTTTGATTAACCTGCTGGGAAACGCCATCAAATTCACGATAGAAGGCGAGGTTGATCTTCAGGTTTGGCAAACAGAGGACCCGGGATGCGCCCCGATACGGCTCCATTTCCAGGTTCAGGATACGGGGGCAGGGATTGACTCGGCTGAACTAGACGGTCTCTTTGAAGCCTTTGCCCAGACAGAACGCGGGCAGCGATCGCCCCAAGGTACTGGGTTGGGCTTGGCCATCAGCCAAAAATTTGTGGAGCTGATGGGGGGAGACATTGCTCTGACCAGCCAACTGGGGGTAGGCACCCAGATAACGTTTGATATACCGGTCGAACCCTCTACCCTAGAGGATTTGGAGACCCACAATGAAGGGGCATTATGCCAGCCTCAGAGATTTGTTTTAGCGCCAGGTCAACCCCGTTATCGCCTGCTGGTGGTTGAAGACAAGTGGGTCAATCGTAACTTGTTGGTGCAGATCCTCAAATCCGCTGGGTTTGAAGTGAGAGCTGCAGAAAATGGTCAGCAAGCCCTCACCCTTTGGCAAGATTGGCACCCCCACCTGATCTGGATGGATATGCAAATGCCGGTGATGGATGGTTACGAAGCCGCCAAGACCATCAAAACCCACTTGCAGGGACAGGCCACGGTGATCATTGCACTCACTGCGAGTGCTTGGGAAAAACACTGGCCCGTGAGTTTAGACGGGTATTGCGATGACTTTGCCCGCAAACCCTTCCGGGATCAGGAGATTTTTGACAAACTCTCCCAGCATTTAGGGGTGGTTTTCGTCTCGGCGGAGAACGAGCTGCGATCGCCCCCAGGTTCTGCGCCCATACCAAGCAGTGGGTTAGATTTCAGCCAACTGCCGCAACCCTGGCGAGAACAGTTCTACCAGGCGACGCTGCAACTTCACCCTGCTTTGATGTTGCAGCTCATTGGGCAAATTAAGGTAGAGCACCCTGACTTGGCCCAAAGCCTCACCCACTTGACTCAACAGTTTCAGTACGAGCGCATTTTAGCGATCCTGTCTTCTGCCCGTCCTTAAGTCGGCCTGGGGCATCTCGCACCGCTGACATTATGTCCTACGCAACCATGAGCGATCTGCCCGCTACCGAGATCAATATTCTTGTCGTCGATGATACACCGGCCAACCTGCGGCTATTGGCTCGCCTGCTCTCAAGTGAATACGTGGTGCGCCTGGCTCTGAGGGGCGCTTTAGCCCTCAAGTCGATTTACAATCGTCCTCCCGATCTGATTTTGCTGGATATTCGGATGCCACAGATGGATGGCTATGAGGTCTGTCGGCAGTTAAAGTCTGACCCCAAAACCCGTGATATCCCGATCATTTTCTTGAGTGCTTTGCAGGATAGCTCCGCTAAGGTCAAAGCTTTTGAGGTGGGCGGTGCCGACTACATCACTAAGCCTTTTCAAGGGGAAGAAGTCAGTGCTCGGGTCCACCATCAATTGCAGTTGCGGCAGCTTCAAAAGCAACTGCAGGAACAACAGCAGGCACTGCTGGCTCAAAATCAACAGCTTCAACAGGAGATTTGCGATCGCCAAACTGCTGAGACTCATCTTCGGCGCACCACCTCACGCTTGACCACCCTGATTGAAAACTTGCAGGCCGGTATTTTGGTCGAGGATGAAACGGGTCAGGTTGTCCTCGCCAACCCAACCCTGTGCCATCTTTGGAATCTCTCCGGCTCTGCCCAAACCCTGGTGGGGCAAAGTCGGCTTCAGGTTGCCTCGCAGTGGCAATCATCCCTGATAGATCCTGAACTTGAGGGCAAGCGGGTTGAAGCTATTTTGACCCAAGGTCAGGTGGTGGTGCGAGAAACGCTCACGCTTAAAGACGGTCGCATCCTGGCCCGAGATTACGTTCCCATCGTTACAGATCAAGGACAGCAAGGTCATCTCTGGCAGTATCGAGATATTACTGAGCGCCAAATCGCAGCTCAGAACTTGCTCAAAACCTCTCAAACCTTGGCTAACTTTAGCGAGAGCCTGCGGGAGCTCCATCGCCTCAACGTGACGGCCTTCAATACCTTTGAAGCGCTGTTTGAAGATTACCTAGCCATGGGCTGTCGGGTGCTGGGTTTTGCGGGCGGGTTGGTCAGTGTTATCGAGGGGAAAGACTATATTGTTCAGGCTATTCATGCCCTCGATGGTACTGACCAAGCATTGCCCTCTGGTACCTGCATGTCCCTCAAGGATGCCGCCTTTTGTGGCCAGGTCATTACCCATCAAGTCACTGCCACTTATGACCACAGGGGTCAGTTCCCTGAAATGCGCCAGACTGATGTCTGTCAGACCCTGGGCTGGGCGTCCTATATTGGTACCCCCATCTGGGTTGACAATCGAGTTTACGGCACCCTCTGCTTTTTCTCAAAAACGGTTAGACCTGGGGGCTTTGAGCACCATGAGCAAGAGATTATCGAGCTGATGGCCCAAAGTATTGGTTGGTTTATTCGCACCCAACAGATTCAGCAGCAACAGCAGGCCGCGGAAGCCGCCCTCAAGGCGAGCGAGGAGCGCTTTCGGCAGTTGGCAGAGCACATTGAAAGTGCATTCTGGATTCGAGATTTACCCCAGGAGCAGCTCAGCTACGTTTCCCCCGCCTATGAACGCATCTGGGGCCAGATCATTAATCCCCCCACCCTCAAGGATCGTCTAAACACAATTCATCCCGAAGATCGCCCTCACATAGCAGACGTGTGGAATCAGCAAGGGGAGCAGGGCTATGACGAGGAATATCGAATTCTACGCCCCAATGGTCAGGTGCGGTGGCTACAGGATCGGGCTTTTCCGATTCGTGATGAAATGGGTCAGACCTACCGTATGGTCGGCATTGTAGAAGACCACACGGAGCGTAAGCGCCAGGAGCGATCGCTGCAGCTCATTTTAGAAAAAACGGCTGCCACCACCGGAGCCGAGTTCTTTCGGATTCTGAGTCAGTACCTCGCGGAAACCCTGGCGATTCCCTACGTGATCCTCACCCAACGGCTGGAAGCAACCCCCGAACAGGTCGAAACCCTGGCGTTTTGGCAGGGGGATCGCCTCGGCGAAAATTTTAGCTATGCCCTGCAGGGCACCCCCTGCGAGCAGGTTATGGCAGGAGAAATGGTGTTTTGGCCTGAGAACATCCGCAATTGCTATTCCCAAGGTGCGGACTTAGCAGCCCTGGAGGCCGAAAGCTACTTAGGCGTGCCGCTGCTGAATTCGGCCCACCACGTCGTCGGGCATTTAGCGATTTTAGACACCCAGCCCATGGAGGCTGATCCCACCCGAGATCTGATTGTGCAAATTTTTGCTGCCCGAGCCGGAGCCGAACTTGAACGTATACAGGTCGAAACCGCCATGCAGCAAGCCCGAGACGCTGCGGACGCTGCGAACCGGGCCAAGAGCGCGTTTTTGGCTAATATGAGCCACGAATTGCGTACGCCCCTGAATACGATTCTGGGCTTCACCCAATTGATGATTCGTGAGGGCGACTTAACGGCTCAATCCTTAGCCAATCTGAACATCGTGAATCGTAGCGGTGAGCATTTACTAGAGCTGATCAACGATGTTCTAGAAATGTCGAAAATTGAAGCGGGTCGTGTTTCGCTGCACCCCGCCCGCTTTAACTTGCATTACCTTCTCAATAATTTGGAGGATATGCTCCAACTGCGGGCGCAGGCCAAGGGATTAACGCTGCGATTTAACTGTGATGCTGAGGTCCCGGCTTACATCGAAGCCGATGAGAGCAAGCTCCGCCAGGTGCTGCTAAATCTGTTGGGGAATGGCATCAAATTTACTAAACAAGGGATCGTGAGTTTGCAGGTGCTGAGTCAATCCGCCTCGAAGGGAGCGCCTGCCGACCCTGAAGTGATGCTTCAGTTTACGATCGTCGACACCGGTCCTGGCATTGCCCCCGAAGAGGTCGATCAGCTCTTTGACCCCTTTGTGCAAACCACCACCGGCCAACGCTCCCAAGAGGGTACTGGGCTGGGGTTGCCGATTAGCCAGCAGTTTGTCCGGCTGATGGGGGGAGAGTTGACCGTTGCTACCACCCTGAATGCGGGCTCTACCTTTACGTTTACCCTGCCCGTTCGCAGGGTGCAGCCTGAGCAAGCCCGAGCCCGTCCGCGATCGCCCCAACGACTCGCCCCCAACCAGCCCGACTATCGCATCCTAGTGGTCGAGGATCATGACGCCAACCGTGAACTATTGGTGCGCCTACTTAACCGCAGCGGATTTCTGGTCGAGGCCGCCCAGAATGGTCAGCAGGCTCTGGAACTAGCCCAACAGTGGCGACCTCACTTAGTCTGGATGGATATTCGCATGCCGGTGATGAATGGGTATGAAGCCACTCGCCGAATTCAGGCGGCGCGCCTTGACCCGTCACCCGTCGTTATTGCCCTAACTGCCAGTGCCTTTGAGGAGGAACGCGATCGCGTCATCGCCGCAGGCTGTCAAGACTTTGTCCGTAAACCCTTCCGGCACGATGCCATCCTCGAAAAAATGGCCGACTACTTACCGATTCAATATCTCTACAAAGAGGAGATAGCGGTGGCCCATGAAGCTGAAACCACCCCCTTAAGGCCAGCTGGCGACACCGAAATTATTATGCTTTTGCGGCAAATGCCCCGATCCTGGTTGCAACACCTGCAGACAGCAGCGATGAAAGGGGCTGATGAAGCATTAATCACCTTAATTGAGCAAGCGCCCTCAGCCCCAGCTCCCCTGATCAAGCAGTTAACCGATTGGACTTTGAACTTTGAATTTGACGCTATTATTCACCTCATTCAAGCGGCAACGCCCTTGGCGGAAACGACTCCAACAACGGGTAATTCTTAGGTCTAACCGGAGACTGGCGTTTAGGGTCTACCCTTGGGCCTATGATGTCTGACCCTAGGTTTTTGAGATCGAGAGGCTGTCCATGAAACCCCAACCCGTCGAGTTGTCTAGGGGTGAGATTCTGATTGTGGACGATACCCCTGATAACCTGCGCTTACTGTCGGCAATTTTGCGTAACCAGGGCTTTGAGGTCCGTAAGGCGTTAAATGGCAAACGGGCGATCGCTTCAATTCAAGCCGTTCCGCCGGATCTAGTTTTGCTCGATATTCGCATGCCTGAAATGAATGGTTACGAGGTGTGCGAGTACCTGAAGGCGGATGCTGCCACCGAAGACATTCCCGTCATTTTCATTAGCGCCCTCGACGACACCTTAGACAAAATCAATGCCTTCGCAGTCGGGGGGGTGGACTACATCACCAAACCCTTTCAAGAAGCAGAGGTGCTAGCGCGCATTGAAAACCAGCTGCGCTTGCGGCAGCTCCAGCAGCAGTTGCTCCAGCAAAATGGAGAACTCACCCGCTCTAATCGCGAGCTCGAACAGTTCGCCTACGTGGTGTCCCATGATTTGCAACAGCCCCTGCAAAGCATCACAGGCTTCGCCAAAATCATGGCCATGCAGAGCCAAGAGACCCTTGATGAAACCAATCTGGGCTACCTCAAAAGCATTCTGGATGCTGGGGGGCGGATGCAGCGGTTGATTCAAGATTTGCTGCTGTACGCTCGCGTGGGGCAGGAGGCAAAGGCTCACGAAGCAACGGACTGCGATGCAATTTGGCAACAAGCAACAGAAAATTTACGGGGGGCCATTGATCAAGCCCAGGTACAGCTCGTGCCACAGCCCCTACCGACAGTGCTGGGCAATGGCGTGCAACTTATGCAGCTCTTTCAAAATATTTTGAGTAACGCGATTCGCTTTGCCCGTCCTGACGTGATCCCAAAAATCGCAATCTCGGCTCAACCCTATGGTCAGGGCTACCTCTTTGCTATTCAAGACAATGGCGTCGGGATTCCGCCCGACCAGCATGAGCGCATCTTTGAGATTTTTCAGCGGGGCAAAGCCGCCAAGGAGACCCCTGGGACCGGCATCGGCCTCGCCACCTGCAAGAAAATCGTTGAGGGCCATGGGGGGGCCATTTGGGTTGATTCTGAGCTGGAAAAGGGCACAACCTTTTACTTCACCCTGCAAGCGGTTTAGCAGCCTGTTTATTTTGGGCGGAGCGATCCGCTACGGGGGCGTTTAGTTCATGCTGGCATCGCCGCTGATTTCTGCAGTCACCGCGCTATGGTGAGAGGCGTTGTGGGCAAAGGGGTCTCCATGCGGCGCATTGGCATTATTGGTGGGGGGCAGTTGGCCTGGATGATGGCAGAGGGAGCCAAAGCGTTGAACCTAGAGCTGATGGTTCAAACCCCCCATCAGGGCGATCCGGCTGTTGCGATCGCGGCCCAAACGATTTTGGCTCCGATCACAGATGTTGTCGCGACCCAGAAACTCGCTCAATACTGCGATGCAATCTCTTTTGAAAATGAATTTGTTGATTTAGAGGCTCTAGCCGCCTTGGCAGAGCGGGGAGCCTTATTTCGCCCCCGCTTGGCAGCCCTGGCTCCCCTCGTTGATAAATACACCCAGCGCCAGTGTTTAGCCGCTGCAGGATTGCCTAATCCCCCATTTGTGATCTTGTCCCCTGGCCAAGACCTAGCCCAGGTCAAAGCCGACGCAACCTGCCTGGGCTGGCCGCTGGTGATGAAAACGCGGCGGCTAGGTTATGACGGTCAGGGCACCTTTGTGGTCAAGAGCTGGCAACAGCTCCAAGCCACTTGGGACCGCATCAACTGCCCGGAAGTCTTGATCGAAGCCTTTATTCCCTTTGAGAAGGAGCTGGCGGTGATGGTAGCCCGAGGCGTAGACGGGCAGGTGGTGGTTTATCCCACCGTTGAGACCCAGCAGATCGATCAGGTCTGCCGTCGGGTGATCGCCCCAGCCTCAGTTTCTGAGGCGGTGCAGCGGCAAGCCGCTGACTTGGCTCGTACCTTTGTAGAGCACCTCGACTATGTAGGGGTGCTGGGCATGGAACTGTTTTTGGCAGGCGATCGCCTCCTCGTTAACGAAGTCGCCCCTCGCCCCCACAACTCTGGCCATTACAGCCTTGATGCCTGCCAGACCTCTCAGTTTGAGCAACAGCTTCGAGCGGTCAGCGGTCAGCCCCTCGGCAGTTCAGCTATGACCTGCAAGCGGGCGGTGATGGTGAACCTACTGGGATTTGAAACCGCCCATCACGACTATGGTGAGCAGCGATCGCATCTGGCCCAAATCCCCAACGCCCACCTGTACTGGTACAACAAAGCCGAATCTCGCCCGGGTCGCAAGCTGGGCCATGTCACCGTAACCCTCCCTGCTGATACTGACCTGAATGACTTGATTCAACAGATCGAAGCCTGCTGGTACCCCAGCCCTGATTTCCGTAACGATACCCTTGCCTTGAGTCCGTAGGAGTTGGTTATGATGTCATCAGTTTCGCTGCGGCGTTGGTGACTGCCAATATTGTTTTGCGATCTATGTTCCGTTAACTAGGGAATCCAGCTGCGCGGATGGCGGTAAACCGGGCTTGTACCCGGAAACCATACGTCCAGCGCCAGGATACCCACCTGGGTCTCCCAGGTCGGAAGCTGAGGTAAGACGGCGTTGCGGTGAACTACTCAATACTTAAGATTCCTTTGCTGGCTTAGCCGCAGGGGAATTTTTTGTTGGGGGCAAGTATTCAGAGCCTAAACTCGGCTATCTTATGGATTAACCCAACCTTAATTATTTTGATTACCCTCCCCACCACATCGGCCTTTCCGGCAACGGTTAATCATTTAGATAGCGGGCTGACCTTAATTCATCACCCCATGCCCACCACACCAGTAGTCGTGGCTGATGTCTGGGTCAACGCGGGTGCCAGGGCTGAGCCCGATGACTGGACGGGGATGGCTCATTTTTTAGAGCACATGATTTTTAAGGGGACAGAGACCCTGCTGCCAGGACAGTTTGACTACGCGATTGAGGCCCAAGGGGGCACCAGTAACGCGGCCACCAGCCACGACTATGCACACTTCTATATGACCGTGGCCGCTGCCCATTTGGCAGACACCTTGCCCCATTTAGCAGATTTAGTTCTGCATGCAGCCATTCCAGCGGATGAGCTTGTGCGAGAGCGCCATGTGGTGTTTGAGGAGCTGCGCCAATCCCAGGATGATCCAGTCTGGTTGGGCCTCCAGGCGCTCTCAGAGCAGGTGTACCCGAGCCACCCCTATGGCCGCTCAGTCTTGGGCGAGGATGAGCATTTAGAGGGGTTCTCCCCAGAAACCATGCGGCAGTTTCACCGGGCCCATTACCAACCGGAGAACATGACGGTGGTGATTGCGGGCGGCATTGCCCTAGAGCCCGCTTTGGAGATCATGCGCCACAGCTTTAGGGGTTTCCCGGTGGCCACTGACTGCCCAGCGCCCTCTGACTCAAAAGCCCAGCGTTGGCAGGGCGTTCGCCGTCAAACTCTGCATTTGCCTCGGCTAGAGCAGGCCCGCCTACTCATGGCCTGGTGCGGCCCTGGTATGGCACAACTCGATGATGCTTGTGGCATGGATTTGCTGTCAGCGCTCTTAGCAGAGGGGCGCAGCTCACGGCTGGTGCGAGAGCTGAGGGAAGAACGGCAGTGGGTGCTTGATATTAGCAGTGGTTTTTCGCTATAAAAGGACGCCAGCTTATTTACGCTGCAGGCATGGTTGACCCCCGACAAGATCACTGCGGTGGAAACGTTAATTTGCGATCGCCTAGCTGAACTCACCTATGTGCCGATTGATGCGGCTGAGTTAGCCCGAGCCAAGCGATTACTGTGCAATGATTTTGCCTTTTCCACAGAAACCCCAGGACAACTGGCCGGACTTTACGGTTACTACAGTATGGTCGGCGACCCAGCGGACAGTTACACCTATACTGAGCGGGTACAGGCCCATACGGGCCTGTCATTAGCGGCCCTAGCGCAGCGTTTTCTGTCCCCCGACAGTTACGCCGCTACGGTTTTACTTCCCCAAGGTTGATCTCCACACTATGGCCACTTCCCTATCGCCCGTTCGTCCCCAGCTCCACCGTACGGTTCTGGATAATGGCCTTGTGGTGCTCGTGACGGAGAATCCGGTGGCAGACATTGTGGCGGCCCGACTGTTTGTCCGAGCTGGGACCGGCCATGAGCAAGTGGCTGAATCCGGTTTATTTGCCCTGATGACGGCGCTACTGACCAAAGGGACGGATCGCTTTTCCTCTATGGAAATTGCTGAACAGGTGGAGTCCCTGGGGGCAAGCCTCAGCAGCGATACCTCTGCAGACTATAGTTTGTTGAGTCTCAAAACCGTCTCAGCCGATTTTGAACCCATGCTGTCATTGGCGGCTCATTTACTGCGATCTCCGACTTTTCCAGAAGCAGAATTAGACCTAGAGCAGCGGTTAACCTTGCAGAGCATCCGCTCCATGCAGGAGCAACCCTTTACCGTTGCCTACAATGCCTTACGTGCGGCCATGTATGGCGATCATCCCTACGCGCGCCCCGGCATCGGCACCGCTGAGACCGTCTCAAGCTTCACCCAGACACAGCTACAGCACGTTCACGCCACCTATTTTCGCCCCGACAATTTGGTGATCTCTATTTGTGGGCGGATTTCTCCTGAGCAAGCCGTTGATTTGGTCACCACTTACCTGGGTGAATGGCAAGCACCGGTAGACCCTATTCCAGAATTGGTTTACCCGAACTTGCCCAACCAACCGAGCCAGCAGGTGATTCCCCAGGACACCAACCAGAGCATCGTGATCGTGGGGTATCAGGCCCCTCCCGTTAAGCATCCCATTTACGCGGTGTTGAAGCTGATCAGCACCTACCTCGGCAACGGTCTGTCCAGCCGCCTATTTGTGGAACTGCGGGAAAAACGAGGGCTCGCCTACGACGTTTCTGCGTTTTATCCGACGCGCTTGGGCATGTCCCAGTTTGTGGCTTATATGGGCACAGCCCCAGACAATGCCGAGATCGCATTAGAGGGGCTGCGCTATGAAACGGAGCGGTTAGTCACTGAATCCTTAACCCCAGAGGAACTGGCCACCACGAAAAGCAAACTGCTAGGGCAATATGCCCTAGGCAAGCAAACCAACACCCAAATTGCCCAATTGCTGGGCTGGTACGAAGTGTTGGGCTTAGGCACCGGGTTTGACCAGGGATTTCAAGCGGCGATCGCGGCAATAACCCTTGAGGAACTGCAAGCTGCCGCCCAAGACTGTTTCTTAGCGCCCTATACGGTACAACTGGGGCCAGCCCAGTAATGCTAGTTTCCTGTTGATTCATACAAGAAGCGGCCCAAATCAAAAATGTGAGAAAGGGGGCGATTAAAAAACAGGTGAAAGAAACGCATGTGAGGGCTAAAGGATTAAACAAAAGGAATAT
>JBHJIP010000228.1:0-33615 GCA_050043365.1 Leptolyngbyaceae cyanobacterium
TGGGGGCCGGGTGCTGCTTGAGCACAAGGTGTTTGTCGGTCCCTTTGCCCGCGTTCCAATCCTCACCCGGCTTGGGGGCCGGGTGCTGCTTAGAACGTGTCGGCGAAGCAGGGCAATCCGCTGGGGTTCCAATCCTCACCCGGCTTGGGGGCCGGGTGCTGCCATCAAGGAAACGTAGTACGGAGTCACTAACCAATGTTCCAATCCTCACCCGGCTTGGGGGCCGGGTGCTGCCCCGGAATTCCAGGCAATCCAGATAGCTCGGCAGTTGTTCCAATCCTCACCCGGCTTGGGGGCCGGGTGCTGCGTCATGCGCATGGCAATAGGATTTGTACAGTCGAGTTCCAATCCTCACCCGGCTTGGGGGCCGGGTGCTGCGGCAAGCATATCAAACCTTTGTCCAGAGGGCATTACAGCCCCTCTCTGCGCGAACCCCAGCATCAATCCCTTCAAAATTTGCGATCGCATCCAATCAATCCCTCAAACCCCTTGCCCTGCCTACAACGCGAACCCCCCAGCATTTTGACCCTTGCTATAGGTTCGCGTTGTGCAAACACCCCCCTCAAATAATGAGTGGGTCATCAAAATCCGTATAGTGATCGATCCCAAATTGCTCTAGGTGCTTTTCCCTAGGAGCTGGGATCTTGTAGAGCCGGAGATTATCGACCTTTGGGTCCATGATATCGAGGAGCTGCGATCGCATCGCCTCATATTGCGCTGGCGTCACCCGACATTCAAACACCGAGAGCTGCACCCGTTGACCGTAATTTTTGCAAACCGTCGCCACCTGCCGTAGCCGCCGCCGTCCGGCCTTGGTTTCGGTATTGACGTCGTAAGTCACTAAAACATCCACTGTGGATGGCCCTAACGCAAAATAAACGGCTGGTAGGTGGGCACATCACCCCGAAGATGGCGGGCCATCAACCGCGCCTGGGTGTGGGCCACCAGCCCTAGCGGCACCTTGGTATCTGCCACCGTGTGAAAAACCGCCTCCTGCTTGCGCTTTTGGTACGCCGCTAACACCGTTTTGCGGGCTGACTTTTCCATGTAAATTGCCCCGCCGGGGCGCTCAATAAAATCATCTGGGCTCAACTGATTGCGATTGATCAGGGTGAGGACGAGTCGGTCGGCTAAGGGGGCTCTGAGTTCTTCCATCAGATCGAGGGCCAATGCCGGACGGCCCGGACGCAAGGCGTGTAGAAAGCCCACTTGAGGATCGAGCCCTACCCCCTCACAAGCAGCCACACATTCACTGGCCAATAGGGTGTAGACAAAGGACAGCAGCGCATTGATCGGATCCCGTGGGGGACGCCGCGATCGCTCCTGAAAGGCAAAGACCTCACGGTTTTGGCGCACCATGGCCGTAAACGCAGCGAAATAGGACTTGGCCGCATAGCCCTCAATGCCCCGGAGCGTTTCTAAATCAGCAGCAGTCTCCGTATTGCCAATCGCCTCAGCATGAGCTTGGGCAGCGGCGGTGAGCTGGGTGCGATCGCCCTCGGTTTTGGCCTCTCGGGCGGCTCGCATCAGCACCTGGCGGGCATTTTGCACCTTACCGGCGACAACATATCGAGCCACGGCTAGAGTGGCGGTCGGGTCATTCAGGGCTTGGTGCTGGGCCTGCCGCAGCAAGACATTGCCGGTGGTGTGGCCCGCCAGACGCCCCTTAAACCGCCCATGCTCAGTCAACCAGACCAGCGATCGCCCATCTTCAGCACAGCGATGAATCAGAAACGGGCTGAACAGGACATTACCAAAAACGGTGATGCCCCCCAGATGATGTAGAGGCATTTGCAAGACTTTCTTGCGCTCAACCTCGACCTGTAGGGTGTCGTGATCGAGGCGCAGATAGGTACCCTGGGTCTGAACATATAAGGTGTTGAGGATCTGCTTCATTCAGTAGGGCCAGTCACAGTATCGGTCACCGTAAAGGGATGATTGCGTCGGGCCGCCTGGGCAAAGTCCTTGAGGGCATGGGGCATACAGGCGTCTAAAAGGGAACAGTCGCGGCAGCGGGCGTCGGCAACGGGGGGTGGCAGCTCGGTTTGGGCTAAGAGTGCCCGCAGTTGGGTGATCGTATTTAAGACCTGCGATCGCAGTCCTTGATCAAAGGTGACTTCTCGCCGTCGTCGTGACCGATGGTGAAAGATCGCCCCTCGGGAGATCGCGCAGTTCAGCATTTCTTCGAGGCAAAGGGCCTGGGCGCAGAGTTGGATATCGTCAGCGTCACGGGCTTTTTTAGACCCAGCCTTGTATTCCACCGGGTAGGGGGTGCCGTCAGCCAAAAACTCGACCACATCGGCAATGCCGGTTAGCCCCAGAGTGTGAGACCACAGGGGCATGGCCCGCTCAACGCGAATGCCTTCGATTAGCTCATGTTCGGGGGTATCGACTTTTTCGTGGACTCGCTGACCGCGCAGGGTGTAGAGGTTTTCTGCCCACACTTGCTCGATATGAATCAGGGCGCATTGGCGGGGGCAAAAGGCCATGTGCTGAAGGGCGCTGATCATTAGGTAGTCATCAGGAGATTGTGCCATCTCGTAAAGGCTGGAGACAGTTAAAACTGGGGTGTTGCTAGGGCCTGTCGGCGGAGCAGTGAGTCGTTTTAGGACTCTGTGGCAGCACCGTCAGCGGGGGCTTCAAACTGAACTCGGTCATAGAGATCGGTGAGGGCGATCTCAAAATTGCAGCTCTCCAACCTTACGGTGGTCTCTAGGCGATCGTATTCCTGAAATATCCAGCGGTTTTCGCCTGCTTTGACATAGCTCTCGATGTGGCTGGTGTATTGATCGACCAGCAGGTATTCCTGAAAACTCGGAATCGTCCGATAGGCGGCAAATTTATCCCCCCGGTCATAGGCTTGCGTTGATTTAGATAGCACTTCGACAATGACTGTGGGGTTGATCAGGGTGTCGCGCCGTCCGGGTTGGTAGGCCAGTTCCCCAGCAATCATCATGACATCGGGGTAGGTATAGATTTGCGCCGCTGGAATCCATAGGCGTTGATCGGCCACAAATACTTCGTAGGCTTGTCCCCGCAGTCCCAGAGTCAAGGCGGTGCAGAGGTTACGGATGATGCGGTTGTGATTGGGTGTACCCCCGGTCATCGGGACGATTTCTCCGTTGATGTATTCGTGGCGGGTGGGGGCGTTGACTTCAAATTTGAGGTAGTCGGCGGGGGTACAGGGGGGCGAGAGTTGGGGTTGGGCAATCATGATGTGCCTTGGGGCAGCAGCTTTGGCGTACCTATCAATGGGAAATACGCAATCATTTTCAGTGTAAGGCCGGAGCCCAGTGGAAGACTCCGGCCTTGAAACGGTTAGCCTTCGCAGAGGCGGGTGAGGGTCACGCCTGTGGGGAGATCGGTATCGGTGACGGTGACGGTATAGTCAGCAAATTTGCGGGGAACGATGCCCTGTTCCTGCAAGGGGTCGATTTGAATGCGCTCGAACAACTGATGGGCCGGAGCGCGACCGAGCTTATTGTCATGGGAAAAGACATAGAGGCCACGGGGGGCCATCATGCCGCGACTGGCGGAGCGATCGAATTCCCACATATTTTTCAGCGCTTCCCAAAAGAGTTCAAGATCTCGTTGGGTGACGCCGGTTTGGGCGGCCAGATGGGGTGAGTAAAAGCCGTACCCAACATACAAGCCATAGGGAACAATTGCTTTGCGTCCCATCGTGGAAGTTTTGCCCCCTGAAGTTACTTTGTCATCTTCACCAACAACCACTTCTGCGTCTTTCGGATCTGTAATCGCTAAGCGAGTAATTGTGACATCTAACGGCATGATGGCATCAACAGATCGAGCAAAAGTTAGTTGTACAGGTCCTCTGACCTGCCCACAGTTGACGCCTGTGCTCATGACTGCGCCAAACATGCGGATATCAAAAAAGTTCTGACACATCCAGGCCCGAGCCTGGTTGACATCGTTACGTTTTTGCTTGGTTCCAGTTGATTTTATATTCAGCGCTTTGTATGCACGACTATTCATTTCATTCAAAGCAATTCCGTGGTCTTGCACGTAAATCTTGGTGTTTTCCTGCTCACCATAAATGATGTCAATATAGTTGCGGATTTTACGCTTTAGACAAACATCCGTGACCAAGCCCTGCATGGTTTCGGGATCAGTGCGTGGCAGGTTTCCCCCATCAGGATCTCCATTGGGGTTGCCATTCATAACGTCGAAAACTAATACAAAATCGTGGCGCAAATCAGAATTCGTATGCAAGTTCATAGCCTTGTCCTTTGGTGAATAAGTGAAGGAAATACTTGAAATGGAAAAAGTTGAGAGGTTATTCAGAGTCTGCTTCTACAGCAGCGGTAGCCTGGGTCTTCGCTCGTTTTTTGGCTGCTGCTCCGTCCTTGGCATCTTTCCGATTTTGAGCGCGTTGGTGATAGTAACCAAGGGCAAAAATACTTTGTTGCTGACTATTCAATGAGTTGGGAAATAAACCTGACTCAGGGGAAATATTGCACAGAATATCTTCTAGCTTTTGTTGAAGGGCCTCATAAGCGCCTCGTCGATCTTTACGGAGCCGCGCTAAATGAGGTTGAGCATCTGCAACCAACTTTCCGAGTACCTTTCCGGGAGTTGCAGAGGCAGCGCCATAAAAGCGATCAATCAAAGTGGCATTTACACCTCGCCCCAATGCCTGGGTTTGAATCTCTTCTAGCTGAGCTAGCAGGCGTCCACAATGATAGGCCGCTTGTTCTAGCGAATCCTTGAACTGTGGTTTGGCATTGAGGCAGTACATATCAGCCATCGGGTTGTCCTCTGTAGTTTTGAGTTGAGTTGTGAGTATGAGCTTGATCAATGCAGCGCGATCTCGAGTTACATTTCGTTCAGCGCGGTTTCGTTTAACCAGTTGGGTCAGCATTTCGTGAGTCAGCGTGCCACCTTTGATGGCTACGCGCATGAGGCGAGTTGTGATACGGGCGATATCTTCCTTTTTGGGATCCCGGTAAAGGCAGCGAGATAAGCGGTAAATGCTCAAATAGCGTCGTGAATAATCGACTTCGCCATAGGCGTCAACCAAATCTTGGGCGTCAAACCAGCTAATCAGATTAGCGATCGCGCTATGCAGAGTCGTATCAATCCAGTCGCGCACCACGACTCGCGCACCACTGGCGGTTAAAGCTGCGCCATAAAAGCGATTTGCCTTCAGACGAGCGGTGCGCTTTTTGCCTTGAATAGCCTTGACTAAAACAGCTCGAATTTTGCTGGGTTGGTCGTTTTTGTAAGTCTGCGTTCGTAAACGGGTCGTCTGCTGTGTCCAGAACACATAGGCGACATCATTATTCAAAATGAAGCGAGAACTTTCGTCTGAAAGTAAATGATTGAGTGCCTTACCAAATCCCTCGCCAGCCTCGCGTGAGATAGGAGAAGTCAGTGAATTTTTCAACCCGTAGGATGTGAATGGAGCCGCATTAGCAGAAACTAGAGCGGTGCCAGAGGTTTGTCCATTAGGAATTCCTTTGATTGAAATTGGCATACGCTCTTCGACTAAACGATCTTCTGCTAGCACCAGGCAAGTCATAATTGGAGAACTGCCAGACTTGGAAGACGCTCCAGACAAGTGATCAGCCCAGAAATCTTGAACCTTAGGAAGACCCGCTTGAGCATCTGCCGGAATGACCGTAATGCCATCAGGATGGTGAACGCAAAAGGTAAATACCTGAGATGAGTCGATCCCCTGTTCCGATAATTTGGCGTTGTCTGTAGCAGGAGTCCACTGCTCCAAGAAGTGGGCTACTGCCATCACATCAGGACTTTGAGTAACTTCGGCACACTGCTGCACCAAAGCTTTGAACTGTTGATGCCGTTCTGCGACTTTGTCAGCAGGAGCATCGGCCTCGGCGTAGCCAAAAACGTAGTCTCCTTTATCGGCTAGTAGCTTAGGCTTAATACCTGATGAACGCTTACAGTCAGGCACCATCCGCTTTTCACGCTTGCCTAATTCTTGAAAAGGAGACGACAGCAAATTGCCATCCAAGTCAATATTGACGAGCCACTTCACAGGCACCAAGTTATACCCTGTAATGGGCAGTTTTGCTTTGATATCTGACCGCTGAGACAAGTCGTATAGTTGCTTTAGGAGCATTATGTATTCTCTTTTTGGTATAACTGTGCTGGCACTTTAAGGATGCCTTTCTCTAGCTTTGCTGGGAAGAACTTAGGTTGAGCATTTCCTTTAGTGATTTTAGAGCCATTGGCATCGTGACTGAGATATAGGATAGAACCGTTATCTGCCTCAGCAATTTCCAGATCAAACAACATCAACCCTAAGTCATGAGAATCGTCAACGGCTATTTCTGTGCCATCTGGTTCACTAAAAAAAGCGCTAAATTCTCTTGTGCCTAGGTAAGGCTGGTAATAGCATTGCCCTTTAGAAACTCGTCGTCGAAATTGATCGCGATATTTGGCTGGGTGGGCATTGGCATGAGACTTGAGTTCAATATCAGCCTTGATCAAATAATCAACATCTCGCAGACAGAGGGCATGACGTTGTGATCTGTCTTCGTCAGCGAAGTACCCGCCTAAACCACTGTTTTCCCAAGTTCGAGCAGTACGATCGTTTTGATGAGAATTCACTTCATTACGCAACAATGAAAAGTAGCGAATCTCTTTTAGAACATGAATTTCGCGAACCAGCCAACGAATTTCAGGCTTCCAAAATACGGCTTCTAGAACGCCACGCATGGCGCTAGGTGTGGGGACTGCATAGGTGACACGTTCCGCCGAGAATTCCGGACGTGTGAACAGTGCAAAGTCACCCCTGACTCTTAAGCTGAGTAAGGAATTATTTGACATATTGATGTAATCAATAGCGTAGAGAGAACTGAAAACTTAAGGAGGAAACTTTCAGATGTTTTCCTCCTTGAATATTTCCCAAATAACTTCTGCAATATTGCAGATTTAATCAACAGGGTCGAAAAATCAGCCAAGTGTTGCGTTTGATTGCAACAGCAATTCGGTTTGACTGGATATTTGCTGAGGTATGGAAGTAAGGCAAGCCCAAATTTTTTGCTGCGTAGAGCGGTGTTGCGCTGGGTAGGTTCAATAATGCCAAAACTTGTTTGGTTGAGTATGTCTTGGTATTCCGAGAAGTTTGCCTTAGCAGTTCAGGATTAGGTAGCCAACGTCCTTGCCGCTGAACAAACAAGGACTGAGCAGGCAAAATAGCGCCATCTGAGGTTGGCGAGAAGCTGTTATTCATGGTGTAATACCTAGTGAAACATTTGGGGAGGCGGGTCTCTTTCGAGATCGAGCGCCTCCTTTTTTATATCGTCGGTTGAAGGAAGTGTCAATGCTTTCAACACGCTATAGCGGAAGATTAAAGTAACTCGCCATGGCGGAAGTCTAAGGCAATTGCCAACTCGGAAGGAGACACCGCCTCTAGGAAGCGAGTCTCCTTTATGTAGCTGAGACACCGATCTCAACCCGCTGATAGCGGTTCCAATCCTCGCTGACCCTTGAGCCAGCGCAAGCGTACTGTATCATCATTGCTTTATCTACCCAGAGATAGCCTCTATGCTGGTCTTCCTAAGACTTAGCCAAATCCTTTGTCTCAGAGACTTACAAGCTAGTCAATTGCTCGATATCTAGCAAAATGGCATCGCTCGGGTCTCCCAGCAGCGGCAGTCCTTGAATGGGATCGTAGCTGTCGTTCCAGACATAAAAGTCAGCCTGCCATTCCTTAATGCTGTTTCGGTGCTTCTGAAATTCCCAGCGGCGTACACTAACCGTATAGGGTTGCAAGGTACGGTAGTCACTTGACCAAAGCCCGCGATGCTTAATTTCCTGGAGTAATGCTTCAACTTCGTGGTTGTACTTCACCACGACCGGGACGGTCACATCTTCGATGAGCCTGAACTTTTCAGAAACCTTGCGATAATTCTGGCCAGCGCGATCGCCCTGAATCCTATGTTTGTCTGAAGGTTCAACTTTATACGCACTACGCCCGTAGCTGTCAAAAATATCCGGTTTATGGAGATCTGCCGCTTCACATCGCTGTAACGTACTGCGAGTGATTTCGATGAGCTTGGCATATTCACTACTTTTCGGCGGGGTGCTGCCGTCTTCCAGTTCAAAAACAGTAACCTGACCAGGAATTTTTGTCCCATCGACTTCTAGCTTGCCTTTACGGTTGCAGCGTCCAGCCGCTTGCACAATTCGGTCTAATGGCCCGAGGGCTCGATACACTGCTGGAAAATCGAGATCTACGCCTGCTTCGACGACCTGCGTTGAAACTAAAATGCAAGGTTTGCCGTGTTTGAGGCGATCTCGAATTTCATCCAGAACTTTCTGACGATGGGCACCACACAGCAACGTTGATAAGTGCAAAATAGGACTTTGCTGCAACGCTGACTCAACCTTCTCCTCAATACCGTCAAGATCAATCACATTTGGATTGGTACCTGGCAACGCCATTAAAGTTTTGAGAGCGTCTTTGCGAGTATTTAGAATGACTAATGCCTGGTCGTGCTGGCGGATCTTTTTCGCTAGCTCTGTCCATGACCATTGACTACCAGTTTTGATTGGGGAAAGGTCGTAGTTTACTCGTTGAAGTTTTTGAAAGTGCTGTTTTGCCTTGTCCGGTGGAATAATATCGTGAATGAAATCAGCAGAAAATCCCTGAAAATATCCGTCACTGCCCTCTAAAACGGGTTGAGTAGCTGTGCAGAGTACAATAGAAACTTGATAACGTTTAACCAGCTCCTCTAACATATTGCAAATCGGAATTCTGAGGGCGATCGGTAACGCCTGAACCTCATCCAGAATAATGACGCTACCCACAATGTTATGCAATTTTCGGCATTTGCTAGGTCGGTGGGAAAATAAGCTTTCAAAGAGCTGAACGGTTGTCGTAATGATAAGAGGAGCATCCCAGTTTTGAGTTGCGAGTCTTGCTTGCCATTGGCCCTGCTTTGCTCCTTCATCTAGCTCTTCTTGTGAATCTTTTCGCCGATTTTTGTCGGTTAATTGTTTTACTTGAAGATCTGACTTCACGGCACTGTGATGTTCTAACAAGGTGCCTTCACCCAATTCTTCTTCAAAGATTTCTCGATATACGCCTACTGTTTGCTCAATAATGCTTGTGTAGGGTACCGCGACAATGACGCGCTCAAAATCCGTTTTTGGATTTTTGTTTTTATTAGGGGTGGCATGTTTTAGAGCAAAGGCTATACCACTTAAGGTTTTCCCGCCTCCTGTTGGCACAGTCAGTCGAAAAATTCCTGGTTTTTTTAAAGCCGCATCTAAACAGTGGGCATAAACTTCTTGTTGAACTTGAAAGACTATTGAGTTGCCATTTTCAACAGCCTGTTCTTGGACAAATTCTTTTTGTTTACGGCTAAATACTTGCCACAGTTGTTCGATTTTTAGATGACTTCTGGCTTTTCTAGATGCAGCTTGATCAGGACTACCGAATGCTTCAGTATCTAAACGATCAGCATCAATCAGGCAAGAAAACAACATGCGATCGAAGACTTCCCGTGAATACTGATCATATTCCTCTAGGTGCTTAATGCAATCCTCGAAACTATCACTCAAGTCGATTTCGATTTCATGGTCCGCCGAATCAATTATTTGCTGATACAGGGCTTCTTGATTTGGGTTGTCCAGAAAATCGCCTAAAATTCCATCTAATTCTCCATAATTTGGCAAGCCAGCATGATGTCCGTAGATTAAAGGCGCAATATTATCTGCACAAACTTCATCAGCTAAGATCGCGCCATAAATGGCATGAGGAATACGTTTTGGGTGATCGATTCCCTCATGGCATTGTTTTAGATACTGCTGAAACTTGGGGTTGTACTTACCCAGGTCGTGCCACAGGCCCGCGTAGTAAGCCAGATCCCCCGCGCCAAACTTTTGGGCCAATCCCTTGGCTCGATTAGCCACCTTATGCAAATGAGCACTGAGTAAATGCCAATCGTCAGGGCGCTCCTGCGGGGGCGTATGGGCCGCAAACTTAGGCTTAGCTGCCATGGCTTTAGAGAGTCATAATTGTTCAGAGGATGCCCGATCTGCTGTAGACCCTCTCCCTAGAAAATTGGCATTGCCAAGACCCATGGCAAGATGAAGGGAAGTCACGCGCCAAAGAGCCAAGGAGAACTTTGTGCAGGTCACGTTTTTAGGAACCAGTTCTGGGGTGCCGACCCGAGCCCGAAACGTTTCTAGCGTGGCCCTGCGGCTCCCCCAGCGGGCCGAGGTGTGGCTGTTTGACTGTGGTGAGGGCACCCAGCATCAGTTTTTGCGCAGCGAATTTAAGTCCAGCCAGGTGCGCCGCATTTTTGTTACCCATATGCATGGCGACCATATCTTTGGCTTGATGGGGCTGCTGGCCAGTTGCGGTCTGGCCGGAAATCCGCAGCAACGGGTGGATATCTATGGCCCCCCGAAGCTGTATGAGTACCTGCAGGCTTGCCGTCGCTACTCCCAGACCCATTTCTCCTTCCCGATGAAGATTCATACCGTGGAGCCCGGGCTGGTTTACGAAGACGACGACTTTCAAGTCACTTGCACCCAGCTTGAGCATCGGGTCACTGCCTTTGGTTACCGGGTCACCGAGCGCGATCGCCCAGGCCGCTTCGATGTGAAGCGGGCGCAAGCCATGGGCATTCCCTCTGGCCCCATATACGGTCGCCTCAAGCGAGGGGAAGTTGTGAACTTGCCCGATGGTCGCCGCATCAATGGCCAAACCCTCTGTGGCCCAGACTTGCCGGGGCGCAGCCTGGTTTACTGCACCGACACCATTTTTTGTGAGAACGCTGTGGAGCTGGCCCATCAAGCCGATGTGCTGATCCACGAGGCCACCTTTTCCCATCAGGATGCCGAGATGGCCTATCAACGGCTCCACTCTACTTCCACCATGGCAGCGCAAGTGGCCCTCTCAGCCCAGGTTAAGCAGCTGATCATGACCCACTTTAGCCCCCGCTATGCACCGGGCAACGCCATTAAGCTAGAGGATTTGCTCACAGAAGCCCAGGCAATTTTCCCTAATACCCGCATGGCGCGGGACTTTTATACCTACAAAATTGCCCGCCAAGAGCCTAGGGCTCTGGCAGCGGCGGGGAAGTAGGCGGTTGAGTTGGTGCGGGTTTGGGTAGCCCAGCACTGCGGTCATAGCTGGTCTCTAGGCGATCGCGAATACGCCCCAACTGCTGGGCTGTATTTACCGCTGCCCTGGGGGAGGGCGCATCGGTGTTAGGCCAATGGGGTAGGTCTTGGCAAGGGCAGGCCTGACTGTCTGCAATCGGGCCAAGCGCCATGGGAACAGGCATGACACAACGGGCACAGTTGCTGATTTCCCAGCGGGGCGAGAGCAGATCCGCAATGGTCTGATCGGTGCCTTCTAAGTGGCAGTCTTGGCCATCCAGAGCCTCAATGTCCTGCCAGCAATCTTCAAATTCGGCGCTGTAGTTGCTGTGGTAAAAGATTGGGTTTGGCAAACAACGGTTGTCGCTCCGTTGAAAGACAACAGGCTTGCCAAGTTGAAACCAATAGGCCAAATAAGCTCGGACTTGTTGTGACGATGCCATAACGCCCCCTAGAGGATAAGGATGGCGTCAAAATAACTCAGCCAGGTTAACCCAGCTTTTTAACGCTATTCAATCCTATCGTTCCTATAGACAAACCCGAGGTTTTATAAACTTCTCATATCCTTTTCAGGGCGCCGACAGTGATCCTAAATTCCGCTCTAACCTGCATGCCGCTGCTGAGACGCCCCTAGCGTTCTTTTGTGGGAACGGCTTGGCCCATTGCCCGCACATCAATGGCATAGCCAGCCACCACCAAGTACACCGTATCGGCCATGGCCCCGATGGCACGGGTCAGACTGCCAAGGCGATCGCGAAAGCTGCGCCCTGATGGGTAAGCGGGCACCACGCCCCAGCCGGTTTCTTCGGCGACGAGGGCGATCGCCTGCTGACGCTGCTTGAGTTGGTTGAGGAACTGGGCTTGGGTCTGCTGCCATACCGGGTCCGGCTGCTCTAGGCAATTCGCCAGCCAAGTCCCGAGGGAATCGACGAGCCAGTAGTGCTCAGGATTGCCCTCGGCCACGGCATCGGCTAAGGCAACCGGCACTTCTAAGGTGCGCCAATGGGTAGGACGGCGTTGCCGATGTGCTGCCAGCCGCGCCTGCCATTGGGCATCGGCTGGGTTTGCCATAGCGGTAGCCACGTAAACGACGGGTTGCCCTGAGGAGATCGCTAGGGACTCGGCCCATTCACTCTTGCCGGAGCGGCTCGGACCGGTCACTAAAATCAACGGCTTAGCCATAACACTCCTGCTAGGGACTTGCGGGTCAATAGCATACCCATATGGCCAGTCCATATCAGTTACCAGGGAGCTTGCGCCCCTATATCAGTTATCTGGGGGTGGGGATGTTTTTTGACTGCGGCTCCCTTATCTTGCTGTGCAGCCATTCCACAATCGGGTGCTCTCACTGAAATAACCTTCAGTTCCGCTGTGCGGCTTGCACCTTCTCAATTTGCTTGGGGGCTTGGATCTCTGTGAACAGTTGAATGGAGCGTTGGCAGTGGGTTTGGGCCATTTCGATCGTGCCCTGGGCTTGGTGGATAAGACCACATTGGTAGTGGGCTTCGGCTAAATCAATCTGTGCGCCTAGATCCTCAAATAAGCCCAGGGCTGTTTGCAGCGAGGCAATCGCGCTATCCCAGTCTTGCCGATAACGGGCCAGCTCACCCAACCCCACTAAGGCTTTGGCCTGTACTTGCAGATAATGGCTGGTTTCTGCAAAGGCGATCGCCTGCTCGTACAACACCTCGGCTTCCGTAAACCGCCCGCCATTGGCATAGATTTGCCCTAGCAGCGGCATAAAGAAGGCAAACCGCCCCGTATCTTCAGGACGAGCGGTTTGAGTCAGGGCTTGGTAGGCCCTTTCAGCCGCCGCAAGGGCATGGGCTTGAACCGCTTCCTCGCTCCTGTAGGACTGCACCAATGCCCAGCCCAGGGTGGCTTTATCCGCCCAGTTCTGATGGGCCGTACCCGTTGCCCTATCAATCACCTGCTGGAAGAAAAAGGCGGCGGTGTCTAGGTTCCAGAGATCGAGGTGATAAAGCCCCAGGCTCAGGAGGGCATCTACCTGCACCATCATTAAGCAATAGGCAGAGTGACTTTGGCGTTGAGATTCAGGTAGCGCTTCGAGACAATGCTGGGCGATCGCCCCAGCCTGCTCTTGCAGGGCAATGGCCTCATGCACCTGACCCGAAATCCAATGGACATCGGCCAAAATATTGCGCAGCTCACTGGCCCGCTGATCCTCAGGCAGATGGGGCAACAGGGCCGTGATTGCCGTCCGCAGCGGCTGCAGCAGACCCATGCGATAGATGGCGCTGCCGAGGGTGAGGTACTGTCCCCACTGGTTGTGGTAGCTGTGGAGCAAGACCGATGCCGCCCCTGGGTAATCGGCGATCGCCCAGTGATGGTAATAGGCTTCTAGGGCGTGGGTGGCCTCGGCAACGGTGGTTAAGGTGGCCACTGATTCGGTCCAAAACTGGGCCGCTTGGTCGTGGGCTTGGCGCCAATCTGGCGTTGCCCGCAAACGGGTCAAGGCTTCTGCTTGCACCACCGGGTGCAGCCAATACTGACCCCGGTGACTCTCTAGCAGAGAGCGATTGCGCAGAGACATGATCACCTGCCGGTGACGGGCCGACTCCACATCCCACATCAGGGCTGACACCCCTTCGGTTGGCAGGCGCGGTACATCTTGGTAACGGTAGGTGCCTAAGCGACAAAACAGGCGATAGGCTTCTGGGTCGAGATCCTTAAGGCGGTTGACCTGGCTGGCGACTTAATTTTTGAGGTCTAGGGCCATTAAGGGGTCGGCCCCATTGTGCTGCCAGTAGGCATCGCCTTCGCCATCAAAATCCCCCTGAATCGCCCCCCGCAGAATGGTCATGGCCTTGGCGTTGCCCCCGTAGGCGCGGTGCATGGCCGCCAGGGTGGAGTCAGTGATAGCAATCTCAACTGGGCCAAAAAAATCGCGCCAAGTTTCGACGCTCAGCCCAGGCAGACGATAGTGGGTGACGGTAATGCTGGGTTCACAAAGGCGATCGCGGCTGGTCAGCAGCGTGACGGCTTGCCCCCTGGGGTCGCAGAGCACCCGCAGCACATCTCCGTAACGGCTGTACTGGGGCCAAAAACGACCCTGGCAGTCTAAGGCGGGTGCGAGGTTGTCGATTAAAATGCCGACGCGGCGGCTGCGCAACTGACGCTTGAGCCGATCTAGGGTGACCCCAAAATCTCGACCTGGCTCGATCTGAAAGTCTTGGCGTAGCCATTCTTCTACCACCTGTTCTGCTGGGGTGATGTTGGCCGTTTCTTTGGCCATCAAGAGTTCCAGCACCTGGTCAAACCCGGTCTGTGCCAAAAACTGCTGGGCCAAGGTGGTTTTGCCGATGCCCCCCTCCCCTTTGAGCACAGTGACGCGGTGGCCTTGCTGGATGAGGGTCTGGAGATCAGCGATCGCTCCGGCCCGACCCAGAAACCCTGGGGGGGCGGTGGGGCGGGCCGCCTGTGGGCGGGCCAGGTGGCGTTCGAGCACCGAGCGGCAGTTGCCTTTGGTGACCCGCTCGGCCAGGGATTGCGAGAGGGTTTGCCACAGTTGAGACGCAACGTCTTTAATATGACCCTCGGTGTAACGCAGTCGACGGGCCATTTCGCCATAGGTTTGTCGTTGCCAAGCCTGCTCCAAAATACACCGTTGCAAATCATTCAAATGTTTGCCGGTGGTTTCAAAAACCAGCGTATCGGCTCTATCTAACATGGTCTCCGCCCCCATGGGTCGCTTGGCCGTTCCAAATTTACCCAATCCCTAGCCACTCTCATCGCCCTAGCTTGCCCTCAAGCTCCTGAGGGGTTGAACCCTAAAAAGACGGACCAGACAAGCCTTTCAGACCGTGACATTAGGCCCACAGTTCCGCACATCCTACTCAACTTCATCGCAGCATCTGTCTTTTCCTGACCTTTTCAGACCGCTCACGGCTCCGAGTCAGACCGTTACCGACTGACGCTGGGCCAGCCCTTCACTAGGGTTGGGGAGATGTTGTGTGGTTCCACCATGGTCATTGCTTTAAACAGCGCCCCGCGCACTGACTTAGCCGGTCCTGTACCGCTCAAGCCTACTTTAGGCACGACCCTAGCCCGCATCCGTCATTTGGCAAGCTGCTATGTAACCGAAAGTCACTTGCGCGATCGCCTCGAAGACTTACCCCGCCAGTTCCACCAGCCCCAAGTCCGCCCTTGGTCACCGCTGCCGTGGCGGCAAGTCCATGCCGACCAGCTTTGTGGCATCGATCGCCCCACCTTCTGCGCTGTCCTGCAAGGCACCATCAATACCGAAGCCCCCATCCAGGGCTACACCACCGCCAGTCGTCAATATCTGCAAGATCTCTACCCTGCCATGGCCGAGTTTGTGGGGGGTCAGGTGGATGGCAACGGTCAGGCCGTGACGGTGGGCCTGTGGGAACGGGAGGAAAAGCGCCATACCCCCGCCCTGATTAAGCTCTACACCCTGCTCCAGGGAACGTCGCCTCAGGTCGTCCCCCATTCAGCCCGACCCTATGGGCCAAGCACCGATCCGGCCAGCGCCCTCTATCGCCATGGCCTCCATCGCGTCGCCACAGAATATGGGGCCACCTGCCTATATCTGTGGATGATGGCCCACAGCACGGGTCCTCTGCAGGCAGTGTTGGCAGAACTGTTAATCGATGAAATCAATCACATGACGAAATTCTGGGGGTTTGGCCAGTGGGCCTACCCCGATTCTGGCCTGCCTAAAATCAGTGCCACCCTGGGGCGCAGCTTCATCCAAAAGCTCCGGTCTCCAAAAACTCAAGGCAGCCTTTTGCATACCCTGCGCCGCATGATGGCGGAACTGGCCTGGGACCAATGGAACTCAGCCCAGCGCGTCGCCTTAATTTACAGCTTTGATCAAGTGATGCGCCCCCTATGGCGCTGGCACCAGACCCTCACCCCGGCTTATCTCAATGCCCTTTTTGGCCCCCCCCGTTCGCCAACCGCAAGCTTTTTAAAGCCTTTAGTGGATGGGTAGACGGGTAAATGGGTGGAAGGGTAAAGCCACCCAAAATTCAAAATTCAAAATTTTTCCTCGGGAGGTGCTGAGTACACGGCACTCGCTGCACGAACGTGTAGGCACAACCTAACAAAACGCCCCATCCCCCAAACACTCCGTCACCCTCACACCCCACTTCTCTATCACCCTCACACCCCACTTCTCTATCACCCTCACACCCCTCAATCTCCATGCAAACCCTCCCCACCCAAATCAACCCCAACCGCTTGCCCCAACACGTGGCCTGCATCATGGATGGCAATGGCCGCTGGGCGCAGCAACGGGGGCTGCCCCGCATTGCCGGTCATCGCCAAGGAGCCCGCACCCTCAAAGATTTGGTGCGCTGCTGCAAAGATTGGGGCATCCCCACCCTGACGGTATATGCCTTTTCCACTGAGAATTGGCAGCGACCCCTAGCGGAAGTCAATTTCTTGATGCGGCTGTTCGATCGCCTACTCCGCCAAGAACTGGCAGAGCTGCACCAAGAAGGGGTGAGGCTTCAGTTTCTGGGGGATTTGACCCCGCTTCCAGCCTCGCTGCAGGGGCAGATGCAGCGGGCCGTTTCTGAAACGGCCCACAATGACGCCGTTACCTTTAATGTGGCCGTGAATTACGGCAGTCGCCTCGAAATTATCCGGGCCTGTCGCCATCTCGCCCAACAGGTCCAGCAGGGACGCCTCACCCCTGACGCTATTGATGAGGCCCACCTAGAGCAGCATCTCTACACGGGCTCCAGCCCGGATTTACTGATTCGCACCAGCGGCGAACAGCGGCTCAGCAATTACCTCCTCTGGCAACTGGCCTATGCCGAGCTGTATTTCACCGAAACCCTCTGGCCGGATTTCGATCGCCCTGCCTTTGCCGAAGCCTTAAGTGCTTTTCAGGAGCGCGATCGCCGCTTTGGTAAGCTCCCCCTCTCAAATACCGCTTTGCCCGCTTAAACAACAAGGTCGACTTTCATACTTTCATCCATCTTGACTAGCACCGGTCTCTCTAGCGTAAAATTAGAGATTGTGTCATTCAAATAGTCCGGAGAACCCCATGCCTCGTCAATGTGACCTCACGGGTAAGCAGGCCAATAACGCCTTCGCCGTATCCCACTCCCATCGCCGCACCAAGAAGCTGCAAGAGGCGAACCTCCAGAGCAAGCGGGTCTGGTGGCCCACGGGTAAGCGTTTTGTGAAGCTGCGTCTCTCGACTAAGGCGATTAAGACCTTGGAAAAGAAAGGTATTGAGGCTATGGCACGGGACGCAGGTATCAACCTGGCTAACTACTAAAGCTGGCTAGGCAACGACAAAGATTGCCCTTCTGCACTCCCTACTTAAACTCGCACCCATGCAGATTCATCGTCTGGATGCCCTGTGGGATAACTACATCTTCCTGCTTTACGACCCTGCCACTCAAACTGCAGCGGTGGTGGATCCAGCCGAGCCAGAGCCGGTTTTAGATAAGCTGCGTTCCCTAGGGGCAAAACTAACGGCCATCTTTAATACCCATCACCATGGGGATCATGTGGGGGCCAATCAAGCCCTAACGGCACAGTTTCCTGATTTAGTGGTGTATGGCGGCAAGGGCGATCGCGGGCGAATTCCAGGGCAGCAGGTCTATCTCTCTGAAGGAGACTCGGTGTGCTTTGGGCCGCGAACCGCTGATGTCTTGTTTGTCCCTGGCCATACCAAAGCCCACATCGCCTATTACTTCCCTCCAGTAGCCACTGAGCCTTGGGGAGAATTGTTTTGTGGAGACACCCTATTTGCCGGAGGCTGCGGTCGTCTGTTCGAAGGCACACCGGCCCAAATGGTCGATTCTCTCTCAAAACTCCGGGCCTTACCCGATACGACTCGGGTCTGGTGCGCCCACGAGTATACCCTCAGCAATCTCAAATTTGCCCGCACCGTGGATGGGGACAATCAGAGGTTGATTGAACGTCTAGCCTCAGTCGATAACGCCCGTCGCCATCACCAAGCCACCGTGCCTGCAGAATTAGGGCTAGAGAAACAGACCAATCCATTTCTACGCTGGGATCAATCTGCTTTGCAGGCCATGGCCCACAGCACTGACCCGGTGCAAACCTTTGCCACAATTCGGGCCATGAAGGATAAGTTCTAATTGAATAGCTCAACGGCTCTGGCCGCGTTGCGATCGATTAACTCTTGCACGCGCTCGGGTGAAACACAGCGACGCTCTGAGCAGTAGGTCATGATGTAAACCCCATTCATCATCCGCACTGTGCTGGCCCGCACGCGAAAGTCATCGGTGATAAACCAGCAGCGCTCCTGGCCCTGGTTTTTGTCGTACTCAGTGTCGATGGTTAAGATGCCATCCTGGCCAAACCAGTAGCGACTCACCACCGGGATTTGCTCCACATAGCCTTGATTGCGCAACAACTTGCCCGATCGCCCCGTCTCATCGTCGGGCACATCCACTAATATCGCGGCAGAGTTGGGATTCGGCGCACCCGTATTTTTGTTGTCTTGCCACATAAACTTAGCCCCCCCGCTAGCCCGGTCGAGCTTCAAGCCCTGTTGCTCGCACACCGCCTGCACATCCGGGTCCGTTTTGGGCAAAACCTTGATGTGCAAATTGGACTCCCCAGACTCATCCTGAACTAGGTCAAAATGGTGGACCGTACGCTGGGTAAACCAAACCCCCTCGCTCTTTAGAAAGAAGTCCATCATTGTCAGGGGCGGGACCAAAGCCATCTCAGCTTCCTCAAATGCTCTGTCAGGGCAACGTTCTTCAACTTATCGCAAAGGCAACCCCTGCATAACGGATTGGTACAATGCTTCTGCTTTAGTCCAACTCCTTTTGCCATGTCACCAGTTCCGGCAACCCACCTTTCCCGTGATCAAGTGGCGAATTGGCCCAGGGAGCAACCCTTCACCCAGGCCGATTTGTATGGTCTAGATCTCAGCGGCTTAGATTTGCAGGGTCGTGACTTTAGCAAAGCCATCTTGATCCGCGTCAAGGGATGTCAGGCCAACTTGAGTCGGGCCAATTTCACGGGGGCAGATCTGCGCGGTGCAGAATTAGCGGGTGCCAACTTGCAGGGGGCAATTCTGGCCCAAGCCTGCCTGTATCGGGTCAATTTAAACGGGGCTGATTTGCGAGGGGCCGATCTCACCGATAGCCAACTGGATGGGGCGCAATACGACAGCGAGACCCAGTTCCCAGAAGGGTTCGCCTATCGCAGTTGCGGGGCGATCGGTCCCACAGCCAATCTGAATGGTAAGCCTCTGAATACGGCCAATCTGAAAGACGCTGATCTGCAAGGGGCGAGTCTACTGGGGGCCTACCTGACTGGGGCCGATTTGACTGGGGCAAACCTGCAGGGAGCCCGCCTAAGTGGGGCCGATTTACGTAAGGCTCTGCTCACTGGTGCCTGCTTACGCAATGCCCGCCTAAATGGAGTCAATTTAAAGGCGGCTGATTTACGGGGCGCTGACTTGACCGGCGCAGAATTTGAAACCCTAGAGGGCATTGCTGGGGCGGATTTTTCGCAAGTACAAGGATTAACTGAGGCTCAGCGCCAACACTTACTGCGTTACCCAGATCTGGATCTGGACACCTGGAACGCCTTCTCACGGCAGACCACCCGCACTAGTCTGGAATGTTAGGTTATGGCGAGGTCTAATACCGATTCTGCAAAATAGCGCTACCGATCGAGGATTCCCCGCTGTCGCAGCCCCCTTAAAGCCCTCCGAGTAATAGCCTTTTAGGCATGGCTGCGCTAAGGCTGCGCTTAGATAAAGGGGCTGCTCTTAGGCTTTCCTCTTTTTGAGCTATCCCTCAATCAGAACTCTACACAAGACTTGTATGGAAAGGGTTCTGGCCTGACGTTGCCAGGGGGAAAACCTCTAAATCGGTCCCTGGAGGAATAGATTGGTGCCAGCCTCGCCCCTGCCGCCGTGCGCATTCACGACCCAACCTGTATCTCCCTTTCGGGGGGGGTGGGGGTATTTAGGCCCCCATATCTGGGGTGGGGGGGCCCAGCCCCCAATTCCGATCTCAGGGCATTGGTAACGCAGCCAGATATTTCCTTGTCGGGAAATGTTTTTAAGCGGCATCCTCCAGCGCAATGGTTTGCCAACCTTGCTTCAGGAGCGCCAGAAAGGTGGCGTACCCCTTGGAAAACTCCGGGGGATCGGGCAAAAAATACTCGGGAAAGGCTTCATAAGACTGCCATGGCTGATCAGGGCGGTGGCGCAATCGCAAGGCGCACTCCGTCTCTCCTTTTAACTTCCACACCATTTGTCCTTGAGAGGGCGTTTCAGCCATAGTGATATTCTTACTACCTTCAGGGCGAGACAACAACGAACTGATGGGATACTAGGGGCTGTCATCAATTAAAACTCGGATCCTTACGGTGCAACGGTTTCAGCCCCTAGCAATATTATAGGAAAGGGCGCGGCAATACTTATCCAGCAAGGCTTTTACCCGGTGTTGATGACGCGCCCTAGCACCACTAACATCAACTTTTGAAACGCAATATATAGCTGGGGCCAGACAGCCTTCGGCACGCTCCAAAGCTAAAAGTCTTTATCCATGGGCTTTCTGGCGTCGCCAATGCCGCAAGCTTTGCGACATTGGCTATACCTCTAGCGAACGATATATGCACTGCCTGCATCTGGGCTGTAAGTGGCTTCAAGTTATCAGACCCTCGATCGCCGCTCCCACAACCCGATGATCTGGATCTTGCCGCAGTTGGTTGAGTGCGGCCTTGGCGGCGTCATCGTCAAAGTGGCGACAAGCGTGGGCCACGTGAATGCGGATGCGCTCAAAGGGAGACTGGGCAAGAACCAGTAACTGCTCCAGGGCTTGGACATGCTTGCTGGACCCAGAGAGCACTGCTAAGGCATCCACTGCTGCTTCTCGCACCGCTGGATCATCGCCATTTAAGCCCTCAGTACAAACCTCATACAGCTCCTCAGAGCAATGCATTTCGGTCAGAGCGGCCAAAATGCTGCGACGCACTAGCCAATGGTCGTCTTGCACAAACATTTGCACTAAATGGGCGGCAGACACTGGCCCAAACAGGGATAGGGAGTTTGCGGCCTCAGCGCGAACATTGGGGTTGCCGTCCAGCTTGATGATTTGCAGCAGCGCTGCAAAGGCATCGTCAGTGAGGTGGTGCCCCAATTCTCGGGCCACAAAGGAGCGCACCAAAAACTCCTCATCTCGCAGGTGTTTGATAAACAGCGGTATGGCAGTTGCTGGCGGATAGTGGCGGAGGGCTGCGATCGCTTTCAGCCGATACTGAAAATCAGACTCCTTTAGATAAGTCTCAATTTGACTGAGGTCTAAAGGAGAGGCGTCTGCCATGGCCTGATCAGTGATTGAAGGGTACGCTTCCCCACTCTACCGAACTGATCCCCATTGGCAAATTGAGTACTGAGCGAAAAACACCCTTGACTGCGGCGGCTCATGGTCTAAGGGCTGTCATCAATTAAAACTAGAATCCTGGTGGTGTAAAGGTTTCAGCCCCTAGCAATATTATAGAAGCGCGGTTAACTCACCCAGCAAAGCTTTCATCCGGTGTTGATGACGCGCCCTAGGAGGGTGCCGACAGACTGGCTTGTGCAAGGGGGCAGTTAAGGGGCATCGTTAAGGCATTGATATATGTAGAAAGTCGCCATGGCTAGGCCCCCCCTAAGTGAAAAGGTGCTCGACCTGATTCAAAAGGCTCGCATCGTCAGTTTTGCCCCATGGCAAGCCGATTATGGCGCCGAGGCGGTTGCCGCCTTACAGGCTGCTGATGATCAGCGCCGCTACCTAACCGATGAGGATTATCAACTGCTACTGCATGCGATTCCTGGAGCTGAGGTGGAAATAGTTGCCTCGAAGGCCCTGCGCGATCGCGCTAAAGACATCGTTGATCAAGCCAGGGCGGGGGTTCTGGCGCAGTATCCAGGCATTACTCAACCGGGGGGTGGGCTTCACCCAGCGGAACGGGCCGATGCCTGCTGGCGTGATTTTTGGCATTTTTTGCGCTGCATTACCTATGGCATGGCCGGACAGCGCACAGACTATACCAGTGCGAAAGGACTGGACTACATGCAGCGCCTATACCAAGAATTAAAGGTGCCACTACCGGCCATGGTGACGGGCCTAGAAGGGATCAAAACAGCCAGCTTGGACACGATGGCATCGGAGCAGCAGGCTCAGCTTGCGCCCTATTTTGATCACCTGATTGACCAGTTGAGACAGTTTCAGTAAGGCCAATACAACCGACGCGTTGTCCATCCCCCCCCAGTTCATACTTAAAGTTTGCGTGATTGCCCATGGCTTGGGCGTATAACAAGTACAGGTGCTGCCGATAAAACCTGTCAGGAGTCTATGGCCATGGCCCGACATTCGCGCTGGTTAAGGTTTTGGGGTGTTGTGATTGCAGTCGCGATCGCCCTGTCCTTATTCACCCACTCCCCCGGTATTGCCAACTCGCCCCTGGTAGATCCGGCGGTTCTAGCCCAATCCGCAGACATCCAGGCCCTAGAAACCCTAGCCGATCGCCAATTTTATGATCGCGATTACGCCAACGCTGAAGCCAATTACCTCAGGCTCATAGAGCTCTACCCAAACGAGGATTCTGATTCAGAATCCATGATTCGCCATAACCTGGCTCGCATTTATCTGCTGACGGAGCGCTACAGCGTTGCCCTCCCCATTCTGGAAGCGCTGACAGCAGAGGGCTGGACCTGGTCCGGTCTGGGCAACAACCTGGCCTTAGCCTATTTCCATACCGGCAATTATCGTGCTGCTGAACAAGTGCTAAATGGGGTGCTGGCCGATTGGGATCAGATTCGTGAGGGGGATGATTTAGGCGATGCAGATCGGGTCACCCTCTTTGAGCAGCAGGCCCACAGCTACGCCCTGATGCAGCGGGTGCTTGTCGTCCAGGGCAAGACCGATGCGGCTTTAGCCATGGCGGAGCGGGGCCGTGCCCGTGCCTTGGTTACGCAACTGATCCAGCAAAACGGCAGTAGCGATGAACCGTTAACCGTGGCTCAAATCCGGGCGGTGGCCCGCGCCCAAAACACGACATTGGTGGTTTATGCCGCCCTAGGGGATGGGCAGCGGGTGTTGGGGAATGCCGTTGATATTGAAACGGATCTGTTCACTTGGGTGGTACCCCCCTCGGGGCCGATCACCTTTAACCAAACCCCGTTAGAACCCTTCTGGACGGGCGAATCCGTCCGCAGCGCCCCCGCGTCTGCCGCTTCTCCGTTAGAAGCATTAGTCGCTACCACGCGCCAAGCTTTGGGGGTGACGAGTCGAGGAGTGGGGGTGGTCCCCACCGATCGCCGGGTCACCGATGATTTGCCCGCCTCTAACCCGCTACCGCTGCAGTCCCTTCACGAGATTTTAATTGAGCCGATCGCCCCTGCCCTACCCAGCGATCCGAATGCTGTGGTGACTTTGATTCCCCAAGGGCCGCTCTTTTTGGTGCCTTTTGCGGCCCTGCCCGATCAAAATGGCCAGACGTTGATGGAGCAACATACCCTGGCCCTATCGCCCTCGGTCCAAACCTTGGCCCTAGCGCCTGAGGTGCAGCCTCAGCGAGCCGGTGGGTTAGTGGTGGGTAACCCGATTGAGATGCCCAGCCTGCCCATTGAGGGACAGCCCGGCCCGGTCGATTTACCGCCCTTGCCCGGTGCTGAGCGCGAAGCCGAAGCGATCGCCCAGCTTCTCAATACCCAACCCCTCACTCGCCAGGCCGCTACCGAAGCGGCAGTGGTGGCCCAGATGCCGGAGCAACCGATCATTCACCTAGCGACCCATGGGTTGTTAAATATCGACTCGCGGTTGAATGAGTTTGGCCTGCCTACCGATGCCAATGCTCCCACCGCCGCAGACTCAAATGTTTTTGTAAATCCAGGGGCGGTGATTGTCGGCGGCAACGTCACCGTAGGCGGTGTGGATGCAGCGGTGTCTTTGGCCCGAGAGCGGGTGGTGCGCTTTAGTCCCCCTGGTGTGATTGCCCTCGCCCCTGGGAACGGCGAAGACGGTTGGCTCACCGCTGAAGAAATTGCTGGCCTGGACCTACAGGCCGATCTGGTGGTGCTGAGCGCCTGTGATACTGGGCGGGGACGGATCACCGGGGATGGGGTGGTTGGCTTAACCCGTGCTTTCTTGGTGGCCGGGGCCGATACAGTGGTGGTGTCTTTGTGGCAAGTACCCGATGATGCCACGGCAACGCTGATGGTGGCCTTTTACGAGCAACTTGCCGCTACGGGCAATAAAGCCCAGGCTCTGCGAGAAGCGATGTTGACTACCCAAGCCCAATACCCTGACCCGCGCAATTGGTCGGCGTTTGTGCTGGTGGGGGAGACGGCCTGATCGTGCCATCTAGGACTAAACCGGTCCCACTGCGTGGGAATCGTTGAACTTAAAGGTCAACCCCCCTGGCTCTTGCACCTCAAAGGAGCGATGGATCGAGCCGTCATGAATGTCGGTGGGTTCCAGATTTTGGTCCCGACAGAGCTGATGGTATTGATCAATGTCATCCACCATGAGGTCAAAGGGGGCTTTGGCAGGAGTAGCTGCATCATTAGTCCTCAGCACAATGTGGGTCCCGCCCCGCAATTCTAAAACCGCAAAGTTATCTTTGCGCACCACTGACCGCAGACCCACCGTGGTCAGAAATTCAAAGGTTTCAGAAAACTGAGGGGTTTCGAGGAATAGGTGACCAATCCATACGGGTGGGCGGGGGTCGGCAGTTGCTTCAGCATTCGCGGCAGCGTTCAGGGTATCTAAATCAGTCAATGGTGTTACCTCTGTAAAAATCCATTCCAGATGACAACATCCTCAGCATAGCCCTGAGGATGTGCTGTTTTGAACGTATGCAGAGAGTCCAGTTCAAGAGGATTAAGATATCGGACTTGCCGCCTACTCTTGAGTAATGGCATGCATATACTGCGCACATCGAATGCCCCTAATTCCCCAGCTCTTTCTACCAGTGGGAGAAAGGGAATCGGATCTCAGCCCCTGGCCCTTTGGGAGCGACTAAGCATACACATCTAGGTTGCCTTGCCAAAATGCTGAATTTACCCCCTTTACCCTCCAATTCTGGGAGGAGAACGAAATTCAAAGTCCCCCAGAATTGTGGGACTTAGGGGGCCACAAGCACTTCAATGTATATCAAGTAGCCCTTGGGGAGAGGGCATAAGCTAGATGAATCAGGTATATTAATGCCCAAGAAAACCCCCTAGGTGCAACTAGAGGGCTTCTGATTCACGGATTCCGTGAATCCTTAATACAGCGTCGGTTTAGCCGATTCGATAGCGAAAACGGATGGTCTTGGATGTCCAGCGCCATCCGTTTGGCTTTTTAGGCACTTTGTACCGAATCACCCTTGAGAACGATCTGTATCTGGCCATGGTATTGGCCTCCTATGTATCTACAGGTGTCGCCTGATTGACGACAGCCAGATCCTAACTTAGTTACACAAAAATGGATCAGAACAACCTTAAAAGCATGGACATAAGATAAAATAAAAACTCGTCTATGCCTTGTAAATTAAGGATTATTGACGGACATCTTACTAGACATAGGAGTGGACATGATACTGGTCGCCCCAACGCATCCTTGGATAAATTTCAGGCCAGACTTGAGCAATGCACCCATATCTTTGTGGCTGGGGCTGGGTAGGGTCTCTTCAAAATGCGAATACATCAAAGGTGTTCCATTGAAGCCAGTGGTTGCAGAAAAACTGAGTGAGCTGTATTTGGCAAAAGGAGTCTTGGCTACAACGGCGATAGAGGGCAACACGCTAACAGAAGACCAAGTTAGAGAAATACTGAGGAACCAACTAAAGCTGCCTGCATCTCAAGAGTATTTAGCGCAAGAGGTTAAAAACGTCCTTGATGCCTGCAATGATGTTGTGTTCGAGCTTTCTAGAGAGCAACCGCCCCCTTTGACCGTCCAGGAACTTGAATCTTTCAATCACAAGATCCTGAAAGACTTACCGCTAGAGGATGGCAAGGTTATTGGAAAAATCAGGGAGAACAATGTCGGGGTAGGCCGCTATCTAGCCCCAAATGCTCAGTTCTGCCGCGAACTCTTAGAGGAATTTTGTGACTGGTACAACAATTTTGAAAAGGATTTGTCGCTTGACGATGTTTCAGCCGCAGTATTGAAGGCTATACTGGCACACCTTTATTTCGTTTGGATACACCCCTTCGATGATGGGAATGGCCGAACAGCAAGACTTATAGAACTAAAGACGCTTTTGAGCTTTAAGCTGCCTGTGCCGGTAGCTCATCTACTTAGCAATCATTACAACTTCACTAGGGCAGAGTATTATCGACAGCTAGACAGGGCTAGCAAGACCGGCGACTGCCTAGGGTTCGTTTCTTATGCATTGCAAGGTTTTTTAGACAAATTGGATGAGCAAATAGACCTCATTCGATTTCAGCAATTATGTATTGCCTGGAAAGAGCTTGTTTATGATTATTTTGCAGGCAAAGACAGCCCATCCGATGTTAGAAGAAGGCACCTCGTCCTAGACATGTCTTTTAATACAGAAGGCCCTGTCCCTAAAACTAAGATCAAAAGCATATCCACACGACTAGCCGAAGCTTATGCGACCAAAACGGACAAGACGCTAACACGGGATCTCAATGAGTTGCGAAAGCTGAATTTAATAAGCAAAACGCCAACAGGCTATGTTGCAAACAAAGGAATGATAATGGCGTTCCTTCCTATTACCCCATCAACAATCGCCTAGCTATTCAGAAAAGCTCAAGTGCCCACCCATACCCAATAAATTGAGTATCAGGCGTCATGATGCGTCAAGTATATTAATGTCCTAAGTAATCAGGCAGCGGGTTCTTTCTGCGCAGGCGATCGCTCTGGTTCTACCGTCACATCTGAGGGCAGCGGCCTTACGGTTACCACTTCGTCACTGGCTTGCTGAAGTTGAAGTTCGCGCACCTTCAGCACGATCAGGTATTCATAAAAGGATTGGAGGGTACACCAGGCAAACCCGGCTTGGCCATCGCGCCATCCCCCTAAGATCAGGTACATGTAAACCCAGCGAATCAGGGGACGAAACGGCAGTCGCAGGGAGAGATCTTTGAGGGCACGACGGCGGATGACTTCTGATTCACCCAACACCATTTGTTTCCAGCGAATCCCGCCCTGCTCCAGTTGTTTTAGGGTTTCGCGGGCTTCATCGGTGGTGTAGCGATTGTGCTTGTCGATCCAGCGACTGAGCCCTTTCCCTGAGGTGTAATGGGGGTAGGTTTCTTTGAGAAAGCCGGTTGAACCGGTGCAGACCTCGCGCTCCGTATGGCCATAGTCGGTGAACCAAACCTGACCCATTTGAAAGAGTCGCATCTGGTAGCGGGGGTACTGGGTGCTGTGGCGAATCCAGCGGTCCATAAACATCACCCGCTCGGCGACGTAATAGCCGATGTGTTCTGGCTGTTCAATGGTTTTCAAACATTCTTGAAACAGGGCCGGGGTCATGCGCTCGTCTGCTTCTAAGATGTAGGCCCAGTCATGCTTTGCCGGGATATTTTCGAGCATCCAGGTGCGCTGTTTGCCGTGGCTCTCGAAGGCATGTTCCACCACCCGGACGGGATATTGGTTGGCAATCTCACGGGTGCGATCGCTACTGCAAGAGTCCACCACGATTACATCATCTGAGAGCATCGCCGACTCAATGCAGGCGGCAATATCAAGCGCTTCGTTATAGGTGAGGATGTAAATCGAAATCATGGCGGCTTCAGGTGAGATTGAGTGGGCGGAACAGAGAGTACACAAAACAGCACTTTGGGACCCTAGCAGCATGGCGTAAAAACAGGGTTAAACCGCCAGTACGATCACCCCACTAAAACGTTCAGGCAGCGGCGTCCGGTTTCAGTGTTATGGCAGCCGCCAGTCCGGTTCGGACAAGGCTGCGCCCCACTTTGCTTATTCGCTAAGGATCAGAGCGATCCGAGGTGTCTTAAGCAAAGTGGCCAGCGCTATATCTAGCACTCAGACTCCCAATCACCAGCGCTATTGAGATCGCTGCCACTGGGCAATATCCCATGTGCTGGCATCCCAAGGGGTCGGTGTTAGCACGGTCAGAGATTGATTCACCCCATTAGCGATCGCCCGATGCACGATTGGGATCAGAGCCACATCCTGCACAAGCAGATTGTTCATCTCCTCAAATAAGGATGCCCGCTTCTCTGCGTCAAGCTCCGTCTGGGCCGCTTGCCAAAGGGCATCGTACTCAGGATTACAGTAGCGGGCGTTGTTGGGGGTTTGCCAATTGTTGGCTTGGGTGGCGATTTGGCCGCAGGTCCACCAGCTCAAGTAAATGGTGGGATCGGGGTGATCGTTGCCGGTGGTATAGGCCTGCATGTCGGCATAGAAATGATTGATGCTGTTGGTCTGCAGGGGATCGGCAGAGAAAAAATCATCCACCCGCACCCGCTTAATATCGACGGCGATGCCAATGTCCCGCAGGCTGGCTCGAATTTGTTCTTGGGTTTTCTGACGCACCGGATTTACTGAGGTCTGAAACACCACTTCCATTTCGATGCCGTCGAGATCGCGAATACCATTGCCGTCACTATCGACCCAACCGGCTTCGTCTAAAAGGCGATTGGCCGTCGCCAGGTCATAAGGGTAGGGATTATCGGAGGCGGTGTTAACGGTGGGTGCCACCAAAACCTCATGGGTCGGACGCCCCATAAAGCCATACAAATCTTTAGTCAGGGCCTGACGGTCAATGGCATGGGCGATCGCCTGACGCACCCGCACATCACTCAGAAAGGGGTGGGCATGCTCCAGACTCGACCGCTCACCCGTGACCGTCTCAACCCTGGGATCGGTGGGGTTGAGCATCAACCGCTCTACCAAGCCGCCAAATACGGGCACAACGGTTCCCGTCCCCTCAGTTTGCAGATCCCTTAACGCCGATATCTCCACCTGTAGGTTGTAGGCGAAATCAGCCTCTCCGCGCAGCAATACCTCCCGAGCCGCTGCATAGGGGGCAATGCCACCCACTAACGCGACGGTTTCAAAGGCAGGGGGATCACCCCGATAGTTGGGGTTGGGCTCAAAGATGATCTCCCCTGGCTGAAAGCTGGCCACCTGATAAGGACCGGTGCCAACCGGGCTTAGATTGGCCTCTGCCTGCCGCGCTCCATTTTCTACGGCGATGGCAGGTTGACTGGGTTCTGTTGATTCATCGGATGCATCCGCGTCATCGGCTTCACTCGATGCGTCAGGCTCGACGGGTTCATCTGATTCCGCCTGATCGCCCTCGTCACTTTCTGCAGAAGACTCCGTTGACTCCGTTGCTCCAAAAATATGTTGGGGCAAGATCACCCCAGTTTGGCCCGTAAACGGAATCGCCCAAGCCGAATTTACCGCTTTAAAGGTGATTTTGACGGTGGTGTCATCTAGGGCGACCACCGACTCCACAGCGTCGTAATACTGGGCGGTGGCGGCAGCAATTTGAGGATTCTGAATCCATTCAAAGGTGAAGGCAACGTCGGCAGCGGTGAGGGGAGTGCCGTCGACCCACAATAAGTCGGGCTGGAGGGTCCAGGTGACGGATTTGCCGTCGTCAGCCAAGCCGCCATTGTCTACGGTTGGGATGGCCGCCGCCAAAATTGGCACTAGATTCCCCTCAGCATCGGTGCTGGCTAAGGGCTCGAAAACGATGCGACCCGCTTCAAAATCTTGAACACCCGTCGCCAAATGAGGGTTGAGGGTGACGGGGGCACGGCTATAGAGCAGTCTGAGCTGGTCTAAATCGCGATTGCTAGCTGGGGAGACAGTTGTCGTGGAGGGTGTGGAGTCTGTCGTTGGGGCGGCACCGCAGCTGGTGATTAAGCTGCCAATCAACAGTACCCCTAACCCTTTTTCGATCCAGCGTGGCCGTACAGCCATAGTGTTTCACCGTCTTTTGGTCGCAGCATCCCTGATCGTAGCGGGGGAAATCGGGTTCAGGGACGAATCGGGCCGCTCAGTAGAACCGTCCCTAACTCGGCGTTGGGACACAGATTGTCTTGGAGTTTAAATCTCTCGAACCTTCCGGATGCAAGTCGGTGCCTGAGGAAAAACGGAGTGGTAGATGCACCCTGATAGCGATCCCCAGCCTACGGGCCGGGGATTTTTTTTGCCCATTTTACGAAGCGGGCACTTCAGCCGCCTCGGGCTCGGCAGCGGCTTCTGCAGCTTCAGCGGTTTCAGTCGCCGCTTCAGAGATCGTCTCGTCAGTCGCCTCAGCTTCGGCCCCAGGGGCTTCCCCTTCTGTTGCCGCCTCAGCGGTCACGTCTTCCGGCTCTTCTACAACTTCGACCTTCGGCTGGGGCTTGGGACCCCGCATCAAAGCAGGATTGATCGCTGCTCTGGGTTCACCGCCGCGATCGCGACCTTTTCCCCGTCCTTTACCGCGACCCTTGCCTCTGCGATCGCCCCGATCGCCATCATTGCGATCACGATTTTCGGTTTTGCCCTCAGCCGCTTCTGCTGCGCGGCGCTTGGCCAGTTCTTCTTTCTTAATAGGCCGCTCAACCATAGCTCAGTATTTCTTGACAACTTGCCGATCCTACCCCAAAGCCGTCGTTGATCGGGATCGGCTCCTTTTCTACGAGAGACGCGCTTCCACAAAAGTTTTGAGTCGAGCCATGCCTGTTTCAATCGTGCCAAGGTCGGTGGCATAGGAGATCCGAATTGTCCCTTCAGCTCCAAAGGCAACCCCTGGGATAGCGGCCACATGGGCCGTGTCCAAAAGCTCTTCACAAAAAGCCTTGGAAGACGGATTCACCTGACTAATATCGACAAACAAATAGAAGGCCCCATCCGGCTCCACACAACTCAGGCCCGGAATCGCCCGTACCCGCTCTAGCATCACCGCACGCCGTTCTTTGAACTTGGCCAGCATCTCAGCCACGCAGTCTTGGGGCTCTTCTAGGGCTGCGATCGCCCCAAACTGGGCAAAGGTACAGACATTCGAAGTGCTGTGACTCTGCAGCGTATTCATCGCTTTGATGATCTCCACCGGGGCCGCCGCATAGCCGATGCGCCAACCGGTCATGGCATAGGCTTTGGCAAATCCGCTGCTGACGATGGTGCGCTCAAACAGGGCTGGACTCACCGCCCCAATGCTGAGGTGTTCGGCATCGCCATAGCGGATTTTTTCGTAGATTTCATCGGAAACCACCTGCACCGAGTCATGCTCTAAAATCACTTCGGCTAAGGCCCGAATTTCGTCGGGGGTGTAGACCATCCCGGTTGGATTTGAGGGGGAATTCAGCACAAAGTACCTTGTCTTTGGCGTCAGAGCTTGGCGGAGCTGATCGGGGGTGATCTTGTAACGGGTAGCCGCAGTGGTGGGCACAATCACTGGCACCGCTTCGGCCACTTTGACCATTTCTGGGTAACTCACCCAGTAAGGGGCCGGAATCACCACCTCGTCACCAGGGTTGAGGGTGGCCATGAAGAGGGCAAAGAGGGAGTGCTTGCCGCCGTTAGTGACGATAATATTGGCGGCTTCGTAGGGCAGATTATTTTCTCGCTGGAGCTTGTTGGCGATCGCTTGGCGTAGGGCCGGTTCCCCTGCTGCAGGGCCGTAGTGGGTATGGCCGGTATTGAGGGCCTGCTGCGCCGCTGCCCGAATGTGAGCCGGGGTGTCGAAATCTGGCTCTCCCGCGCTAAAACTACAGACATCGATGCCATCGGCCTTCATTGATTTAGCCTTAGCCGAGATGGCTAGGGTCATGGAGGGGGTTACTTGTTTGATCCGATCTGCCGGTCCCATAACGTGCCTTATTCAAAATCGCCCAGGTGTACTTGCATTTGGATGCACGATCCAAATCACCCTAGGCTAACTTTGTTTGGACGTCGTTTGGACCTCCGATATGCTTAATTGACAATTCCTGACACCTACAAACCTGCCACCGGGGATCGGTAGCATCGCGTCTGCTAATCGATGGCATTGAAGTTGATGAATACATGACTGTACCCATCCGCAAAACAGCAGTTCTTGAACACATCAAAGACGGCGATACCTTAGTGGTGAGCACCGCCGACCAACAAGAAATCGTGGTGCGACTCTACGGGATTGATTGTCCTGAATTGGCCCAGAGACCTTTTGGCCATGAGGCTAGAGCCCGTGTGAAAGAACTCCTGCCCAACCATGCTCGCTTGGACATCATTGAGGTTGACCGGGATTCCCATGGGCGCTTGGTGGCCGAGGTTTGGACGGCGGATGATTGCTTAAATACCCAACTCCTACGGGAAGGTCATGCCGTCGCTTACCGGTATCATCTCCATGGGGAATTTAAGGATCGCTATTTGCAAGCAGAGGCGATCGCCCAAGCGGCCAAACGTCAGTTTTGGAGACAGCTCCACCCTGAAATGCCCCGTGATTTTCGTCGCCGCAACCCACGCCGCTAGCCTGCGTTCCTTCACCTGGTAAGTTTTATGGCTCTGAATAAAGCCCGTGTACGTGCCCTCCACCGTTGGTTTGCGCCGGTGATGGCGATTCCGCTGCTGCTGACACTGACCACGGGTATGGGTTTTCAAATGGCGGCGACAGCGGGTCGGGGGAGTGACTTTATTTGGTTGCTGCAGCTCCATAAGGGCAAGTGGGGGCCTTTGGATTTATCGATGGTTTATCCGTTTTTGAATGGGCTGGGGCTGCTGACTCTGATGATCACTGGCATTTTGATGTGGTGGCAGACGAAACGTCGCAAGCGATCGCCCTCTGCTTGAGAGACAAGCAGGGCTGTTTTCTTATCTCCAAAGGAGTCGGTGATTTCCGGAAAAGACGATATATGTAGGGGCTGGTCTTGTGCCTGCCCTCCGACGATCTCCCACGTAAACATCGATTCAACTTATTGGGTGTATGCCGACAATAGACAGGCGAGCCGATAGGTTATGAGGGCACCCACAAGAGGTGCCCCTACCAGACACTTAAAATGCCATTCCAGATTTCCTGTCGTCAACATAAAACAGGCCTGCTCTGTTTGAGAGACAGGGGGCGTTGGCGGAGCCTGCAGGACTTCGGGGTGACAGGTTTATTGTTGCCAAGCTTGCCAGAGGGTGTAAACCACCAGCGAAACCAGCAACGCCCGAAACAAGACCGTCACAATCCGATCCGGCAATTTAGGCAGCAGACGGGTACTGAGCTGGGCGCTCAATAGTCCCCCAAACCCCAAAATCAACCCCGCCACCCACACCACATTTCCCCTGAGAGCGTGACCCGCCGTTGCCCCAATCGCCGTCATCACAATTACCGCCAAGCTAGTTTGGATGGATCTCTTAATCGATTCCCCCAACAGCAGCATTTGCAGCGGTACCATAATCACGCCACCCCCAACTCCAAACACCCCCGCCAACAATCCAGCGATACTACCGGTGAACAATCGGGCCACAGTCGGGTTCCACTGGGTAGGATTCACTTCAGCAGCGTCATCCTGACGGGCCAGCCGATTACGCACCCCCACCAAGTAGACGTTAGATGCCAGCAAAATTGCAAAGGCAACTAAGACTAGGGCTGGCG
>JBHJIP010000229.1:0-5816 GCA_050043365.1 Leptolyngbyaceae cyanobacterium
GCCATTTGCTGTACCTCCGGATCGTTGAGGTCACGCACCTCGGCCAGGTGCGATCGCACGTGGGGCAGAAACTGCTGCAATTCGGCCTGCTGGTCTTGATTGAGTCGACCTTCGAGTAAATCGTGCTGTTCTTGGGTCAAATATTGCTGGGTCATGGTAATCGTCTCAAATGTGGTAATCAGGTATTAAACCGCAACGGACTGGGAGCTTTGGAGCTGTTGAGCAATTTAGCTGAGCTTGGTAAAGATCGATCGCGATACCGCCATCTGCTCTTGCAGGCGGGCGAGATGTAAGTCAATCACTTGCGGCAGAGAAAATACGGGATTCTCCAGGCACGCGCGGATTTCCTTAAGCGCAAACCCTAACTGCCGCAATGACAAGATCTGCTGGAGGCGAATGATGTCTTCATCGCCATACAGCCGATGATCGGCCTCGGTGCGATGGGAGGGCACCAGTAGTCCGATTTCGTCGTAGTAATGCAATGTGCGAATCGAGAGTCCGGTTTGTTTGGCCAGTTCACCAATTTTTAAGAGGCTAGACATGAATCCCCTCAGCGCCTGTTTCTCAAAGGATTGCGGTTGATGCTGGCATCCTAGACCCTGACGTTACGTGAGGTGCAAGGGGCAGCGAGGTGGGCGGGTCAGTAATGCGAGCGATCGGAACCCACCCCGCCCTACGGGCACCCCTCCCGAGAGGGGATAAAGCGGCACATTATTGAATTGATGATCCTGAAGGTTCAAGGTAACTGCCTGCTCTAACGGCCGTTAGGATAAAGAACGGACAAGCGCCCCAGGCTTTAAATGTCTTTTGGATTTGAAGGCAAGCTATGACAACGCTATTAATCCAGACAGAAAGTATTCCCCTGACAGTTAATCTGCCGATGCAAGTCGAGATGACGATGGCAGAGTTCTACGAGTTTTGTCAGGCCAATCGCGATTTGCGCATTGAACGCAGTGCCACAGGAGAAGTGGTGATCATGCCACCCGCTTTTTCAGATGCCGGAAACCGTAATTTCAATCTAGCTGTGCAGATTGGCATGTGGGCTGAACAAGACGGCACCGGGCTATGTTTTGACTCCAGTACTGGCTTCACCTTGCCGAATGGGGCAACCCGATCGCCTGATGCCGCTTGGATTCGACTGGAACAGTGGAATGCGTTGACAGAAACAGAGAAAGCCTCTTTTGCCCCCATTTGCCCCGATTTTGTCGTTGAGCTGAAGTCGTCTAGTGATACCTTGAGTGGGCTCAAGGCCAAGATGGCGGAGTATCTGGACAATGGCGTTTCCTTAGGATTTTTGATTGATCGCAAACAGCGGCAGGTACACATTTATCGCTCGGGTCAAGCGCCTGAGATTTTAGAGAATCCCGATGCGGTAAGCGGCGATCCAGAGCTGTCTGGATTTTCGCTGCAAATGGCGCGAATTTGGTAGATGCAGTCAATGCAATTTTCACCATTCGCGTTGAGCGGTAGCGCTTTGCAGTTTTATCTATGCCTACTTTGAGGGTGCAGCGACACTACCGGCTAAGATGCCACCATCAACATTCAGCTCAATTCCAGTCACATATTTTGATTCGTCACTGGCTAAATACAGCGCCGCATAGGCCACATCTTCGGGGGTTCCCATCACTTTTAGCGGCACATCAGCGGCGATTCCTTTGATGGCAGCTTCCTTTTGTTCTCCCTCTCCCAACATCGCATCCCACAGGGGCGTGAGAATGGCACCGGGATGGATTGAGTTGCATCGAATGGGATAGCCCTTTTCGGCACAATACAGAGCGACGGATTTAGTGTGATTACGCACGGCAGCTTTACTCGATGCATAGGCCACAGCGGCGGGGATTCCCACCAATCCCGACCGGGAGGAGATATTCACAATACTGGCCCTATCCGAGGCTTTCATCAGCCGTATCCCATACTTACACCCCAACGCCACCCCATCCAGATTAGTGGTATGGACGTGGTGCCAGCTTGCTAGATCGAGATTTTCGGGGTCATGGGGGCCACTGGTTTCTAAAAATCCGGTGATACCTGCATTGTTGATAACGATGTCCAAATGACCATATTTGCGCTCAATCTCGTCCGTCAGCGCTTGCCATTCGGCTTCCACCGCCACATCAAGATGTTGATATTCAGAATTTCCTGCAACCTCTCGCTCAGACTTTGCGCCCAGCTCATCATTGATATCACTCAAAATTACCGTTGCGCCTTCACTGGCGAGCAACTGGGCGATCGCGAGCCCGATGCCTCTGGCTGCACCCGTTATCAGCGCAATTTTGCCTTCAACTCTTCGCATAAACGCTCCTTAGCAGATTTCATAAACCCTATAGTTTGAGGGGATGCTTTGTCGGGGTGAGAACAGGTGTGCCAGTCGATATCACCTGCTCAATGATGTCGGCAGCTTGCTGAGTGCCCCCGGTCGCGCGAATCGCCTGTTGCAGACGGGTAGCCTGCTGTCGGTAGGAGGCTTGGGTCAATACCTGGCGGATTTTACGGCGCAGTTTGGGCGCGGTTAACCGCTTGGATGAAATGACTTCACCGGTACCCGTCCAAGCAATGCGGGCCGCGACACCGGGCTGGTCATTGGTGATGGGAATCGCCACCATCGGCACGCCGTTACTCAGCGACTCCAACACGGTATTCATACCGGCATGGGTAATCGTCAGGGTCGCCTTTTCCAAAAGTTCCAGTTGGGGGGCATAGCCCACCACCAGCGGTGAACCCGGTAACGGGGGCAGCGATGCGGGTGAGGTGCCACCCCCGAGGGCGATCACGAGCTGTGCATCCAGGGGTTTACAGGCTGCCGCGATCGCCTCAAATAGCCAGAGCAGACGATTTTGCAGCGTTCCAAAAGACGCATAAATCAGGGGCTGCCCGGTGAGCTGATCAAAGGGAAACACGGCTGGCTGGCGACTGGCTGCATCTGTCAAGGGGCCGGTGAAATGGAAGCAGGTCGGTAAAGACCGGCGCGGAAACTCAAACTCAGCCGGTTGCTGGCAGATCTGGGCCAGTGCAGAGTAGGCATCGTTTTGATGCCGCAAGGGCGATAAGTGCCACTGCCGCCGATAGTCTGCAATCTGCCGGGTGCTGCGACGGGCCAAGATGGCCAGCAGTTGATAACCAGCTTGGTTGCGTAACCTAGCCCAGCTAGCAGAGCGATAATGCCAAGGGGTAAAAAACGGCGGCACCTCAGGTTCGGGATTCAACATCAAGGCACAGCAGACGGTGATGAAGGGCAAGTTCAGCATTTCAGCAATGGTCGAACCGCCATGTAAGGCTTGGTCGATAAGCAGGCCATTGACCCCCGCTGTTTTGAGCGCTGTGGGCGCTTCGTCTAGCAATATCGCCGTGGCACGCTGGATTAACTTGAGGGAATATCGCAACGCTTCGATGCCACTGAGTTCCCCGAGGGCATTGAGAGACTGTCGAGTTGAGCCAAGGGGAAAATCAAAGGTGCCGATCGCCAGAAAGTCTAAGCCCGCAGCTTGGATTTTCGCCTCTCCGTCCAAGAAGCCCACGACGGTAACGCGATGCGATCGCCGTTGCAGTTCACGGCCCAAGGCGATCATGGGATTAAGATGCCCAGTTAGGGTCGGGCAAAGGATGCCGATATGAGCCATGGTGGTTCCCTAAGCGGCCTGATTGGGATGGCCCATTGGCCTAGCAGCATAAACAGAGGGAATATCCCAGGCTTCGGTGATGCGATCGCCCACAATTCGCCAAACCACCACGGCATCTAATTCAAACGATTCCCCCGCCAGGGTCATGCTGGGGTTGGCATGGATCACCACCAGTTCTTCGCCCACAGGAATGACCTGCTGGGTCTTGACGTTGAAGGTGCTATCGGTCACGGTAGCCAGTTTTGCAAAGAAGGCCTGGAGGCCTTTAATTCCTTGATAGTCGCCAGCAATCTCTGGCAAAGCGGGATTGAAATAGTGCCAGACAAAGGTATCGGCAACCAGATCTTGGGCGCTATCCAGATCGTAGGGCAGCAGTTTTTCCAAACGTTCTAAAAGCAACAAATTAGCTTGCACAGTTGTTTTCATGTTCTGATTCCTTAATGGATTGTCAGGAAGAAAATGGGCCAGCGCAGTGAGGAACTCAAGATTGCCATCTGAAGGAGCACTGCGCTGGTAGAGCTTGGCGGCAAGCCACGCACCCCATCAATGCCCTTAAATCTACAAGGGGGTGATGACTCTGCTCTACCTGCAGGTGGGTAACCGTCTGGGGAGAAGTTTTGATCCAGTTGGGTGACCCGAACGGTTAGACTCGTGCCATCTGATCGGTGAGTTAAGTTGGAAGCGAATTTGTGAAAGTTATAGAACCGTCCCGCACCCTCGGTGAACAGCGGTAGCGCGAAGTGGACGAGTGAGCCTGTCCAGAGCGGAGATCGCCCCTTGGGGTTAGTCTTTGACCATTGCCGCAGCCTATAAATCGGTGGCTAACCGTTGGCGATCGCGAAGCTTTAGAAGATCCCAAAAATCACTTTCATCCTGTTCCTTACCGTCCTCTTGGGGGAGGTAGTAAAACATCGCCCGGCGGATAAGCACTGCCGCGACGCCAGCACCTATCAACTCACAGAGGATGAAGGCAATTTGAGTGATCGCATTCACTTGGGCTACCTGTTGATTGAACGCCGTCGTGCCAAACTCGGCCACTACAATCTGAAGGTTTAGAAAAAAGTTGGCCATACCCACCAGCAGGTTAATCATCAAAATAATCTTTGTACCTTTGACTAACGCTCGATACACTTTGGGCTCGGCCAGCAATGCTTTTAGCGACCGTTTCTGCTGCGGTGAATCTGGACTCATACCCTGCATCAGAAAATAATGCATGATGGGCCGACTGATCAGGATGGAAACACCAAATACGATCACCGTAAAGATGGTGCCAAGGGTGTCTTTAAGAGCAAACAGAATGCCATCGACGAACCAAAATGCGAGCAGCCCACGCAAGATTGCAAACGCGCCCACATAGCTCGTGATGAAATTAAATTGTCGGGTGATCAAGCAGGCATCGAGCAAAATCCAAGCAACGGGCACCAGCGCCGCCACAATATAGGTGTTTACTGTCCCCAACTGCTCATTTAAGTTGTTTAAGATCAGGATGGGAATCACCGCTCCTATGATGATATCTAGGGTCAGTTTCACTCTGCGATTCATAATTTGGTCACACTCTCAACTACAGTGAAAAATTAGGCATTTTGAATAAACTGAAGGCTGCACGCCCCACTTTATCTCCCCCAAATTGAGGAGAGACCGGAGTTCACAGGTGGAAAAATGTGAACAAATGGCCCTGATCATCACCAAAACAATTACTGAACTGCTCTGGCTTTCCCTAAGTGGCGTTTAAGTCTTGCGTCAAGATCTGGTGGCGGAAACTAAGTTGCTGAATTGGGTAGCCTGAAGCAGTACTTGGATTAAGCTAAGCCTTGTCTAAGTATGTCTGAATTAATATCACTTGGAGTCACCCAACTGGGTGAGGTCATCAAGACCTAACAGCAGGTGCCGCTCACGAATATTTATCGCTGATATTTGTCTTGATTCCAACCGGAAAATATCAGCTATTTGTTAATAACAATTCTGTGACAATGACTCCACTATTGCGCTTAAACGTTGGTTCTAAAAGGCTTTCGCAATTGTCGGCAGGGGCTGCGTTAGCCCTGGGCTTAGTGACTGGATGCTTAGTGGTGCAGAAAAGTCCTGCAACCCCTTTGAATAGGTGAGTCTCATTTGAGACAGAGGTTTTTGAAAGAGGCACTCCATGAGAAGCTCAAGTTCCCCAACTTAGAACTAAGCTCATGGAGCATCCTCCTCTCC
>JBHJIP010000230.1:0-28636 GCA_050043365.1 Leptolyngbyaceae cyanobacterium
TGGTGTCGACGGCTCAATGTTGATTATGAGCGCTTACCTGAATCCTCTGAAGCACTCATCTACATCGCCATGATCCGTGTCATGTTACGCAGGTTAGCGTGACGATTTAGACGCTCTACGTGTTTCCAAATATCCTCTAAGACAGGGACACAATTGAGCGGCTTATCCCACATTGTGCTGTTGCACAATCCTTTAGGTTATTAGGGCGCATCATCAATTACGAGTGAGAGTCTTGCTGGGCAAGTTGACCGCGCCTCTTTCTATGGCATTTCTAGGGACTGAAACCGCTGCACCACAAGCAGCCTAGTTTTATATTGATGACAGCCTACAGCACAGTCATTTAGCCCCCATAGTTCAGCTCCATGCCCCTCAAAGCCCAATCTTGTTTAAGCTGATCTTGGTAATCTTGCCCTACTTTTCTGGTGTATACGCGTGAATACCATCCCCCCTTTAGACCTAACTGAGCAATACCGCACTATCGAGGCTGATGTCAGCAAGACTGTTTTAGAGGTCTTGGCCTCGGGGCGATACATTAACGGACCGATTGTGGACGCATTTGCCCAAGATTTTGGCCGCTACATCGGTACCGATGAATGTGTTGCCTGCAACTCGGGGACGGATGCCCTCTATTTAGCGTTGAGAGCCCTCAACATCGGTCCTGGGGATGAGGTGATCACATCACCCTTCACCTTTATTGCCACCGCTGAAATGATTAGCGCAGCGGGAGCAACGCCTGTTTTTATCGACATTGATTTAGACAGCTTTAACTTCAACGTTGATCAGTTGGCGGCAGCAATTACGCCTCGAACCAAGGCAATTATGCCGGTCCACCTGTTTGGCCGCCCGGTCGATATGGATCAGGTGATGGCGATCTCCGATCAGCATCGCGTCCCCGTGATCGAAGACTGCGCCCAGTCCACGGGGGCTGCTTGGGGCGATCGCAAAGTGGGCAGCATTGGCCACATGGGCTGCTTCAGCTTTTTCCCCACCAAGAACCTCGGGGGATGCGGTGACGGCGGGGCCTTGACCACCAATGATCCAGAGATTGCCGCCACGGCACGAATGCTGCGAGAACATGGCAGCCGCACCCGCTACTACCACGAGGCTGTAGGGGTTAACAGCCGCCTAGATGCAGTGCAGGCCGCAATTTTGCAAATTAAGCTACGGCATTTAGACCATTGGAATGCGGGTCGCCATAAAGTTGCCCAGCGCTACCAAGACCTCTTATCTGCGGTGCCTGGTATCGTTCTGCCCAGTTCTCCAGCGGGCGGATACAGCGTCTGGAATCAGTACACCATCCGCATTGAGTCCCCGGCAGATAAGGAGGGTGAATGGCGCGATCGGGTGCGTCAATTTTTGATGGATCAGGGGATTATCTCGATGATTTATTACCCGGTTCCCCTCCATTTACAGGAGGTTTATGCCGCCATGAACCTCGGCCCCGGCAGTTTCCCCAATACGGAACTAGCTGCCCATCAGGTGCTGTCTCTGCCGATGTACCCTGAGCTGTCAGCAGAGGCCCAAGAGCGGGTCGCCCATGGTTTAAAGGACGCCCTGGCAGCTCTTTAGTACCTCAACGGCAATGAGGTTAACGAAAAGCCCGCCAGAATCCCAGTTCTGAAATCAAGGTTTGTCGTTTGGAGCGTACGTCTGTCCCTTGCAGCTGTTGTTCTAAGGCACGGATCAGCTCATCAATTTTTTGACGGCGAATGTGGCTAACGTATTCGTCAAAGGTGTGCATGGCAAGGTCTCTTGGCAGGTGGATATGGGGGAGGCAGGCTTAGGCGTTACGGTCCCCGAGTCCAAAGACCAGCACCGGAGCCACAGCCAAAGTCATTAACGTGATAGCAATACAGATGTAAAGACCCTGCACTTGTTCCGGCGTCATAGCGTTAACCGTATTTCGACTCCTTTTATACTGCTGCCAACCGCTTTATCGATGGGTGACTGTCATCTGGTATCAAAAGTGACATTTATGCAGGTTGGTCGTGCGGTGGGGCCTATCTAAAGGGTGATAGCCCCTCAGTGTTGATGTGAGGCTGATCACACAATCCCTAATCAAGAGAAACGGTGATGGACAATTCGCTCTTACGGAAATTACTGATTGGGGAATTTACCTGGCAGCGACTGGGGCGATCGCTGCTGTTGATTTACATTTTTTTCGGCCTGTACGTCTTCTTTCGGGCCGACAGCATGATTTTCTTGCCGCAGCCTTCTAGCTATCAGGACGACGAGACCATTCTGAAAATCCCGGTTACCGACACCGAGCAGATCTCCGCCCGCTATCTCCCCAACCCAGAAGCCGAATACACCCTCCTCTACATCCACGGCAATGCCGAAGATCTGGGGCATATTCAGCCCTTTTTAGAACAACTGCAGCAGTGGGGGTTCAGCGTCTTTGCCTATGACTATCGCGGCTATGGCACCAGCGATGGCCGCCCCAGTGAGCGCCGAGCTTATGCGGATGCCGATGCCGCCTACCAATACCTGACCCAACAGCTCGAAGTCCCTGCCGAAGACATCTTGGTCTACGGGCGTTCCATTGGCAGCGGTTCCGCTACAGAACTGGCCGTTCGCTATCCGGTTGGCGGCCTGATTTTAAAGAGTGCCTTTACCTCTATTTTTCGCGTGGTGGTGCCGGTGCCGCTGCTGCCCTTTGACAAATTTCCTAACCGCGCCAAACTGCGGCGGGTCAACTGTCCGGTTTTGGTCCTGCACGGGCAAGCGGACCAGACCATTCCGTTTCACCACGGACAGACCCTCTACGAGACGGCCCCGGAGCCCAAGCAATTTCTCTGGGTGCCCCAGGCAGGGCACAATGATTTCAACTGGGTGGCGGGCGATCGCTTGCCCCAAGCCCTCGCCACCTTCCAAACCCTTGTCTCCCAACAGCCTTGAATCACCTAAAAAACAGGTCAGTTATTAGTGAACAGTTGCAGGGCCTGTCGCTTGTGAGGATAGGGGCGTGCCGCTGTTCTACCTAGGCCATCTCCTTTGACCCGACTCTTTTCCAACCTTGAATTTGATGGGGTTGGCTTTATCCACCGGCCCGGTAGCTTAGCGGCCTGCACCGCCTTAATTTCGGGTACGACCGTAGGCGCAGGGATATTAGCTCTGCCTGCGGTCACTCTGCCTGCGGGGGTGTTGCCCTCTACGGCGATTCTGATCGCCATGTGGGTTTACATGGTGGTATCGGGGCTGCTGGTGGCCGAGGTGAACCTCAACACCATGCGCACCTCTGGCAAGCCCCGGCTGGGGCTTTTGGCAACGATTCGGCAGACCTTGGGGCGATCAGGGGCGATCGCGGCGGGAGGCGTCTATCTCTTTATCCATTACGCGCTTCTGGTCGCCTATCTGGCGCGGGGGGGCGGCATTTTAGCCTCTGCCCTGGGGAACCTCGGGCCGATTTTCCCCGATTGGGTTGGGTTCAACCTATTTGTCGGTGTTTTTGGGTGGTTGATTTACTTTGGCAGTGAGCGACTGGTGGGACGACTGAATGGGGCATTTTTCGCCATTTTGCTGATGGTCTTTGGGGGGCTACTCACCCTCACCCTTGGGGATCTGCAGCCCACCCAGTTTGTCCACCGCAATTGGGCTGCGATTGGGGGCGCTATTCCAGTCATGTTTGTGGCCCTGGTTTATCAAAATGTGGTGCCTGTGGTCACGACTCGCCTAGAGGGGGACGTCCGCAAAATTCGTCAGGCGATTGTGTTGGGGTCATTGATCCCGTTGCTGATGTTTTTAGGCTGGAACGCCGCCATCTTGGGGAATGGCCAAATTGACCTGACCGCCACTTTGGCCAGTAGTACCCGCTTCGACCCCCTTGAGTTTCTGCGCCAGAATGGCATGAACCCATGGGCCAACGTCAGCATTTCGATTTTTGCTGAACTGGCGATCGCCACTTCGTTTATTGGCTTGGTATATGGCCTGCTGAATTTCTTTGGAGATGCCTTTGGGCGAACCCATCCAGGCGCAACCGCGCAACGCTTGCCCTTATTTTCGCTGGTGCTGCTGCCGCCGATGGGCTTCTCCGCCCTGAATGCCGGGATCTTCTTTGAAGCCTTAGACTACGCCGGTACCTTTGGCATTTCGGTCCTGTTTGGCATTGTCCCGGCGGTAATGGCCTGGAAGGAACGCTATGCTGCCAAACGTAAGTCCTCTATGTCCCTAGTGCCGGGGGGCAGAGTCACCCTCACCGCCATGATTGGCATTGCCATCGGCATCATCGCAGAGCAGTTGTTGCTCCGGGCAGGGGTATTTTAGGCTTCGCGGCAACCGATGTAGGGGCACTTCTTGTGGGTGCCCTCAATCTCCTCAAGCCAGGGGTGTCGGCAAGCGATTGGCGGTCTGGGAAGCCAGGGTCGGCGTGTAAATCTTCGTCTTTTCCTGGCGTCCCCGCAGTTGAATCTCACCGATGGCCTGGGTTTGGTAGCGATCGCCCAATTGGTCATAGGTATCCTCGCTCAGCAAGATTGGGTAAGGCACGCCCTCAGTCAGGGTCTTCGTCATGTCTTGAAGGCGGGCAGCCACATTCACCGTATCCCCAAACAGGGAGTAGCTGAGGCGCTGGCGGCTCCCCACGGTGCCGACAATCACATTGCCGGTGTGGATGCCGACACCAAAGTCCACAGTTGGTAGATTCGCAGCTCGAAACTCTTGATTTAGGGACTGCAGCCGCTCATGCATGGCCACAGCAGCGGCCACAGCGGCGATCGCATCCTGCTGCCAAGCATTGGTCCCGGTTCGGGCTAGCGGCGCACCGAAGGCAGCCATGATGGCATCTCCGATGTATTTATCGACGACGCCCCCATGGTCCATGATGCAGGTGGTCATCACCTCAAAGTAGCGATTCAGCCAAGACAGGAGTTCGGCAGAAGGGAGGGTTTCGCTAATGGTCGTGAAGCCGCGAATATCGGTAAACAGCACTGTTGCCATCAATTCTTGGGGTTGAATCGCCCCCTGCTGCAAGATTTCGCCCCGGTGCTCCCAAAGTAAATCGGCCATCTCTGGGGACAGGTTTATGGCAAAGAGATCCATCAGCGCTTGCCGCTCTCGCTGCTCAACCAGTTGAAGACTCAAGGCGCTAATGACGGTAGTCCCGAGGGGTGCCGCTACAGGGAGCCAGACTTGACCTAAAAAGCTGCCATAGGCGATCGCAAACCAGATGGGAATCATCCCGGCCAAAATGGCAATTCGGCCCCGCATGGGTAGGTTTTTAAGCAAGAGGCTGCCGCCTACGCCGCTGATCAATAACAGCGCAACCACGCTCCAAAACGGGGCACGGGCAATAAATGCATCTGACAGCAGGTTATCGACCACTGCGGCATGAAGATAGACCCCAGCAGTGGGAATAGCCTGATGGAAAGGGTTGCGTAAGGGGTCAACGGCGGTGGCGGTCACCCCCACCACCACAATTTTGTTTTGCAAAGCGCCGATATCCACCCGCTCTTCCAACACATCCACAAAGGAATACACCTGCAGCCCCGAGTCAGTGGCAGTATTGTCAATAGGCCCTGGCCAGTTGACCCAGAGGTCGCGGCGGTCAAACTGCTGGAACTGCTCAAAAATCGCTTCGTTCAGCTCCGGTAAGGCATCTTCCTCAATGCCCAGGGTGTTTTCCAAGCTGGTGCGATACATCTCTAACAGAGAAACCCCAAAGCTGGGAAAACGGCCCTCATAGAGCCAAATGCGACGGCTTAGCCCGTCACTATCCGCCGTGTGTTTAACGCTGCCGAGCAAAAAGCTGCCCTCAGCCCCTTGGGTCAGGCTGAGGTTGTTTTCAATTACCTGCCCGCGACCGTTATCGCCCACAGCCAACACTACGTTGCCGCTCAGGGCAATGCTGTCAGCAAAGGTCCCATCTTCCGCCGTTGCCTCTGGGAACAGCATATCGAACCCGATCGCGGCGGGCTGAACCGGCAACAGGGTATCTAAGAGAGATGCATACAAATCGCGGGGTAAGGGATAGCGACCATAGCGCTCTAAGCTGGGCTCATCAATGGCGATGACCGCTAGGCGATCGTCCCAGGTGTAATCGCTAAATTGATTACGGGTGATAAAAAGCAGCGTATAGGCCGATCGCTCCAGGGGTTCCCAAAGCCCCAAGACCCAAAGGGTAATCGCTAATAGAGTTGAACCGAAACCCACCCCAAGGGTAAAGCCCAATCCTCGACGGGCTTGGCCTGGAAAATGATGGTGTTGAGGTGCCATGGTGAGATGGGGATTTAGTCGCGATCGATATCAGCTTGCCATACAGGCATCGGATACTCACGCACGTCACCCAAGGGATCTTGCACAGTCAGCGTAACTGTGTGATGACTCCGGGATAATGGCAAGGCCGTGCTAAACCAGCCTGAACGGCTAATTGTAATCTCACGTCCATTCATGAATAGTGCATTGGCAGCGTTAATGCGGCCTTGCAGATGCAGGGTTCGACCCCGACGGTAAAAATCCACCAATTCCAACTGTAGTTCTGGGTCGAGGGGCATCGGAGGGGTGGGGGGTTCCCCCGGCACTATGACCACTGCAAACCCCGCATTCACTAAAACTGACACATCCTGGGCAGTCACCTCAACAGAGCCTTCTAAGGTGCCAACGGTGCTTTTGCCATCGCCAGCTACGTTGACGCCAAATTCGGTCCCTCGCACAGCGGCAACACCGCTGGGGGTATGCAACTCAAGGCGCGTGTTGGGGTTTGTGAACGGTCGCGCTTGAATACGGGCTTGCCCTTGGGTGACGGACAAAACCGTGACACGGGCACCATCTGACAAAATCGCTAACCGCCGCACCGAGAAGCGAGTGTTTTCGGCGACTGAGACGGTGCCAATGCCACTGTCAATATTGAGAACCGTGCTGGCGCGACTGCCCGTATAAATGCCGTGTCCCGACTGATTGAGGCGATCGCCCCGCTGAGCAGATCGGACGCTGCTACCCCGATAGGTCACACTCCCTGACAGACGACTCACTTCTAGCCAGCGACTGGATTGACCATAGGATGGCGACGAACTCGCCAAGTTTATTAAAGCTAAACCTAGCCCCACGATAAAAGCACGGCGAGTCGTTTTTGTACTGAGTTTGAACATGGCAGCGAGTATCTTAAGGAACACCAAGCTTCCGTATTATTCCCGGGTTCAGGTGGAACTCCGGACAGCTTTGAGGGGAATATTCGGCAAGAAAGGCACAGAATGACTCGCGAACCATGAAGAATTATTAATTACAATAGAGAGAAAGGTTATGGATTAAGCGCCCTATGGAATTGCAGCAGATAAAGGCTTACCTCGAAAGCCCCAATCCCCAAAATCGGATGAAGGCCATGGTAGCCCTCAGGAACCATGAACCGGAGGTGGTCGTTCCTCTGCTGAAGCAGCGCATCCACGATCAGGAATTTATTGTGCGCTCCTTTGTGGCCATGGGATTGGGCAACAAGCAGACAGAAGAAGGGTTCGAGACGTTGCTGCAGCTGATCAAGACCGAGCAAGACCCGAATGTGGTGGCCGAAGCTGCGAATTCTCTCGAAAAATTTGGCGATCGCGCTATCCCTCATTTGGTGCAGTTATTCGAGCGCAACTCCCATTGGCTGGTGCGCCAGAGTATCTTTGCAGCCTTAGAGAACGCCACGCCTGATGTTCGGTGGCAGCTCTGCCAGTGGGGTTGGGCAGGGGATGATTTAGTCGTGCAGAGCTCCGCGATCGCCAACCTCGGACAGCTTACAAATACCGAATATGGCAACACTGCCTTAACGCTACTTTTAGAGGCAGCCCATTCCGAGGTCGATATGATTCGCGCCCAAGCCGCCAGAACCCTCAAAGGGTTTGACCAGCCCGAAGCCAAAGCCGCTCTGGCTACCCTCAGGCAGGACAACAGCCTTCGTGTCGTTGGGGCCGCGCTCGAAAGCCTCCTGTAATGGGTTGCGAGATTCTTATGGGGTTACGGACGTTACTCCCAGTTTTAAGCTGGATCGATCACCTGTTAACACGTGGATTCGACAGCACCGCTGATCGCGCTGCTGGCCCGCCCGCGAGTAAACTGCGGGCTCACAGTCAAAACCCACTTGAGTGGGTTAAGAACCTCTTATTGCAAGCGTTTTAGCCTCTGAGTCTACGATTAGTAGACTTTCCCAATTAGCCCGCGATTCATCTGCGGGCGGGCGGCAAGGTTGCCCAAAATAACTCTATCGAATTGACGTTAACAGCGCATAAGTTCTTCGATCTCCACAGGGCGAGCAGCGGTGCTGTTATTGAGATCACATCTTGTCTGACAACAGCAGGATAGAAGGTAAGGAGAGATCCAATCTGCTACTTACTAATGAGGAGAGCGCCACTGTGAGTGTTGATAGTCAACAGTTTCAGAATGAACTTGAGAAAGCTCGGGCCTATGCTCGCAGCGTTTGCACGGAAAAAGGCGAAGGTTCGTCTGAATGTGCTGCCGCTTGGGATGCCGTAGAGGAAATGCAGGCCGAAGTCTCGCACCAGCACCAGGCCCCTAAGAAAAGCAACTTTGATAAATATGTCGAAGAAAACCCAGATGCTCCAGAAGCTCGCATATATGAGGATTAGCGCCTAGGGCGCGTCATCAATTATGGGGTGAAAACCTTGCTGGGCAAATTGACCGCGCCCTTTTTCGTAATGTTGCTAGGGGCTGTAACCGTTGCACCACGAGGATTCTTAGTTTAATTAATGACAGCCCCTAAAGAGCCAAAGCGCGGTAGAAGGCTGTCGGGAAAGCAATCAGCGATTCCTTAACCAGAAGACCGGAAAAACTACCATTTAGGTTCAGAGGGAGCCATGACCCTGGCAAAGCATGAAGCCTTGCCAACAGCTTTGTAAAGCAACGGCATCTATCGAGCGCCATATACCCGTAGACCAACGCAAATTGGGCCGCAATAAGCTAAGGTCTAGGAGAATCTGAAGAAAATCTTAAGAGCAAGACGCCATGAACCCTTATCTATTGCGTCAGTTTTGGGCTTTAACTGAGACCTCTCAAAAAAATCTCTTGATGTCATTGGATGATAATGCGCTTGTTCAATGGTTGATCGAGCAGATTACTGGGCAGCAAGAGCTTGATGCTACTGAAGTCGATACGCTGACCCATTACGCTTACGCCCATGTGCCGTTGATTCGAGACTTAGCAGGCGATCACTAAAAACATCCGCTCACCGACTCTACGAGCACGCCCCTAGTAGCGTTATTGGGAGCATTCTTCAAATTAGCGTTACACCAGCAGTCTAAATCCACAATCATCAGGCATTTAAATGACTTGTATGGCCAATCTAATGGAGGCACCCTTACAAACTGTGTCGTAGAATGCAAAAATATTTCGGCAAGCGTTGGAATGTGAACACGTGTGAAGCATGCCAATGTCTTGATGAGAGCAGGCTGTTTTAGCAGCTTGATTCCAACGAAATTTGTTTTTGTGAAGTGAGTGAGGTGTGATGATGAAGAAATGGGGTCTATTAGGGGTTGCGCTAACCCTGACTCTGGCCGCCTGTGGTGGTGCTGATACGAGCGGAACGCCCGCAACCGACGGTGGTGAGTCAACCGAAAGTGCTGCTGGCGGTAGCCGTTTGCAAACCGTTATCGACCGTGGCCAACTGGTCTGCGGTGTCGATGGTGGTATTCCTGGCTTCAGCTTTGTAGATGAAAGCGGAACCTACTCTGGTCTAGACGTAGATGTGTGTCGGGCCGTAGCGGCTGCGCTGTTTGATGATCCCGATGCGGTTGAGTATCGTCGTCTTGACTCTACCGAGCGCTTTACCGCCCTAGCCGGTGGTGAGGTAGATATGCTCTCCCGTAACACCACCTGGACCCTTAGTCGCGATACCCAAGTGGGTCTAGAGTTTGCGCCCACTACCTTCTTTGATGGTCAGGGCATGATGGGCCGCACCGACAGTGGCATTTCTACCTTAGAAGACTTCGCAGGTAAAGCCATTTGTGTTGAGACCGGAACCACCACAGAGCTAAACCTCACCGACCAAATGCGTAAGCTTGGGGTGGAGTTTGAGCCGGTTGTGTTCCAGGATGCTGATGCAGCCTATGCCGCTTACGACGAAGGTCGTTGCGAAGGCATGACCTCTGATAAGTCTCAGCTCATTGCCCGCCGGAGCACCTTACCTGCCCCTGAAGAGCACGTTCTTCTGGAAGCAACCATGTCCAAGGAGCCCCTCGGTCCTGTGACATTGAACAATGACTCCGCTTGGTTTGATGTGGTCAAGTGGGTTACCTATGGCCTGATTCAAGCTGAGGAGTTCGGCATCACCTCTGAGAACGTGGGTGACTTCGCGGGTGGCGATGATCCCAACATTGCTCGTTTCCTCGGTGAAGAAGGCACCTTAGGGACCGATATGGGTGTTCCTAATGACTTCATGCTGCGAGTCATTACCCACGTGGGCAACTACGGTGAAGTCTTCGACAGAAACTTGGGAGCAAGCTCTCAGTTTGAGCTAGAGCGTGGCCAGAATGCATTGTGGACCGAGGGCGGCCTGATGTATCCGCCTCCTTTCCGCTAAATCAGGTTATTAAAGACCTAGTTTGAAGGGACTCGTTTGGGGGCCTCGACATTTTGTCGAGGCCCCCATTTTCTTGAAGCCTGATCGCTTCTGTCATGCCGTTCCGGTCGCCATAGAAACAATGGCACCACGGTAACTAATGAAACTTTCCTTACTGGGCGTTTTGCCTTATGGTTCTAATCAACCTAAGGGACAGGGGCGCTCTTCTACTGCGGTTTCCGCTTAGAAGCGCTGCTGGACCTCAGGCGCGGATACCAATCCTGTTGATAGGACGAACGGTTGATGGTTAGCCAGTCAGATCAAAAAACGCCTTTTAGCTTGAAAGCGTTACTGCGCGACGAGCGCTTTTGGAAAATCGCCTTCCAGGTCATTACTGTCCTGGTTGTTGTGCTGTTGTTTGCCTTCTTTATCGGCAACCTCAATCGCAACTTAACCCAACAGGGCAATGCCTTTGGGTTTAGCTTTTTGGTGAATCCAGCGGGCTTCAGCATTGGGGAGAGTGCCGTCCAGTATCAACCCCAGGATCCCTACTGGAAAGCGCTCTTGGTAGGGCTATCAAATACGGTCACTCTGGTTATTGCGGGCATTCTTTTTACAACACTCTTAGGGGTAGCGGCCGGCATCGCCAGCTTTTCGCAAAACTGGCTGCTCTACAAGCTCAGCCGGGTTTATGTCGGGTTGGTACGCAATATTCCGCTCCTGCTCCAACTTTTCTTTTGGTATTTCGCGATTTATGGCGCACTCCCTAGGCCCGAAGACCAGATCGAGCTTTTGAATTTGTTCTATCTGAATAATCGTGGCGTCTATGTACCTTGGCCCTCTACCGCTGCCCTAGCATTAACGGGCTTAGCATCTATCGCCATTGGTATCGCCCTGGGACTTTTTCTTTGGAATTGGCGCACCAAGATTCGCGTTGAGACAGCCACCGGAGGCGATGCTCAGCTTTATGCAGTTGGTGGCTTGGCCGTTATTGTGCTGCTGATTGTTTGTTTTGGGCTTAACTGGCAAGCACCCCAAGGGGTTGAAGGCGGTGGCGTAACCGGTGGATTACGACTCTCTCGGGAATATGTGGCCGCGCTCTCTGCCCTCGTGTTTTACACCTCTGCCTTTGTGGCTGAAATCGTGCGCGCGGGCATTCAATCGGTCTCAAAAGGTCAGTGGGAGGCAGCGCGATCGCTGGGCATCCCAGCAGGCACCGCCATGCAGCTCGTCGTCTTTCCCCAAGCCATGCGGGTGATCATTCCCCCGATGAACAGTGAGTACATGAACCTCACCAAGAACTCCAGCTTGGCTTTTGCTGTGGCGTTTCCAGAAATGTATTCGATTGCGACCACCACCTACAACCAAACGGGTCGCCCCGTAGAAGTTTTTGTGGTCTTGATGGCCACCTATCTGGCGATGTGTCTGCTGATTACCGTCCTCATGAATCAGCTCAACCGAGCGGTGCAGTTTAAGGAGCGCTAAACCATGACCACAACGACACCTGATTCATTCTCCTCAGCGCCGCCTGAAATTGTCAAAAAGGGGCCTGTGGCCTGGGCGCGTAAGAACCTATTTAGTGACTGGTTTAATAGCACCCTGACCGTCGTGATTGGGCTGGTCCTCGGCCTGGGAGGCTATCGTCTGCTCACTTGGGCGTTTTCCCAAGCCGAGTGGATCGTCATTCCGAACAATATTGGCCTGTTCATGACCGGCACATATCCAGATGAGCTGTACTGGCGCATCTGGGTCATGCTGGCGGTGATGTGCACGTTGGCTGGACTTTCCTGGGGCATCCTGGCTCGCAACCTCCCCACTTTATTTAGCCGCAATGTGCTGATTGGGATTGGGGTCGTTTGCGCCTTCTTTGTGCTGTTTCCGCCAACCCGCCCCAGCAGCAAGATCCTGCTACCGATGGTGGCCATTGTGGCTGCCGCCGCTTGGGTGGGGCGCGTGGCCGGCAAAGCAAAACCCGGTCTCGGCAAGTGGATTTCCTTAGGCTGGGGACTGTCTTACCTGTTGGCTATTTGGCTGGTCGGAGGCAGCATTGGTCTTGAATCCGTCTCGACAAACGATTGGGGTGGCTTGGTCTTAACCTTAATTGCAGCGGTTAGTGGCATTGCCCTCTGCTTTCCCTTGGGGCTCATCATGGCTCTGGGCCGCCGCAGCTCCTTACCCGTCGTAAAATGGCTGGCCACGGCCTATATCGAGGTGGTTCGCGGGGTGCCATTGGTGGCTTTCTTGTTCATGGGACAGGTGATGATTCCGCTGTTTTTGCCTGAGGGAGCGCGGCCAGACCGGGTTCTGCGAGCAATCATTGCGTTAGCCCTCTTTAGTGCAGCCTACCTGGCTGAGAATGTGCGGGCGGGCTTACAGGCGATTCCCCGAGGTCAGCAAGAAGCAGCCATGTCCATGGGCATGAGCACACCGCTAACGCTAGTTCTGATTATTCTGCCCCAAGCCCTGAAGATTGCTATCCCAGCAATTGTCGGGCAGTTTATTAGCCTCTTCCAAGACACCACGCTGCTGGCGATCGTTGGTTTGGCAGAGCTGTTAGGAATTGGGCGATCGGTCTTGGCGAACCCAACTTATCTGGGTCGATATGCCGAAGTGTACTTATTCCTAGGGGTGATTTATTGGATCTTCTGCTACTCCATGTCCCTAGGCAGCCGCAAGGTGGAAGAAATGCTCAACACTGACCTTTGACAGGCTTGTGTAACAGTTAACAGCGTGTTTTCAAGGGGCCGCTTAGGGTATTGCACAATTGGATTATCCTTCGATTCCCCTTTTGCACTCATTTATTGAATTTTACAGAGAGCTAACCCATGACCCAGTCTCAAACCGAAGCTGCTCCCATTGATCAGCAAACGGGAGAATCCGTCATCATCGCTAAGGACGTAGAGAAGTGGTACGACAATGGCTTTCATGTCCTGAAAGGGGTAAGCCTAACGGTCTATCGCGGTGAGGTGGTCGTGGTTATGGGGCCGTCTGGCTCGGGTAAGTCTACGTTTATCCGCACTTTTAATGCTTTGGAACCCTATCAAAAGGGCAGCATTGAGGTGGATGGTATTACCCTGGCCCACGACCTTAAAAATATTGAGGCCATCCGCCGAGAAGTGGGAATGGTGTTTCAGCAATTCAATCTGTTCCCCCATTTGACCGTGCTGCAAAATATTACCCTTGCTCCGATTTGGGTGCGTCGCTGGCCTAAGGCCAAAGCCCAAGAGGTGGCGATGCAGTTGCTAGAACGGGTTGGTATTTTAGAACAGGCCAACAAGTTCCCTGGCCAACTTTCTGGGGGTCAGCAGCAGCGGGTGGCGATCGCCCGTTCTTTGGCGATGCAGCCCAAGGCGATGCTGTTTGATGAGCCCACCTCTGCCCTTGACCCAGAAATGGTGCGGGAAGTGCTCGACGTCATGCGCACTCTGGCCAATGAGGGGATGACCATGGTCTGTGTAACCCACGAGGTCGGGTTTGCCCGCGAGGTGGCTGATCGCGTTGTCCTCATGGATGGTGGTGTTTTGGTGGAAGAGAATACACCTGATGAATTTTTCAATAACCCCCAAGAGGAACGCAGCAAGAAATTCCTATCCCAGATTCTCTAGCTGAGTTGGTGTTCACCCTGGTTGAGCCCATCCATAATTTTGAGCAACGTTTCAACCCAGGCGCTATCCTCGTGTTCGCCTGGGTTCTTATCGTTTCGAGAGTCTAGAACCACCACTTGGTAGGTTAAACCGCTGTCGGCAAGCATGGAGTCATACCGTTCTGCGTCGGTTGTAGAAGTAGAAATCACCACCAGCGGCGGTAAAGCGGCTGGTGCATAGGCGCTGACGTCACGAATGTTTAAAGCAAAGGTGCCAGGTTGGAAATGGGGATTCAGCTTGCCGTCATATTCAAATTTGCTCAGCATGAGTTGAAATGCACAGATTTGAGCTGAGTCTAGGGGCGATGCATTAGGAACCGTGCGGGCTCGGAATGTGGCCAGCAAATCAGCAAAGGGGACCTCTACCGTTTGCCACTCGTCTTTGACGGTGTCAAAAGAACCACAGTAGGCAGCCCCATCCCAAGAGGGGCGATCGCGCAAAATCAACTTGTAGCGTTGCCCCTCTCCCCGTACCGATAGTCTGAGTCCTTGCCACTCGCCCAAATTGTAGGGGGGGTCGAAATTTCGGGTTCGGACCGACACAAATCCCCCCGAATTTTGGGTGGATACCTGACCCGAGAACTGGGCATATCCATGGCAATGCCTGAAACCGCTGGCGCTGACGCCCCCCATGACCACATCATCGACTGCCCCCCACATTTCTGCCAGTTGAGAAGCCGTCATGTCTTGAAATTGGAACAGGGGAAAGGTTTTATGGGCCGAGGTTTTGGGTAAGGTCGCAATCACCTGGCTTAGATCCAGCCCATCTTCGGCGGTATCCCACCACAAGAGCGATCGCCCATTGTCCCAAGTCGTTTTCGATGACAGTGGAGATACTGCTGTTTTCAATGTAATGCCCGCTTTCTGTAAAGGGTGCTTTAAGGCGCTGCGCCTCTCGCTCTGCATCTTCAGCACCCAAATGTTTTGGGTTTGGGTTGATGGTGAAGGAATAGATGCAGATGACAATTGTGAATTGTTCATACCCAGTAACGCCTGCCACCACCTTGTGTTACCAATCAGCGGAATCTCATCAAAAAAGCGAAACGTGTCAATAAGCCGCAGCCAATTTTCCATCACATTCAAAATGACGCCTAACGATAATCGCGCTCGTTATCTTTCTGTTGAATCCAGTTCGTCTTGGCAATACTGCGAATGCCATGGCGCTGGGGCATCCTATACCAGATGGCGGGAGGAACCGACCCAGACCTTACACTTGCATCCATACATGTGAAATCTATGTGAGGCATCCGGACTAACATCTGAAAAACTGGAAGCATAGGCTTCACAAAGTGTTTGATTGAGCGGGGTTTGACACGGCCCTATTCATCAGATGTTATTTGACAACTCTAATGGATAGACCGACTCACCGTATCTGCTTGCCTATTCTCTGCATTCAACTAGCTTGACTCCTAGCGTCTATGCGCATCCTGATCTACTCCTACAACTACCATCCCGAACCCATCGGTATCGCACCCTTGATGACCGAACTGGCCGAGGGGCTGGTTCAGCGAGGCCATCAGGTTAGGGTTGTGACGGCAATGCCCAACTATCCAGAACGGCAAATTTACCCAGGCTATCGAGACAAAATTTATACTACTGAAGAGCGCAATGGTGTCCAGATCCAACGCTGTTATGTGTGGATTCGTCCTAACCCTGGCTTAGCCGCTCGGGCGCTTCTCGATGGCAGCTTTGTTTTACTGAGTTTTATTCAATCCCTGCAAGGCTGGCGGCCCGACATCATTCTCTATACCAGTCCTTCATTGCCAGCATCGGTACCCGTTGCCGTTTTAAAACTGCTTTACCGGTGTCCCACAATTCTAAATTTGCAAGATATCTTACCTGAGGCTGCCGTACAAACAGGGCTAATTAGCAATCCCCTCGCCATCCGTGTATTTGAAACCTTAGAGTCTTTTTGTTACAGCACTGCCAGCCATATCAGCGTAATTGCCGAAGGGTTTCGCCAAAATCTACTAGGCAAAAAAGTAAAAGATGCCAAAATGTCGATTATTTCCAACTGGGTGGATGTGAATTTCATTCGCCCCCTACCGAAATACGACAATGAATTTCGGCAAAAAAATAGCCTTGAGAAAAAGTTTGTCGTCCTCTATGCCGGTAATATCGCCCGCACTCAAGGTATTACCACCATTATCAAGGCGGCTTATAAGCTCAGATCTATACCCGAGATCACCTTTGTGATTGTGGGTGAACAAAGTCAATTGGCAGATTTAGAAAAGCTGCGTCAAGAGATGGGTGTTAGTAATGTTCTGCTGCGTCCCTTTGCACCTCGAGCCCAACTCCCTGAAATGCTAGCAGCAGCGGATGTCGGGCTGATTATGCAGAAGCAGAATGTTGTGGGTTTTAATATGCCTTCAAAGACTCAGGTGCTTTTAGCCAGTGGTCGGCCCATTATTGCATCGGTTCCTCTAGAGGGGACCGCAGCCCAAGCCGTGCAGGCAAGTGGCGGAGGGCTGGTGGTTGAACCAGAGCGGCCAGTCGCTCTAGCAGATGCCATATTTGACCTATATAACCATCCTCAAAAAGTCCAGCATTTAGGAGAAACCGGGCGACAATACGCCCTCGATTATTATTCCTTTGAGCAGGCCTTAAACCGCTACGAAAATCTGTTTCAGCAAATGGTGGCTGTTCCTAAAGCCACAGTCAAGGTCCTGTAATCTAAATCCAGGGTTGATTTACAGCTTTTTAGGTTAAGTCAGATCAGAAAAGCGGATCAAATGCACTTTTAAATATCTGCTGAATCTGCCCCTTTTTAAAATTCGGAATTTCATCTAAAGGCTGCTTGCAATCCCCAAGAGAGTATTAAGGGTCAGCACATTGCCCGATTTAGGCGTCACAATAGCTTCCAAGCCGTTTGCATGTAGGTTTGGAGGCAATTTTGTCAATGTGACCTATGACGGGGCGGTTAATCACATGTCAACAGGTGGTCTTCTCCCATGCGACCCATTCGTACCTTTAATGTTGTTCCTGCTTTACCGTCCCGTCTGGAGGCGTTACGCACCCTTGCCTATAATTTGCAATGGGATTGGGATGTCGAAACGATTGATTTATTTCAACGACTCGATTCTGACCTTTGGGAATCAAGCCGTTACAACCCGGTTCTAATGCTCGGAACCATCAGCCAGCAGCGCTTACAAGAAGTGGCTGAGGATGATGGGTTCATTGCCCAAATGGATCGGGCAGCGCAGCGCATGGAAGATTACCTGCGTGAGCGAGCTTGGTACCGCAAGAATCGCCCCCAGGCATCCCCATATGAGTGCTACGCCTATTTCTCGATGGAGTTTGGCCTCACGTCCTGCATGCCGGTGTATTCGGGAGGGTTAGGGGTTTTAGCGGGTGACCATCTCAAATCAGCCAGCGATCTGGGCTTGCCACTGGTCGGGGTGGGATTGCTATACCAAGAGGGCTACTTTGCTCAGTATCTGAATGCGGATGGCTGGCAACAAGAGCGCTATCCGATTAATGATTTTTACAATATGCCCCTGCACCTAGAGCGAGGGGTCGATGGTTCCGAACTCCGTGTAGCGGTTGATTATCCTGGACGCACGGTTTATGCCCGAATTTGGCGGGTGCAAGTGGGGACGGTACCGCTCTACTTGTTGGATACCAATATCGAGCCAAATAACGAGTATGACCAAGATATCTGCGATCGCCTCTACGGCGGCGATATTGATATGCGGATCCACCAAGAAATCATGCTGGGTATTGGTGGGGTGCGAATGTTGGAAGCCCTAGGGCTCAAGCCCAGCGTCTATCACATGAACGAAGGGCATTCAGCGTTCCTGGCATTGGAGCGGATTCGAATGCTCATGGATGCTGAAAACTTGAGCTATGCCGAAGCCTTACAAGTGGCCACAGCCAGCCAAGTTTTCACCACCCATACCCCCGTCCCTGCAGGTATTGACTTGTTTGGGGCCGACAAAGTGATCTATTACCTGGGTCATTATGCCCGTCATTTTGGCCTCTCCGAAGCCGAGTTTTTGGCCATGGGTCGAGAAAATACAGGGGATTTGTCAACGCCCTTTAGCATGGCGGTTTTGGCTATTAAGACCGCAACCTTTGTGAATGGGGTGAGTCAGCTCCATGGCGCTGTCTCTCGGGACATGTTTGGTGGCCTTTGGAAGTCCCTGCCCAAGGATGAGGTTCCCATCAATGCCATCACCAATGGGGTCCATGCCCGTAGCTGTGTCGCAAAGTCTACCCAAGCCCTCTACGATCGCTACCTCGGTCCTAAATGGTCCCATGCCGGTTCTAAGGAGCCGTTATGGGATCGGGTCAAAGCAATTCCAGGGGAAGAGCTATGGCGTAATCACGAGCTGTGTCGTTCTCAAATGGTGATGTATGTGCGAGAACGGCTTCAGCGTAATCTTCACGATCGCGGCGCTGCGGCCCATGAATTTGTCGAAGCCCAGGAGGTTTTAGATCCATCTGTTCTCACTATCGGATTCGCCCGCCGATTTGCCACCTATAAGCGAGCCACCCTGTTCTTGCGAGATGTTGAGCGGATTCGGAAGCTGATCACTGGCGGTGCTCAGGGAAGACGGGTACAGTTCGTCATTGCCGGTAAGGCCCACCCTAAGGACATCCCAGGGAAAGAGCTCATTCGTAAGATTATTCACTTCACCCGCGAAGAAGGGTTGGATGGCTCGATCGTCTTCGTGCCCAATTACGATATCCATCTCTCTCGGGCCATGGTGTCTGGATGCGATGTTTGGCTCAATAATCCTCGCCGCCCGAGGGAAGCCTCTGGCACCAGCGGCATGAAAGCCGCCATGAATGGCTTGCCGAATCTGAGCGTGCTAGATGGCTGGTGGGATGAGGCCGACTATGTCAGCACGGGTTGGTCGATTGGGGCCGGGGAAGACTACGACGACCCAGAATATCAAGATGACTTAGTAGCAGCAGCCCTTTATGAGGTTTTAGAACAGGAAGTTGTGCCCCTGTTTTATAATCGCGACGAAAATGGGGTGCCTCGGGGCTGGGTTGAGAAGATGAAATCAGCGATTCATCTCAATACCCCTTGCTTTAACACGGCTCGAATGGTTAAAGACTATGCCCGCCGAGCTTACTTTATGGCCAGCGATCGCCTCTCCCAACTCTCTCAAGATGGATTTGCACCGGCGAAAACCCTGACTCAATGGCAAACTCACTTGGTGGAGCACTGGTATGAAATGCGCATTGATGAAGTGCACATTTCTGCGACCGATGAGCTTCAGGTTAATCAGCCGTTCCAAGTGAGTGCCAACGTGTATCTCGGGGCACTCAGCCCTGAAGATGTACAGGTAGAACTCTATCAAGGGGTCGTTGCTGTGAGTGGCGATATGCATAGCGGCACGGCCCTCACCATGAACTATCAAGGACAAGATGATCAAGGGCGCGCGAATTACTCAATCGCGATGACCTATAGCCATAGCGGTTTACAAGGGTTGTCTCTACGCATCCTGCCGAAACATGAGTACTTGAATAGTGCTCTTGATTTAAAACTGATCTTGTGGGCCAAGCCTGACGAGGTTTCCATCAAAATCGGGGCACCGATTCCTGAGACCCCTGCAGCGCTAAAGGCAACCGTGCTTAGCTAAGCGCCCTCCTTTACCGCTTAACGCTAGGAGTATCAAAAGCCAGCGCTGCAGCGCTGGCTTTTTGTTCTAAGGGCGAATGCTGGGCCATAGGGTTCGACTCCAAAATCCGGTTGGAAGCCAAACGCCGCCATAGCGAGACACTTTATGATCTGCCATGAGGTATACCCAGGCAGATTCCAAAAATTGCCCTCTGAGATCAAAAATGGGCAGAGCGACACGCTGGTATTCGTTTTGAGTCGGTTCAAGGGTCGGATCGTAGCTTTCGAACCGGTCAATCTCGTTTAAATTCGCGTCTTTTACAAGGTGTAGCAAGCTGCCGCGCACGCGATGTTCTCCCAATGTTAAGGCCGGATAACCTTGGGGCAAGTGATACAAGGCCCCCTGAACTTGAGCCGGTGTGGCGCTCACGGCAGACCCTTGGCAATAGCGCTGATAATACGCTTCACCTGGCTTGAGAGTGCCGTAGACAAATATGGCCTCGATTGAAGGCGTCATGTAAGTGCTATGGGCTAGTCGAGGTTAGCCTCGGTTAGAGGTTCCGTAAACGGTTCAAGCGCTTTTGATGGAGGTTGAGTCTCAGGATGGGGCTGCAACTCGGAGATCGGTAAGGCTTGAGTGGCCTCGGCAGCAACAGATTCCGGTAAGGGAACGAGTTCCTTCTCTTTTTCTTTTTCCCCTAGTTTCAGCGGTAGCCGCACGGGTTGCTCTGTGGTCATCTCAGCCATGGGCAGAGACCGCTCTAAATCATCTAAAGGCCGGGGAATAATCATCACGGCATGGAGCTCACCAATGCGCTCGGCCTCGTGCATGCCCGAGTCGATCGCGATCGCCACATTCGGCAATGACCCCCGGATGATGATTGTACACAGCCCAGAACCGATGGTTTGGTGGGCCACCACCTTGATATCGGCAGACTTGGTCATGGCATCGGCAGCGCCAACCATGGCTGGGAAACCTCGGGTTTCAAGGAGACCAATGGCCTGATTCCCCATTTGACCCCGTCCCATTTTCTCTAGCTCATCCAAATGCAAGCAAATGGGAAGTACGGCTTCTAGGTTAGGTAATGGTCGAGAAATCAACGTGGATGTAATGTATTGCCCAAACTGTTTGGCTGTTTGGGTTCCAGCTTCCACAGCCATGCGGACATCCGCAGTTCCCCCTCGGACAATTGCCGTACATTGACCTGACCCCGTTTTTTCGTAGCCAATTAGCATCACATCAGCCGACTTAAGCATGGCATCAGCGGTGCCCACGACAGCCGGAAAGCTTTCCGTCGAGACAAGCCCCAGGGCGGCACCTTGTAATTTAGATGCCCAACGTGATTCAGTCGGAGATGATTTTGTTGGGGAAAGATTGAGGTTGGTCACCATGTTGGGCCTCTAACGGGACGACCGTCGCTACCTTATTTTATGAACTATTCTCGGAATCAGCGGTGGATAAAGGTTGGCGGTGAGGAAATAACGTCCTGATCAATAGCGTAATTTGCTCTCGACCGTAGACAGTACCCGCTCCTGAAGAAGAACTTAGCGTTGTAGGCCCTACCCCGTTCGAGTTGGACTGTGTAAAGGAAGCCGGATTTTCGGGTTGGAGTGGATGGGTTTGTGACTCATGGATAGGGGTAGCACCATTGTTATTGATAGCTTTGTCCAACTGCATTGCGGGATTACGACTGTTGTCCCCCAAGAGCGATCGCGACCCTAAGACCTCAGCTTTGGTAACCCTTGTGTTCAAAAGGGTACTTTCTGCCCCGACACAGGCATGGGCTCCAATAACACCGGAACCCATCACCAAAACCCCTGTGCCAAGGCTAGCCCCTTCTTCCAAAATTAGCTCCCCTTTCTGGGCCTGAATAACAACGCCTGCACCGATGCAAACCCGCTGACCAATCACCAAGTGGCTACCTGGCATCGCTTTGAGGATCGCACCAGGGGCAATAGCAGCATCAGGGGCAATGGTTACCGCCCCTGCCACATAAAATGCTGCTACATCTAGCGCTTTACCCCTTGAGACGTTCACTCGGCTTTCAATGAAATAGCGGAACCGATAGGAAACCCTAAGGTCGTTGGATGGTGGTTTCCAGGACGCGACGCTTCACCTTGGGGTCAATGCCAACAATCCTGACATATTCACCACTGTGACCGTGGAGACTTGCCTCTAGGGCTGAAAGCACTTCTGATGCGCCCCGCCCCTCAATCATGCCCCCACTTTGCCATGCACCACTGCGATAGCGGCGGACATCCGCATGCTCAAGGCTAATACGATAGCCTTGGTTGACTAACTGCCTGACTTGCTGAACTAAGTCATTCGCTAAGGGTCCTGGTGCGGTTGCCCCATTTCGTTGGGCTGCATGGCCATTATTACTCGGGGCTGAACCTGGGGCCGAGCCAACGCCTGCAACATCAGCGCTCTGACCAGGACGCTGAATCATGACTGGAGCCATCCGAGTCTTCGCTTTGGGGTCAACGCCGAAAATACGGACATAGTCATTGCCATGGTTCTGCAAGCAACTGTTGATAGCGGCCATAATGCCTGCCTCATTACTGGCATCGACCGAAGCCGTTTGCCATACATTGCTCCGGAACCGACGGGTATCGGCATATTCAATTCCAACCCGATAGCCCTGCGCGAGTAATTGGCGAACCTGCTGATTTACCCCTGCCGATGCCGTTCCAGCAGATGCACCATTGCTGCTATAGCTTGATGCAGGGGCACTATGACTACCCACAGATACTGGCCGACCGTCAGGTCGCTGAATCGTAACTTCTGAGACTCGACGCTTAGCTACCGAATCGATGCCGATCAGACGCACATAATCATTGGCATGCTCAGCCATACAAGCTTGCACGGCAGCCAGGACCTCAGACTCTCGCGTGGATTGGACAGGGGAGCACGTTTGCCAGATATTGATTTTAAAGCGGCGGGGATCAGCATATTCAGTCCCGATCCGATAGCCCTGGTTCAAAAGCTGTCTAATCTGCTGGACCAGATCACCGGCTAGAGAACCGCTGCCATTCGTAGCTGGAGCCCCATAGCTGCCAGATGGACTAGACGCTGCAGCTGATGCAGCCGTTTTAGAAACCGAAATAGGCTTACCGTCAGGTCGTTGAATCACCGTAGCCGCGATCCGCCGCTTTGCAACAGGATCAATCCCAAACATCCGCACATATTCCCCAGCATGTTCTGCGATGCAGTTTTCCAATGCTGCGAACACGTCACCTTCGCGGGTGGACTGGATTGGAGCGCAGGTGTGCCAAATATTAATTCGATAGCGACGCGGGTCAGTATGCTCAGTGCCGATGCGGTATCCCTGATTCAGAAGCTGCCGCACTTGCTGGACAATGTCAGGATTGAGTCGTTGAGTTTGCATATGATTTAGTCCGTTGTCATAGTTATTGGCAGCTGAGTTCAAATGATCCCCAGCATTTCGGATCGGGGTAATACAGGCTGTATTCTCTGCGCAGGCATACCCCATACGAAGCGCCTCATTAGCATCAATGACATCCTGTACAAAAGCCATGTCTTCTGGCTCTACATCTGGCAAGGCGTCGGCTTGCCCTTGACGGGTAATCACCGCGCCAGAAGGCACAAATTTACCGGGCGGGATTTCAACATCTTGGACAAGGGCATGCATCATAACGATCACCCCTTCGCCTAAACGAGCATTGAAAATGGTTGAGCGGAAACCCACGAAACAGCCATCTCCGATATAGGCTGGCCCGTGAATCAATGCCTTATGGGTTAGGCAAACTTGCTCACCCACCCAAATCGAATAAGGCTGTTGGTCATCGCCTAGAACCTTGCCATGCTCTAAGCCATGGAGAACAACCCCATCCTGAACATTGGTATCTTTACCCACCCGAAAGGGCGCACCCTCATCAGCCCGCATTGAGACCCCAGGGGCTACCAGGACGTTCTCACCAATGCGTACATCCCCAATCAGCTGGGAAAAGGTATGCACATAGGCTGATGGGTCAATGGTAGGCTCCGCCAGGTCTTGGGACCAAGGGGTGGGTGGGGCAGCTTCTCCGCGGATCCCCATGTATCCGACACCTCCGCAAAATCATTATGTAGAAGCGGCAACTGAACATTTGCGGGCGTTCCTTCTACCAGAAAGATCGCTCGAAAAACTTAGCTGAAGTCATCACGCTTACTGTAAAGCGCACCAGATTCTAGGGAAACGGTATCGACAATCGCGACAACCGTAGCGTCAACAGGTCGATCAAGATAGCCTTCATGCTGACGGGCACCGCTCCCCCGGCTAATGAGTACCCATTCACTAACACCTGCCCCAACAACATCAGCAGCCACCTCATAATCAGGCAGGGGCTCACCAGTATCGCTAAGCAGTTGCACCAACAGGAACTTGACGCCGCTAAGGCTAGGCTCCTTGCAGGTACTCACAACCGTGCCACGAACTTTGGCAAGTAGCATTAGTAGAGCCTACCGACCGTAAGGACGAATACCGGTAACGCTTTCGCGAAACTGTTCAACCGCTTCGGTATAGCGAATTGGCAGCACAAACTCCAAGTTTTCGTGGGGACGGGCAATGATGTGGGTCGACAAGACCTGGCCACCATTGACTCGCTTGACGTTCTCAACGCCTGCGGAAACAGAAGCCTGCACTTCAGAGACATCGCCTCGAACGATAACGGTCACTCGACCGCTACCAATTTTTTCGTAGCCCACCAGGGTGACGCGAGCCGCTTTAACCATGGCGTCAGCTGCTTCAACGACCGCTGGAAAGCCCAGGGTTTCAATCATTCCAACCGCGATGGACATGGTGAATCAATCCTCCTATTAATTCTTGATCTCGGTGCTTGTCAAGAAGAACCATTTATAACCGCGAAGCGCCCTATCGCCTCGAAGGCACCTAAAGGCGCAATCAATCGAGACCTAGACATGAATTGTGGCGATCGCTGACTAATCCTAGAAGCCACTGCCTTCAATTGCTGCAATTCAAGCTTGCAACCTATGGGAGAGAGCAGTCTAGAAATCCTAAGTCCTGAACTGTTCAACCGCCTCGGTGTAGCGAATTGGCAGCACAAATTCCAGGTTTTCGTGCGGACGAGCAATGATGTGGGTCGACAGAACTTCGCCCCCGTTAACCCGCTTAGCAGATTCAATCCCTGCAGAAACGGAAGCCTGCACTTCAGAGACGTCACCTCGAACAATAACTGTCACTCGGCCGCTACCAATCTTTTCGTAACCCACCAGGGTGACACGAGCGGCCTTGACCATGGCGTCAGCCGCCTCAACTACTGCCGGGAAACCTTTGGTCTCAATCATTCCAACCGCGATTGGCATTGTCGTAAATCTCCCTCTAAGAACAATGACATAAACCGCCTGCACAGAGACACGAATCGCGCCTCTTTTCAACACAAGAAAACCCTCAATCAAACTTGGGGTTTCTTCTAGAGATTACAGGGGTTAAACGAACTAAACTCCTATGTAAATTAAGGATAAGAGGGCGGTGACCCCTTGGCAACATAAGCCGCAATGATTGTCTCTAATGTTAAATATTATTGAAACTAATGTAAAAAAATTATTAATCTCCAAAAGAAACGTTAGATTCCTTGGTTGACAGGGGTTCTGGGTTGGATAGTCTGAGCAGTTCGTCTGAGAATGGGCTGATTCTTTGGCTTCAATAGAATAAGTCGCATGGATTTACTTAGGAGAGTTGGGCTATCAGGTAAAATCTGTGAACGAGCAATGCATGCAAGGTTGACCGAAGCGCTGCGATCACTCGTTTTTGGGGTCGGCACGATTGATGTGCACGCTCCATGCTTCTGGCTCAAAAATTGCTTTCTCGGCGGCTGACAGGTTAAAGGTCGTTACGCCTAGAAGACTGGTGTGGTGGCTGTATTTGCAACCTGATTGATATTTTTGGTTTTGTGGTGATGACGCAGTTGTGGCTAGACACTTGCTGGCTAATACCGGTTTACGGGTTGGTTGGCGCGATCGCTTCATTGCCTTGGTCAACTGGGTGGATACGCCGTACGGGGCCTCGCCCGGCTGTCTACATCAATATATTGATGACCCTGGTGGCATTAGTGCACGGGGCTTTGCTCTTCCAGGGGATTTGGGGCGTAGGTGAGCATGAAATTGCGATTACCTGGTTTAAGGCTTTTGACTTAGAGCTGCATCTGGCCTTCGACCTGTCGGTCATTAATCTGGGTGCAGTCGCACTGATTACCGGCCTTAGCCTGTTGGCTCAGATCTTTGCCCTGGGCTACATGGAAAAAGACTGGGCCTTAGCCCGCTTCTTCTCAATGATGGGGTTCTTTGAGGCGGCGATGAGCGGGGTGATCATGAGCAGTTCGCTGTTCTTGACCTACTCCCTACTGGAGATGTTGACCCTGTCCACCTATTTACTGGTGGGCTTTTGGTATGCGCAGCCTTTGGTGGTGACCGCCGCTCGGGATGCCTTTTTGACGAAGCGCATCGGTGATGCCCTTTTACTGATGGGGGTCGTGGCCCTATCGGCTTTGGCTGGGAGCTTAAACTTCAACGATCTATATGAATGGGTCAAAGTTGAGGAACTAACCCCTTTGCTGGCGACGTTACTGGGACTGACGCTAATTGCCGGACCGATTGGTAAATGTGCACAGTTTCCGTTTCACCTATGGCTCGATGAAGCTATGGAAGGGCCGAATCCTGCTTCGATTCTCAGAAATTCGGTGGTGGTCACCTGCGGCGCTTATGTGCTGATTCGCCTGCAGCCGATTGTGGTGCTATCTCCCATTGCTTTAGGCACGCTGGTTGTTGTCGGCAGCATTACCGCTGTGGGTGCCTCTTTGGTTGCCCTAGCGCAAGTCGATATCAAGCGGACGTTGTCCTATTCCACCAGTGCCTATTTGGGGCTGGTATTTATTGCGGTGGGGACGGAATGGCCTGGGGTGGCCCTGATGATTTTGCTCACCCATGCGGTGGCTAAGGCCTTACTGTTTATGGCGGTGGGGGCAATCATCTTAACGACCAACTCCCAAGATGTGACGGAGTTAGGCGGACTGGGTCCCAAAATGCCGGCTACCACCTTGGCCTATGGCGTTGGGGCCTTAGGCATGGTGGGTCTGTTTCCCTTGGGTTGTTTCTGGGGGTATCGCCTGGGCATTGACTTCCTTTGGAACGACTATCCAGAGCTGGTTGCGATTTTCTTGCTGGTCAATTTACTGACAGCCTTGAACTTGACGCGAGTTTTCCGCTTGGTGTTTTTGGGTGAGGCTCAGCCCAAAACTCGCCGTGCCCCAGAGGTGGCTTGGCCTTTGGCCTTTCCCATGGTGACCCTGACCCTCTTTACGCTGCTGGTGCCCTCTGTGATGCAGAAGCTGTATTTACTGCCCCCTTGGGCCTATGTAAATAAGCCTGCTTTGGTGCTGCTGATTGTGTCTGGGGCTGTGGGGATTTCCATTGGAGCAGCTATACCGCTGAGCAAAACGCTGGTTCGATCTATGAGTCGCCCGGTTCGGCTTTTGCAAGATCTCTTGGCTTACGACTTTTACACCGAGCGCCTGTATCGCGTCACGGTGGTTGGGGTGGTGCGATATTTAGCGATCGCCAGCAATTGGTTTGATCGCTATGTGGTAGATGGCCTCGTTAACTCAGTTGGATTTGCATCATTACTGAGCGGCGAAAGCCTCAAATATAGTATTTCGGGCCAGTCTCAAGGCTACCTATTCACCATTGTGGTGGGGATCAGCCTACTGGGCCTGTTGATGACCTGGACAATGTGGTAGGACATGCTGAGCGCACTAATCATCATTCCGCTATTGGGTGCTCTCACCCTGGGCCTCTGGCCAGGGAGTTGGCAAGGGGGCAGGGCAAGACTGTTTGCCGGCATCGTCCAGAGTCTTTCTCTAGTTTGGGTTTTGTACCTGGGTCTGCACTTTGATATCCACATTCCGGGCATGCAGTTTGTGGAATCCTTTGCCTGGGTTGAGCCCTTGGGATTGACCTATCAGCTGGGTGCAGATGGCTTAGCGCTGCCGCTGCTGTTTATTAATGGCTTGCTGGGGCTGATTGCGATTTGGGCCAGTCCGGCCAGTATCATGCGGCCCCGCCTCTATTTCGCCCTAATGCTAGTGATCAGCGGGGCCGTGGCAGGGGCGTTTGTGGCGCAAAACCTGCTGCTATTCTTCATCTTCTATGAATTGGAGCTGATTCCCCTTTATCTCTTAATTGCCATTTGGGGTGGGGCTCGGCGGGCCTATGCGGCGACCAAGTTTCTGATCTACACGGCGGTCTCTGGCCTTTTCATCCTGGGGGGATTTTTGGGGTTCGTCTGGCTGGGGGGCGGCAGCTCTTTCAACTACGACCCCACATTGGCCGCCTCGATTGACTTAATCCCTCAACTGTTTTTGCTTGGGGCGCTGCTGGTCGGCTTCGGCATCAAAATCCCGTTATTTCCCTTCCATACCTGGTTGCCAGATGCCCACGTTGAAGCGTCCACACCGATATCAGTCCTTTTGGCTGGCGTGCTTCTGAAGTTAGGCACCTACGGGCTGGTGCGGTTTGGCCTGCAAATGATGCCAGATGCCTGGACCGTATTGAGTCCTTGGCTGGCGGGCTGGGCGGTGATCAGCGTCTTGTATGGCTCCTTAGCGGCGATCGCCCAAACCGACATGAAAAAAATGGTGGCCTACAGCTCCATTGGCCACATGGGGTACATCCTGTTAGCGGCCGCTGCCGCCACTCCCCTCAGCTTCTTGGGCACGATCATGCAGATGGTCAGCCATGGCTTAATTTCAGGTCTGCTGTTCTTGCTGGTGGGTTTGGTTTACAGCAAAACCGGCACCCGCGATATGACCGTTTTGCGGGGGCTTTTGAACCCAGAACGGGGCTTGCCAGTTGTGGGTACGTTAATGATTTTGGGGGTAATGGCCAGCGCCGGTATTCCGGGCATGGTGGGCTTTATCTCGG
>JBHJIP010000231.1:0-35601 GCA_050043365.1 Leptolyngbyaceae cyanobacterium
CCCCAGGCCACACCTATCGCCATACCTCCGGCCACACCTACGCCCACACCTACGTCCACGCCTCCTACCACACCTAAGTCCACGCCTCCAACCACACCAAAGGCCACACCTTCGGTTACGCTTCCTGCTAGACCTGAAAACAGACCTAGTAACAGACCAAAGACCACGCCAAAGGCCACAAGTCTAGCCATAACTGCCCAATCAGGTGTTATCCCTTGAACACCGCTAGCCAGCAGGGCAATCGAGAGACCAAGCATGCCAGCTAGCAATACGGTGGTCCCAATCGCAACCAGATACAGGTTGCGATAAGCCGGATTGGCTAGGGTTCGAAGGATGCCTAAACGTGGTCCAGCACGATATAGCTCTGGATCAGCTTGGTAGAGATAGCACTTCAGGGCAGTGGGGCGAAAGTAGATCCAGTAGGCCAACAAAAAATAGTGCTTTAAGTTCAGAGGGTTCAGGCAACGGGGCAACTCACCGGGATAAACAGGAAAGGTGGGCATGGGCGTTAGGCGCTGGCCAGTTGGCGATAGAGGTCTGCTGCCAAAGCTTGTAAGAGACCAGGATGACCTTGACTCTGGTTATAGAGTGCTTGCATTTGTTCCGAGACAAATTGAATCGCATTTCCCTTAAGACGCTGGGTCAAGAACTGAAATGTTTCCGGCTGTGAAAAGGGCTTCACTCTTAAAGGTGGTCCACAGAGCCCATGGAGCGGTGAGGTGCGGGTGGGGTCGTCGTCAAACAGCTCATTCAACGGTGAGCGACTGGCAATCACCAGGCTCAGAGGCGCATTGGCCCCATCGGCGAGGCCCCGCAACTCCTCTCGCTCATCCCCCGTAAAGTGCCGCTGACTCACCATTTTCTCGATTTCGTCAAGGCAGACAATATAGCGTTTGTCTCGCAAGGCGCGCCCTAGCCGGAAGCCTCGTAAGGTTTCTGGCAAACCCAAGGCGTCGCAAAGGGCCTCAAAAAATTCGGCTTCATTGCGAACGATCTGCATATCCACATGGATAAACTGCTCTGGCTTGAGCTTTAACGCCTGCGGCCCCCAGTGGCGCACCATCTCTAGTAAAGAAGACTTGCCAACCTGGGACGCTCCTACCAGCGATAAGCTCGATCCCTTGTGTAGTTCCTCAAAAATGCGCCGCAGGATCTCCTTGCGACCCCAAAAGCGCTTGGGATCTTGAATTCGACCCCGATCTCCAAACGGATTTACCCGGATCAATGGATTTTGAGGAGAGGACACTTGGGGTTTGAGCCCCTTCGCAGCAGTGTCATTGCCTTGCGAAGGGGCTAGCGAGGGGGAAGGATTTGGTCCAGAACTGACTGCACCTTATCCAATCCACAACCCCCTGTTCCCTCTGCCCAATTTAGGAGAGCTTCTACCCGTGTGCCCTGAGCTGCTGCAATACCTGGAACTGTTCCGGCAGGTGGGTTTAGCACGTAAGCAATCTCACCAAACTGAGGTGATGGTAATGCGGCTAACTGACCATAGAGTCGAGGGCGATCAACGGTCTCAGTGGCTGCTGGCGTTGTTGTCGTGGGCGCAGGCGCGGTTGCACTCTCAGCACTGAGATAGTCCTCTAAGAACAGCACTACGCTGTCGTACACCACCCCCTCTTCTCGTTGCTGGGCAGAAATCTTGCAGATATTAATGTGATTGGCATCCACAGGAATGGTGGGTTCAGGTTTGCCCATATCGGCACTGACCTTATCCACCACCACCCCCAGTGGCTTCAGGGGTTGGGTTTCGTAATAGGCCTTGACCGGCACTTGCCCCAAAATCGGATGGCCGCGAAAGACTTGATTCAACTCCTGTAGGCGACTGTGACCGTATTCCAACTCTTCTACACTTAGGCTCAGCTTGGGGAGCTTCAACAATAGGCCATTGATGAACTGCGCCCAGTTTGACCAGTTTGAACCCGAGTGGGGGGTGGCCAAAAACACGAGCCCTTTTGTTTGCGCCACGACTCGGCGCTGTCGATCGGTGCCAAAGTCATTGGCATTGCGTAGGAGCTGTTTGGCCAGTAGACCGCCCAGGCTATGGGTAATAAAGACTAACGGACGCTGACCAATTCGCTTGTTGGCAAAGGTTTCCAGAACATTATTGGCTCGCTCTGCCAGGGGCATGGTGCCACCTTTCCAGTCTGAGGGTTCCACCTCATAGTCCAGGGACCAAATCCCTAGGTCGGGCCTTTCCTTGCCCAACCAAACCGGCCAAAAGTTCAACTGACTGGCATCGAGAGGGACGCCTGTTTTATCAGCCTGCTTTTTGAGTTCTGTTATTTCCTGAGGGTTCGTGTGCCAGGTTTCAAGACCATTGCCACCTAAGCCATGGATAAACACCACATCACCCACCCGTTGGGGGTTATCACATCCAATAATCTTGATTAACTTGGCCATTACAGATGGATTGTCCTAAAAGCACAGCTGCTTAAAGAAGCAATGTAACCCCATAAGGGCAAAAAGCGATCTCTTTTGAAGCTTGAGTACTGATCATGTCGGGGCTTGCGCCCCCTAGGTCAACCGCGTATTGGTATTCAAAGCGTCCTGGGGCAAAAAGGCGCGGTCCTGGGGTAGCGGGGCCACCGGCTCCGTCAGCTCAAATTCCCCCGCTTCAATCCAGCCTTGCAACGTTTCTGCCACCTGCTGCGCCAGGTAAAGACTCGACAGCGGGGCCGTTCGCACCTTCTGGCCATTCAGCGTCAGGTGCCCTGACTTGAGTTGGGCATAGCTCACCAACCCAAACGTGGGTCGCACCCGTCGAGGAATGGCGAAGTCCATGACGGGGGCCACCAAATCCTTGTCTTGGACCGCACAATGGGCGGCAATTTGCTCATTCAACAGCGGTATCGCTACCCCCCCCCCCAGCATCAACGACGGGCCGTAACCGCGAAAATAACAGCCCCGCACCCACTGGGGTTGCATTCCCTTGGCATCGCCAATCAAGGCCACCGTTGCGGCCGGACCAATCGGCGTCTGGTTGGGCAACCGCTTTTGCAATGGGAAATGCTGGGTCCCCTCCCAGGCGACATAACCGATCCCGCCGCCCAAGAAAATGCGGCTACCTACCCCCACAGCGGCGAGTTCTGGGTCATTCAGCAGGGGTGAGAGTGCCCCCGGATTGGCATAGACGGCATTACCCAAATTCGGCTGCAGTGGTCCCAGGTAGGTCGCCAGCGGGCGATCGCCCCCATTCACCCCGACAATAAAGTTTTGATAGAGGTTGCGGGGGTTAAACAGATAAAACTGATTGATCGTGTCTTGGGTGATGGTGGTTTCTAGGGTGGCGCGGGGATAGCAGTCGGTGACCTGTCCTTGGGCTTGCACCTGCACGGGTTTCCCCGCGACTAGATCCGCAATCACATGACCGCCCCCATAGGCCATGGGGCGGGCGGTTTCCCCTGGGGGGCTGGGCACGGCGGCTTGCCCAGCCCCCAGATACAGATCCACGGCCCCAAAACCGGCGTAGGCCATCACGCCGTTTAAATAGCACTCGCGCATTTTGATCGGTGGGTCGGTATGCCCCAGGTTGATTACCGCCCCCGAAGATTCCATCGGCTCAAAGGTGCCGGTGGTGACCACGTCTACGGCTGCATAGGCTGCTTTGACCCCCGACTCAGCCACACGGGCCTTAAAGGCAGTGGCAGTCTCAACCACGACGGATTGACTGCGAATGCGATCGTTAATCTCGGCCAGGGTGCGCATGGGCAGAACCGTTGGAACGCCAAAGCCGATAGCCCAAAATGCCACCCATAATCAGGGAGGGGGTCAGCACTATCACTAAGCTCACTGCGTTTGTAGCGGCAATCGGCAGATGGGGTCCCCAAGCCCGAATGGCGATCGCCAACAACAGCGAAGGCACCAGCAGCTTTAGCGAAAAGCCCAAAATTTCGAGGGTGGCGACCATCGGTTATGCCCGCCGAATGTTGAGGCAGCACCAGTCTTGGCGACGCCACAGGGTAGCCACGACCCAGCCATGCTGCTCTAGGGTATCGGCCACCAATTTCGACTGCTCTAGCAAAATACCGCTGAGGATGCCCCAGGTACTGGGCTTAGAGATTTCGCCCATCTGGGGAATGAGATCCAGAATCACCTCAGCCAGGATGTTGCAGAGAATGCCATCGACAGGCTCCGCCAGTCCAGTCACGAGTTGGTCAAGACTACCCTCCTGCACCACGAGGCGATCGCTGGGTAAGCCATTCATGTCGCGGTTTTCGGCGGTGGCTTGCACCGCCAGGGCGTCGGTATCAACCGCATAGGAACGCTTGGCCCCTAATAGCAGCGCTCCGATTGACAAAATTCCAGAACCGCAACCCACATCGGCAATGATAATATCCGCGTCCCCTTTCGCTTCCAGGCGCATTTCGAGGGACTCTAGGCAGAGTTGGGTGGTGGCATGGGCACCGGTACCAAAAGCCACCCCTGGATCCAGCTTGATAATCTTGCGATCGGTTTCGGGGGTTGGCAACCAAGCCGGATTAATCAAGAGGCGATCGCCCACATCCTGGGGGTGCCAATATTGCTTCCAGCTTTTAGACCAGTCCTCTTCATCGATCAGGCCCCAACTGGTTTGGGGCTGCGGGAGCTGGGCACAGAGCGCGTCTTGTCTCAGGAGGAGGGCGATCGCGGCCACATCCAGTAGCGCATAGGCATTTTGGGGAAAGTAAGCCTGAATCAAGCGCTGATTGGCCTTACGCTGGCTAGAGGTTCCTAGGGCACCCAGCAACTCAAACCGCCAGAAAACGGTGTCTTCTAGAGCCGGGTCACAGAGAACTTGAATATCCCACCAATTCTTAACCAAAGGCTTCCTCACGCAAAATCAACCAGAGCCACCCCCCTAAAGGGTATCAGTGGCCGGGTCGGCGCGATCGCTACGGCTTAGGCCAATCTATCCCCTCACAACCTGAGACCAGTTTTGCCCTAAAGGCTGACCGTGTAGGCATCCCGGACCCCAGGCACCTTGGTAATCTCCGAGAGAATCCCTTCCGGTAATGGGTCGTCAATGCTGAGCACCATAACCGCATCGCCACGCACAATCTTGCGCCCCACTTGCATGCTGGCAATGTTGACATTGAAGCTGCCCAACAGGGAGCCAATTTTGCCAATAATGCCAGGCATATCCCGGTGCAGGGTGAACAGCATGTGCTTGGTGGGCGGCACGTTAATGGGGAACTCGTTGATATCCGTCACCCGGATTTCGCTGCCTCCCAGCAGCACCCCAGTCACCGAATGCTCTCCCAAAGAACCCTTCGCAGACAGACTCAAAGAGCCGGCGTAGTCTCGAATGTTGGAATCACGGGTTTCCACCACCCGAATGCCGCGCTCCTTAGCCTCAATGTTGGCATTCACGTAGTTGACCCGCTCCTGGAGGGCGTTTGACAGCAACCCTTTCAACGCCGCAATCACCACCGGCTGGCTATCGTTTTGGGCCAGCTCCCCCTGGAGTTGCACATTAAAGGAATCAACTCGGCCTCCGGCTAGCTGGCCCACCAGGTTACCCAGGGTTTCTGCCAACTGCAGATAGGGACGCATTTTTTCCATCACGTCGGCCCGCAGCCCAGGAATATTAACGGCTGAGCGGGCGGGTAGCCCCAACAGCACATCCCGAATCTGCTCAGCCACGTCAATGGCCACATTCACCTGGGCCTCCTCGGTCGAGGCCCCGAGGTGAGGCGTCAAGATCACCGCCCGGTCTAAATCGCGCAGCGGCGACTCACCCAAGGGTTCTTGGGCATAAACATCGAGAGCGGCCCCGGCAATTTGCCCCTCGCTCAGGGCGGCGGCTAAAGCCACTTCATCAATGATGCCGCCCCTAGCACAGTTAATAATCCGAGCCGTAGGCTTCATCGTGGCCAGGGTTTCAGCGTTAATCAGATTCGCCGTTTCTGGGGTCTTGGGCAGGTGCAGGGTAACGTAGTCTGCTTCCCGCAGCAGTAAGTCCATATCGACTAAGCGACAGCCCAACTGCTCAGCCCGTTCCGTGGAAATAAACGGGTCATAGGCCAAGAGCTTCATGCCCAAGGCCCTACCCACAGTGGCCACATGGGAGCCGATCTTGCCTAGCCCCATCACCCCTAGGGTCTTTTTATAAACCTCTACCCCAGTAAAGGCCTTGCGGTTCCAGTCTCCGCCCTTGACGGTCTTATCTGCGGCAGGAATATGGCGAGAGAGAGACAACATCATCGCCAGGGCATGCTCGGCAGCGGCGATCGTGTTGCCTTCAGGGGAATTTACGACCACAATGCCCCGACGGGTGGCCATGGGCACGTCTACGTTATCGACGCCGACCCCAGCCCGGCCAATAATTTTGAGCTGTTGCCCCGCTTCGATCACGGCTTGGGTGACTTTGGTGCCGGAGCGAATCATTAAGGCATCATACTCAGGGATGATTTTGACCAGCTCTTCGGGCGGCAGCTTGGTTTTGACATCCACCTGAGCCACTTGGGAGAGGATATCTAAACCAGCTTGATCGACGGGGTCAGAGACAAGAACCTTGGCCATGGCATTCCAGAAAATCTCACAAAAATAACCCCTGGTCCCGTTAAATCGTGCGGACAGGAGACGGGTTCAGGAGTTGTTGCAGCGCTATTCTACTGCAAAGCTACTGCCGCAATACTGTTAAGAATCTGAAGTCTCCCAAGCCTCAAATAGGGCCGCTAGCACCTGATTGGAAAAGAGAAACCCTTCTGGATCGCTGAGGCGAATTCGTCTTGCAGGAGTCGTGTCGAGAATGACCCAACCCTGCTCGATGAAAGGGGTCAAGGTTTTGTGGAGTATGGGTAGGATCTCTGGACTAAATTGAGCTGTCAAAGCCGGTAGTGCTACCCCTTCAGCTAAACGCAATCCCAACATGAGTTGGTCTAAGAGCTGCTCCGTTGGCGGGGTTGGGTCACAGTTTAAGGTTCCATCAGTTTGAACATAGGCGGCAACCCACTGCTGGTATTGATGGGTGGTGCGGGGGCGGCTAAAGCGCTGGCGGTGCCTGTAGCTGGTGGCGGCCATGCCAAAGCCGTAGTAGGGCCGATTTTCCCAATAGACCCGGTTGTGGCAGCATTGGTGACCCGGTTGCGCGTAGTTGGAGATTTCATAATGGTCGTAGCCCGCTGCCGTGAGTTGGGCTTGGGCAAACCGGTACATGTCAGCGGTGGCTACTTCTGCGGGGAGGGGGGCTTCACCAGGGTCATAGCGCTTTGCAAAGACCGTATCGGGCTCAACGGTGAGGTCATACACCGATATATGGTTGGGCTGATGGGCGATCGCCTGCTCTACATTGGCCTGCCACTGCTCCAGGGTTTGGTGGGGCAGCCCCGAAATCAGATCAAGGCTCCAACTGGCGATATCAACCGCTTGCAGATCGGCAATCGCCTGCTCAATATCAGCTAAACGATGGGTGCGGCCACAGGCTTCTAATACCTGATCTTGAAAGGATTGCACCCCTAAGCTGACCCGATTTAGGCCTAAAGCTTTCAGGGCCTGGAGCTGCGATCGCCCAAAGGTGCCAGGATCCATTTCCATGGAAATCTCGGCTCCTGGGGCAATGCTCACCCGATTCTGTAACGCGGCCAAGATTTGCTCCACCTGGTTTGGGGCCAGCAGGGAAGGGGTGCCGCCCCCAAAGAAGACGGTCTCTAGAGGCGTCGCAGCCATGGGGGTCGCCTGGATCTCTCGGCAGACGGTATCGACATAGGTCTGCATGGTGGGGGAGGTTTCGCCACGGGCCTGGTCTCCCATGACGGCGATCGCAAAGTCGCAGTAAAAACAGCGGCGACGACAAAAGGGAATGTGAATGTAGGCTGCTGTCGGAGAGCGATCAGCAGCTTGGGTCGGGTTGGGAAGGTTGGTTAATAGGACAGACAAGGGGTTTCAAAAAGAAACGTTATTTGGAGCCCGAATGGGCGGTACTCACCGCCACTCAATCATCCCATTGCCTGAGATCGCCAGCTATCGCTACAGCTACGATGCGGTGGGTAATAAGACTTCAGTAGAAGAACTCGGAGGCCGCACTGTCGAGTACAGCTACGACACCCTGTACCGCCTCGTCGAGGAAAAGATTACCGCCCCGGTCGAGGGTAATAGAACCATTACCTACAGCTTTGATGTGGTGGGCACCCGCCTCAGCAAAGATGACTCGGTGGATGGGCTGACCACCTATACCTATGACGACAACGATCGCTTACTCACCGAAACCACCAACGGTGTCACCACCACCTATAGCTATGACGACAATGGCAACCTGATCTCAGAAATCAGCCCCGATAAGCAGACGACCTATATCTGGAGTTCTGAGAATCGGTTGATGGGGGCTGAGATTACTGATGCCAATGGCACCCAGGTGATTGAGTATGCCTATGATGCTGATGGCGTGCGGGTGGCGAAGACGGTGGATGGGGATGAGACCCGCTATCTGATTGATGCCAATCGTCAATATGCGCAGGTGCTCGAAGAATACGATGCCAACACGGGGACCGAGGTGGCATACACCTATGGCAATGAGCTGATTTCTCAGTCTCGTGGTGGGGTTGAGTCGGTCTATCTCTATGACGGTCACAGCGGCACGCGACAGTTGACGGATGAGACTGGAGCGGTCACAGACAGCTATCTCTATGACGCCTATGGCAATGTGTTGAAGCGGATAGGCGATACGGAGAATAGCTATCTCTATCGCGGTGAGCAGAGTGATAGTGAGACGGGGTTACAGTATCTGAGAGCACGGTATAACGACACCGCAACAGAAAGGTTTATTAGCACTGATCCGTTTGAAGGGATGATGGATTTGCCGGTTTCGAGACATCGATATTTGTATGGAAATAATAATCCGTTAACGTTCATTGATCCGAGTGGACTTTTAAGCTTTAACTTCAACGAAGTTTTGTCTTCTTTGAATACATTACAGGTTTTGCAAAACTTAGCGTCATTTGGTGCAATTGCTTCTCCTTTACAGTTTCTGGGAAGTCAATTCTTGTTTGGTATTGATCGTGACAATATACGCCGGGAGGGAATTCAATATTCTATAGATGCTGATCCAAGTAGAATCTTGTCTGGAAGACGTTTTGGGTTTGCTCTAACAGAGGGAATTGGAGGTGATGCTTACTTAATCAATTCATTGACACTAGGCAACGGCCAAACCCGTGAAATTTCCGGCCTTGTTTTAGCAATTCATGCGAATGCTAGCGTTGCATCTTTCCGAACTCTTAGGGCAACAAGAGGAACATTTACTGTTTGGACACCAACGTCTCTTGGTCAATCCATATTTCCTTCATTGATTGGAGGATACTTCGCATTTGGAGGCTCAATATTTGGAGGAGCAGGGAGACCAGGAGTAGGAGGAGGAGGAGGAGGAGGATTGCAAGCATTAACAATGGGATATGGCAGAGGCAATGCAAACGGCTTTGGAATATCTATAAATCGTGGGATCTCTTTTGACCTTCAGCTAGGCCTATCAATTCCTATTTATCAAAGGGAAAGATTAGCTTCGCCAACCCCTGACCCATCCATTGAACCTGTTTTTGGCTACTAACCAATAAGATGCTTCTGAATGCATGGAAACTCCCAGAAAGTTTTATCGTTTTTAAATTTTCTGAAAGCAAAGAATTGAAGTTTGCTTAAAGATTTAGAAATATCTTGATTTTTGCCTTGAATAAATATGTTGAGAACTGATTGCTTCATACTTGTGATTGATGTCATTTTTGCCGAAAAATCTGAATCAATAAAAGCTCACCTTGAACCGATTTCCTAAACTATTGATAATACAGATAGTTCAAAATCCAAGCAAAGGTTATGTTGGTTCAGGATGAAATTACCAATGTATTTATTGTGAATAGAAGAATCTCCCCCATCTCTTTTTTATCACTTTTCTTGATTTTGGTGTTAAGCATCATCTTGTTTGACATAAATGGATGGAATGAAGAATTTATTACATTTTTCTTTTTCTCGGCTTTTCTTATTGCCTACATTATCCCTAAGGGAATTAAGTATCAGGCACTAAGTTTAGAACGCAAGGCCAAGGCATCGAAACTTAAATTTCATATAGTTTCAGTGTTTATATATATTGTTACACTCTTGTTTGTTGGGATAATGCATATCCTAGGAGATTTAAAATTTCCTGAATTTGTGATTCTTGATGGATGGAAAAATATATATGTTGTTGCCACTCGAGTGGCATGGTGTATGGCAGGCTGCCTAAGTTACCACTATTATTATTCCTTAAATATTCCTGTTCCAAAACACGAAGTTAATCCGAATAATAGTATGGAAATGGAAAGGGTAGTCAAAAAACTTGATAGTCCTAATTTCATCAAGGTTCTTATAAATGCAATCCTATTCCCAGGAATATCGGTTCCATTATTTATATCAATAGCTGATTTTCTTGGACTGTCTTTTGTAAGGCAATTCGTAACGAAATTTATATTGGGAAAAGTCATTTAGTTAGGGAGGGTGCTTTCTCTCAATTAAAGATTACTTCCATATCAACTCTATCTTTGAAGCGCACCACTCTGCCGAGACCGTTACCGATCCAGAAGGGGGCATCACCACCTACAAATACGACGCCAATGGCAACCAAACTGCGCTAATTGATGCCCTCGGCAACCGTACCGAGATGCGCTACGACACCCGTGGGCAACTGATCGAGACAATCTTTGCCGACGACACCCCCGCCGACAACAGCGATAATGACCGCACCATCGACCTCTATGACCGGGGCGGTAACCTCCGGGCCAGCATCGACCAACAGGGCCGCGTCACCCACTTCGTCTACGACGCCGTAGATCGCCTCATCGAAACCATCCACCCCGATGACGGCGAAACCCTAGAGCAATTCCTCGCCGCCATTGCCCCCGGTGCCACCCTCGCCAACGTCGATTGGACCGAGATCATCTACCCCGATGCACCCCCGACTTACCTTGATGACAATGACCGCATCCAAACCGAATACAGCCAAGATGGTCGCGTTAAAGCCAGCATTGACGCGCTGGGCAACCGCACCGAATATCGCTACGACGCCATCGGTCGGCTCACTGAAACCCTCTACGCCGACAATACCCCCGGTGACCTCAGCGACAACCCCCGGATGACCGTCACCTACGACCCAGCCGGTCGCCGCACCGCCGAAACAGATGCCCTCGGCCACACCACCCGCTACAGCTACGACGATCTCGGTCGCGTCACCGAAACCACCTTCCAAGACGGCAGCAGCACCCAGGTGAGCTACGACGCCATTGGTCGTCGCGAAAGCATCACCGACCAGGACGGCAAAGTCACCGAATATCTTTACGACAAAGTCGGCAGACTCGCTGGCGTCAGAGATGCCATGGGCTTCTTAACCGAATACCGCTACGACGAAATCGGTCGCCTGATTGAAGCGGAAGATGCCAATGACCAAATCACCCGCTACGAATACGACAAAGCTGGACGCCGCACTGCTGTCGAACTGCCGTTAGGTCAACGCTCCACCAGCATCTATGATCTCGGCGGCAACCTCCAGACTCAGACCGACTTTAATGGCGAAGTCACCGACTACGACTACGACGCCCAAAACCGGCTGATCTTCAAAGACTACGAAGATGATGCCGATGTCAGCACCACCTATACCGAAAATGGCCTGATTGACACCATCACCGATGGAAAAGGCGTCACCAGCTACGAATACGACGCCCAAGACCGTTTGCTCTCTCGTACCGACCCAGACGGTCCTTATCTGCCCAGCGGCGCAACCATCGAATACAGCTATGACGAAGCGGGCAATCGCACCAGCGTCTCTACCCCCAACGGCAGCGTCACCTACAGCTACGACAGTCGCAACCGTTTAGAAACGGTCACCGACGAGGACTTAAACCTCACCACCTATGGCTATGACGATGCCAATAACCTAATCCGCACTGAGTTCCCCAACGGAGTCATCGAAACTCGTGAGTACGATGATCTGAATCGCCTCACGGCTTTAGAAAACAAGGTAGGCGATACGGTGCTCTCGGGCTATCGTTATGAGCTAAATGCATCGGGACATCGCCTCTCGGTCACTGAAGACGATGGTCGTCAGGTCAGCTATAGCTATGACGATCTCTATCGACTCACGGAAGAGAATATCAACGGTGGGGAGCGCACGATTGCCTATACCTATGACCAGGTGGGCAATCGCTTAACCAAAACAGATTCCCTAGAGGGCACGACCAATTACAGCTACGACATCAATGACCGCCTGCAAAGTAAGACCCTGAGCCAAAACGGCACGGTGATTGATACGACCACCTACAGCTATGACGACAACGGCAATCTGATTGAGCAGGTTAAGAACGGCACGGAAACGACGACTTACACCTGGAATGATGACGACCGCTTGGTGGGGGTAACCACGGCGGAAGGTAACTCAGTTACCTATGAATATGACGATTCTGGCATTCGGGTCAGCAGCACGGTTGATGGGGAGACGACGGATTATTTGATCGACAAGAACCGGGCCTATGCTCAGGTGTTGGAGGAGTTTACGAGTGATCAGCTAGCGGCGTCTTATGTCTATGGACATGATTTGATTTCCCAGGAGCGGGGTGCTGAAACGGATTTCTATCAGGTGGATGGTTTGGGCAGTACAAGGGTGCTGACAGATGAGTTGGGGGCGGTTACAGATGGCTATGACTATGATGCTTTTGGCAATTTAGTTGATTCGAGTGGGGATACGGAGAATAGTTATCGCTATGCCGGTGAGCAGTTTGATGAAAATTTAGATAACTACTACCTAAGACAGCGGTTTTACGACCAGGGCGTTGGCAGGTTTACAAGGAGGGATACGTACGAAGGGGAGCTGAAAAATCCTGTTACTCTTCATAAATACTTGTACGCTCATGCCAATCCAGCAAATGGAACTGATCCGAGTGGCCTATTCACTACTCAAGAAGCAATAGCAACTAGCAAAATCATTACTGTTTTAGCTGCTCTTGATATTGCTCAAAGCCTTCCTCCTAGTGGAGGTGTAGCGGGTGTATTACTAGAAATGACTCCCAAGCAACGGGATGTAGTAACCAATAGTTATCCACAGGCTTTACCTTACATTCAACCGGAGGGAAGACCTGATAGACAGAGAAGGAGATGTTTCTCTGGAGATGTTCCTAGGTTTTCAAGTGGAATTGAGTATGATTATGAGGCATATGTAAGCCGCTCCGATTTCAACTTTTTTGGAATGAATAGGCAAGGTATTGCAATAATGTATGACGGCAGGGAACCTGGAAGTCAAAACGTATGGGAAACAAAATATGGGTACGACTACATACCAAGTAATGAGTTTCTAACAAGAAGATCTAGATTTGAGAATCCAACTAATTTCGAGGATGAAAGAAGGAGAGGGATTGAGGTCGCGAATGACTGTGGTTACAACTATAAATGGGCATTTAGTGAAGCTAGCCCTGCTAGTTTTTTTCACAACAGCCTGGCAAGGCAACCCACCTGTTCAGCATATACCCTATCCTTGATTAACCTGAAATGTTAAATCGTGAAATTTTCGAACGATATAGTTCTGGCGAAAGAGAATTTCAGCAGAGCAAATTTAAGGAAGGTGAAATCAAAAATTTGCTTTTGATAAATTCAAATTTCAGTGATTCAAACTTTCACAAAGCATTCATTTCTAAGTCTATTTTTAGGTCTTCAAAACTCAATAATTGCATATTTAAAGAGTCAGAACTTTATGAGTGTGATTTTAGTGAAGTGGAGTTGATGCAGAGCAGTTTAGGGGCTAGCAATTTAGTTCAAGTTAATTTCAGCGGCTCTAATCTTACTCTTTCGAGCATGGAAGGTATAGTTGCCATGCAATGCCGATTTGCAGGATCAAATTTGCGAAAAGTTAATTTTTCAAACTCCACACTTGCGGGCTGCGATTTCGAGAATTCAGACTTAACAAGTGCAAACATGAGAGGAGTCAATCTAATATCTTGTAATTTCAGGAATACAAATCTGACTAATGCAAACTTGCTTGGCTCAGTTATTGAAAATACAGAACTTGATAATGCCATCTTGCTGAATACAATCATGCCAAATGGTGAGACTAATCAGTAGACTTTATCCACTCACGGTGCCGAGATAGAAATGAATCGGTCCATATCAGGCATGGATTTGACAAACTAAGGTGCTTGGGAAAGCGGGTACGGCCTGCCGTCACTTAACATCCTCCGGTTTGCATACGATGGCTTGGGTCGCATCACCGCCACCGTTAGACCCTTAGGACAGCGATCTGAAACCGAATATGACGCCGTCGGTCGCATCACCCAAACCACCGACTTCAACGGCGAAGTCATCACCTACGGTTACAACGACCTCAACCAGCTCACCTCTAAAACCCTGGTCAACGATGGCGTCACCATTGACTACAGCTACAGCGATGGCGGTAGACGAGAATCCGTTATCGATACACGCGGCACCACCCTCTACGACTACGACGGTCAAGGACGGCTGCTCTCTAGAACCGAGCCCGATAGCACCAACGTCGCCTACACCTATACCCAGGGCGGCCAAGTTGAGACGATTACCACCCCCAGCGGCGTCACCACCTACCAATACACCGACCTCAACCAATTGGCGACGGTGATTGATGCTAATGGCAACATCACCACCTACCGCTATGACGCCGTTGGCAACCTCACCCAAACCATTCGCCCCAACGGCACCGTTCAAACCTATGAATATGACGACCTAAACCGCCTCACCTATCTGGAAAGCAAAGATAGTAGCGATACGGTTATCGCCAGCTATCGCTATAGCTACGATGCGGTGGGCAATAAGACTTCAGTAGAAGAACTCGGAGGCCGCACCGTCGAGTACCGCTACGACACCCTGTACCGCCTTGTCGAAGAAACCATTACCGACCCGGTGGAAGGGAATCGCACCATCACCTATAGCTTTGATGTGGTGGGCAACCGCCTTAGCAAAGATGACTCGGTGGATGGACTGACCACCTACAGTTATGACGACAATGACCGCTTACTCACCGAAACCACCAACGGCATCACCACCACCTACAGCTATGACGACAACGGCAACCTGATCTCAGAAATCAGCCCCGATCAGCAAACCACCTATATCTGGAGTACTGAGAATCGGTTGATGGGGGCTGAGATCACCGATGCCAATGGCACCCAGGTAATTGAGTATGCCTACGACGCCGATGGGGTGCGGGTAGCGAAGACGGTGGATGGGGATGAGACCCGCTATCTGATTGATGCCAATCGTCAATATGCGCAGGTGCTAGAAGAATACGATGCCAGCACCGGTACGGAGGTGGCCTATGTCCACGGCAATGAGCTAATTTCTCAGTCTCGTAATGGGGTTGAGTCGGTCTATCTCTATGACGGCCACAGCGGTACGCGGCAGTTGACGGATGAGACTGGAGCGGTCACAGACAGCTATCTCTATGACGCCTATGGCAATGTGTTGAAGCGGATGGGCGATACGGAGAATAGTTATCTCTATCGCGGTGAGCAGAGTGATAGTGAGACTGGGCTGCAGTACTTGCGGGCAAGGTATAACGACACCGCAACGGGACGGTTTGTAAGTACCGATCCATTTGAGGGGATGATGGATTTGCCAATGTCGAGACATCGATATCTCTATGGGTACAATAGCCCCCTCACTTATATCGACCCTAGCGGAATGGTGAACGTAAGTGAATTGAGTTTCGTTCAGCTTGCAACTACGATTCTTGCTGGCCTTGGTGGGTCTTTAGGTGGAACACAACTTTTAGTCGGTTTAAATGCGTCAAAAGACGGCACTATAAAATGGGACGGGCGAGGGACGAGTATTTCTGTAGGAGCCCCTTTGGGGATCTTTAACTCAGCAGGAGTAGCTTATGTCAGTGCAGTTTCAGAACCTTTTGCCGGCAAAGTGACTTTTGGTCGTTGGGCAATTGTATCTGTTGGAAGAAGCGTAGCATTTGACCCATTCACTTTTGTATCAAGCGATGTTATTGATCTGTTTCCACGGGGAACACGTTATGCTGCAAACATAAGCGTGGTTTCAGCGCCTATAAGCATTACTTCTCCAGCTGTATTTGGTGCTAGACCGATAGTTCTAGGAGGAGGTTTTCTGCAAGCTGAATCTAATGCCATAGCCCCTGCGCTGCCAGGATTGAGTTTTCAAGCTTATACGATGGGCTATGGCATTGTTAGAAGCGATCAAACCTTGGGACTATTTAATAATCCGTCTGACACTTTTGGATATGCTTCTCCTGGAATTTCTGCTGAGGTTGGCATTTCTATTCCACTTCCTTCAAGACCACCAGATCCTGTTCAAAGAACGCCTGACATTTAGGAATTTGCAAAGAATCGAGTCTTATGAGTGTGGATGAGAAAAGAAAGACCGAGCAGAGAAAATTCGCGTTTTTATCACTGACGTTATCTATGGGAGTTCTTTTATTTCATGCTTATCTATCTCCTAACGCACTATTCCTGTCAGCTGTTCGTTCCAATAATGTAGATAGAGCTGCTTTCATGATGAATTTGGGTATGAGCGCTGACTCATATCACGAGCAGCAGAGTGCGCTCCAAGCAGCGGTAGCCCATGCCGATATGCCGATGGTTCGGCTTCTACTAGAGAACGGAGCTGACCCCAACAAAATATCTCAGGGATACACTGCTCTGCATCAAGCAGTAGCAGTAGGTCGGATAGACATGGTTAAACTACTCGTCCAATATGGAGCTAGCGTTTACGCTGTCAATAACAAAGGAGCGACACCGCTACACTGGTCGGCATCGCAAAGCAATATTGAGATTACGCTTTTTCTCCTAGAACAAGGAGCCGACCTCAACGCTAGAACTACCACAGGAGCAACTGCACTACATGCTGCTGCTTACTCGAATCAGGCAGACCAAATAGAGATTTTGGTGGAACATGGCTCTGATCTATATGCAGAAAACCTTGGTGGACGAACTCCATTAGATATGGCTGTTGACGAAAATAGCTCAAATGCAATAGCGGCTTTGAGAAGGTTACTTGAATAGTAGTGAGCAAGGCGAAAGCCTAGACCAATTCCTCGCCGCCATCGCCCCCGGTGCCAGCCTCGCTAGCGTCGATTGGACCGAGATCATCTACCCTGATACGCCCCCCGCTTACCTCAGCGACAATGATCGCATCCAAACCGAATACACCCAGGATGGTTGGGGCAAAGCCAGTATCATTGTTCAAATCCGACTGCGATCCTGCGATGGTCGAAAGACCAGCCTTAAGGGCGATCCCACCTTCATAATTCAAGCGTCTCGATATCTTTAGCAGGTAAACCCGTGATCGAAGCGATTTGGGCGATTTCCATTCCTGCCCTTTTCATCTGCCTAGCAATCTGACGAATTCCCTCTTCTCGTCCCTCTTCCCGCCCTTGTTCCAACCCTATTTCTAAACCCGCTTGCACCCCTTCCTGCCTACCCTCCTGCCAAGAGGTATCCACCACATTATTTAAGTCACGATAGTACTTAAGGCTCTCTTGATACCCTGCCTGCTCTACTGGAGAGAAATTGGCAATTTCTGCCACCTCAAACAATTGCTCAAAAATCGTCTCTTGCAGCGGATGGGGGGGCTTATCCAAGTCTGGCAAATGCTTGAGTAAAAACAACCACTTATCAAAATGGGTTTCTAGCTGCTCAAGAGTCTTGGTGAATTTCGGCAACTCAATATAGATGAACTTGAGCTTGTCATAAAACACCTGACAATGCTGATTCTTGAGTTCTACCGTGTGCAATAGCTCAGCATCCTGCTTGTGGTCATCAAATATAAAATCCAGCACTCCCACCGTGTAAACAGGGGTAAGTTGATAGTTCCATGTGCCCTTCTGGGCTTGCTCCTGAATCGGAAAGGTCGAGTAGTAAACACTGCGGTCTTTAAAGAAATTCTGTTTGGCCTTTTGAATTTCGACAATGAAATATTCTCCATTCTCAGCCTGACAGTAGATATCAAAAATCGCTTTTCGGTCCACTGGCGTATTGCCCAGACTCTCTGTTTGCTTATAGGTAACTGATTGGATACGGTGCGGTGCGGGCAGCAAGGTATTGAGAAAGTCAATCAACAGTTGTCGATTGGGCTCACTGCCGAAAACGCGCTTGAAACCAAAATCGGTGAGCAGGTTGATATATTTTTCTTTGAGAGGCAAGCTCATCTTGGAGTAAGGAGCAATCAGACAGTCGCTCTGTAGCTTAATTATAGAGAGCCGCTAACCACAGTTTTCCTGCCACCGCCGATATCCCTGGCCACCCCCCCCCTACACCTACGATGCTTTCGGTCGTGTCACCCAACAAAACCCTCGCCACTGTTGGGTTTCACTTCGTTCAATCCAACCTACAATACCTACATTAACCACGATTTCAGTACTGACAGACCACTCGCTGGCACCCAGGATGCCATAGGCTTCCTCACCGAATATCGCGATGCCACAGTCGATCGCTGGATTGAGGCAGGGGAACCTCGTTAATTGAGACGGCTATCCCATCTATTCGATAGAATTCCTTAGCCCTAAAGTGGTTCAATACATCCCCATACATCCCCGCAAACCATGCTAGATGCCCTGATCGTATTTTCATTCATATTGGCAGGGACAGGAATCGGCTTTTATGCACCTGACTTATTACCCGCTGAGGCCCTTAATCAGGTCAGCAGCTTAGAAGGGCTCAGTTCTGTGACCGGTGGTTTTGGTGCCCTGATCGGCACGGCTTTAGGCCTAGCCACCCAAACCAGCTACCGTCGCCTGGAAAAGCAGGTGCGAGAACTCCCCGCTGATCGCCTGCTCAGTCGCGCTGCAGGTTTGGTGGTGGGGCTGTTGATTGCCAATTTGATGCTAGCGCCGCTATTTTTGCTGCCGATCCCTTCAGAATTTGGCTTTATTAAACCGCTGACCGCAGTCATGGGTAGCGTCATTTTCGCTGTATCAGGCATGAACCTGGCCGATACCCACGGGCGATCGCTGCTACGGCTGATTAACCCCAACAGTATGGAATCGACCCTTCTAGCAGAGGGAACCCTGAAGCCCGTTAAGGCCAAGGTGGTGGATACCAGTTGCATCATTGATGGCCGTATCGAAGGACTGCTGAATACAGGATTCTTAGAGGGGCAAATTCTGGTGCCCCAATTTGTCTTGCAGGAACTGCAGCAGGTGGCAGATGCCGCCCAAGACCAAAAGCGGGTGCGGGGACGACGGGGGTTGGATGTCCTTAACCAAATTCGCACCACATATCCGAACCGGGTGGTGATTAGTCCGGCGGATTACGAAGACATTTCGACCGTGGATGCCAAGTTGGTCAAGCTAGCTCAAGAACTTAACGCCATGCTGCTCACCAACGACTACAACCTCAATAAAGTCGCTAGTGTGCAAGAGGTTGAGGTACTCAACATTAACGATCTCACCCAGGCGATCCGCCCCAGTTTCTTGCCGGGGGATCCGATGAACTTAAAGATCATTAAAGAGGGCAAAGAGCCTCAGCAGGGTGTGGGTTATCTGAATGACGGCACCATGGTGGTGGTTGAAGAGGGCCGCGATTATATTGGCGATGAAATCGGGGTGGTGGTGACGGGCTCACTCCAGACCTCTGCAGGACGGATGATTTTTGCACGGCCTAAGGATTCACCGATTCCGTCTTGATGGCCAGAACGCAAGGTCGGAACGGGCGCGATCGCCCATTTTGGGATAAGGTTGGGCGATCTCTGCCGCTAAAATGCCATGGCTCCGCGATTTCGCCCTTGGTGGACCCTGTGTTTAACCCTTGCAGCCCTTTTGCTTACGATCATTCCGGTCGCAGCTCAAAGTCCTCTGGGGGTAGACCTGAGCGTGCCGCCCACCTTAGAGCGACTGCAGCGCAGCTACGAGGTAGAGACGGCCCCTGACGCCACCGCCTTTTCTCTCTGGACCGGCGGCACCAATCTACGTCACGAGGTGTGGTTCCGCGTGATTGGGGGAGATGCCCTCTGGCAACAGCGGCTTCAGGTCTATAAAGAGCAGGCGCTACCTCGACCCATTAACGAACTCCCGCCGCCGTCAGAGCAGGTGTCTCAAATTATCGGTAACCAAGTCAGTGATTGGGTTTACTTAGGGTTTGAAAGCGAATTTTTTACCTACTACTTCGACGGCGATCACTGGTCTACTCAAACCGGCGCTTGGGAAGAGGCTTACGGGGTCAGGGTCCACAAGCGTATCTATGAAAATGGCGATCTCTACGAGATTTTGTTTGAGGATCAATATCGCCTAGACGATTACAACGACCTCGAAATCGAGGTGGTCCTAGCGCGGGGTCAGCGCTTTCCCCATTAAGCAACTCGCCTTAATAGCCAAACAGTTGCGTTAGAACCCCTCTAGCTCCCCCTTATCAAGGCTATCCGTTAAGCAGAACCCTTTTTGTATAGAAAGGGTTCTGGCCTCAAGTTGCAAGGGGTAACACCTCTAAATCAGTCCCTCGAGGAACGGATTGTTGCCAGCCTCGTCCCTGTCGTCTTACCGTGCGCATTCACGGCCTAACCCGCATCTCCCTTTCGGGGGGTTTGGGGGAGTTAGGCCCCCATATCAGGGGGTTTGGGGGCCAGCCCCCGATTCCGATATTGGCTCTTCTGGGGGGACAAGCAACTTGCAAACCCCTTTTCTGAAGAGCGATAGGACGACCTTTGCGTAAAGAATAGATTATCAAGGGGGAGAACAGAGTTTTGATTTTTGAAGCCCTAGGTCTGGGCGTCGTCCGAACCGTCCCGTCATCAGCTGTAGCGCCAACCATCGTAAAGGCCATACCCGCTGCAGCGTCCAGATTCCCAAACGACGCACGGCGACCAGCGGTAGCCAATGATTTGAGAAGCTCCGATTCAGCAGATCGGTCATGGAGAGCACCACGGTATTTTCCCACCGTCGCCAGCGCTGGTAGCGGTGCAGCACGGCCAAGCTACCCAAGTCTTCGGAGCGACTGTGGGCCTCGACTAGCACTTCAGCCAGGGCAGCGGCGTCTCGAATGCCCATGTTTAAGCCCTGCCCCCCGACCGGATGGCAACTGTGGGCGGCATCGCCCACCAGGGCCAAGTGGGGTTTGACGTAGCAATGGCTCTGCATCAACTTGACTGGAAATAGGAGGGGATCTTTCAGCATTTCGATGCGCCCCATTTGCTCCCCATAGCGCGCTTGCAATAAGTTCAAAAACTTCGCTCGGGGCAGGTCCATTAAGGCCTTGGCCTCAGCCGTGGGTGCGGTCCAAACAATTTGGCAGTGGCCATTGGGCAGCGGCAAGATAGCGAAGGGGCCACTGGGCCAAAACTTTTCGTAGGCAATGTTCTGGTGGGACTCTGCGGGGGCCACCACCGTGGTGATGCAAGATTGCCAATATTGCCACCCCAAGGTGCCGATCTCGGCCTGACTGCGCAGGGGCGATCTCCCCCCATCCGCTGCCACCACTAAATCCGTTGTGCAGGTCCAGACTTGGCCGTCTTGCTCAATGTCGCAGTGGACGGTCTCGCCGTAATGCACCTGTCGCAGTTGGGCTGGGGCAAGATAATCCAGGCTGTTGCTCTCCTGGAGACTGGCCTGTAGAGCCGCCATCAGGACATGATGCTCAGCGGCATAATAAACCGGTTTCCCGTCACCGTCCTGGGGTCGAAAATCGATGCCCACAGACCAGTCTCCGTCGGTCAATCGCACCTGCTGAAAGTGCGTAACCCGAGAACCAACCTGCTCCCACAAGCCCAACTGTTCAAAAATCCCTCGGGATACAGGAGAAAAGGCATAGGCTCTGGGGCGACTGGCGGCTTGCTCAGGGGTTTGCGTCTCAACAATTGCGATCGCTAACCCAGAGCTGCGCAGGGCGCTGGCCAGGGTCAACCCGACAATACCGCCGCCCACCACTACCAAATCGTAATGGCGCACTGGAGCCTGGGGGTGAGATTGAGGACTGGGTCGCGTTTGCAACAAGGTCATGAAATCGCAGCAGAACGAGAGAACGAAAGACTCGCATCCATTCAAGTCCAGCGCCGAAAGGGAAAGTCACCCTCAGTCAGTTAGGTGAACGGAGTGCAGCCATAGCTACACTGTAAATGTTTTGGATTGCACGCGCTCTAGGCTAGGCTCGCCGCCATTAATTCCTCTGCCATCTCGAAATTGGCCGTTACGGACTGAACGTCATCTAAATCCTCTAGGGCATCCATCATTTTGAGCAGCGATCGCCCCTGATCTGGATCGGCCACTTCTACCGTGTTGCTTGGAATCCAGCGGATTTCAACCTGGTGGAGTTGATGATTTTGGCTTTTGAGGCTGTCACTCAAGGGTTCTAGATCACCGGGCGCACAAAAGACCTCGGCTCCATCCAGGTCTTCATCGATTTGGGTCAGCTCATAGGATTCCGCCCCCCCTTCCAGCGCCGCCTCTAGGAGTGCTTCTTCATTTACAGGGCCGACCACAACAGCAACACCCTTTTGTTCAAACATCCAGCCGACACAGCCGGTTTCGCCGAGGTTGCCGCCATTCTTGCTAAAGGCCGACCGCAGATCAGCAGCGGTGCGGTTGCGATTATCGGTCAGGGCTTCGATCAGCACCGCCACCCCACCCGGACCATAGCCCTCGTAGCGAATGGCCTCTAGGGTGTTACCGTCGTCAAATTGGCCTGACCCTTTGGCGATCGCCCGGTCAATGTTGTCATTCGGCACGCCTGCCGCCTTGGCCTTATCGATCGCTGTACGGAGCTGGAAATTTCCGGCTGGGTCAGTCCCCCCAGTGCGTGCCGCTACAATAATAGCCCGCGACACCTTTGCAAAAACTTTCCCTTTGACCGCATCCACCCGCGCCTTTTGGCGCTTGATGTTGGCCCATTTACTATGACCCGCCATACTTGCTCAGTTTCGATTCACTATCCATCGTAAATCGAGACGGTCAAGTCATCTATTGAGCCTTTCGACCCAAAATATTTAAGCCTGAAATGGGTCGCTTGAACTTGGGAACTCGTTACAACAGAGCAACACCCAAGATGCTGGCGACTTGATTGGGGGGCAGCAGCGCGTGTTTAACTGGCAACCCGACGCGGCACACCTTCTAGGGCCTCAGACTCCGTTTCAAAAATCTCAAATACCGAGTCCATCATGGTGACCTCAAACACCAACTTGGCTGCGGGGTGAACATTGCAAATGCGGAAGCTGCCTTTGACCTTGTCCGCATCTCGCATGCCGGCGACCAAAGAGGTCAAGCCCGAACTATCAATAAAGTTCACCTGACTTAGATTGAATACCACATGGGGGCTAACGCGAGAGATGCACTCTTGCAGCTTCAAACGAAACTGCCAAGCTGTGGTGATATCCAAACGCCCAGTGGGAGTCAGGATGATAATTTGCTTACCATCGTCCGTTGTGTGCGTTCTTTGCTCCATGGTGTCCTATTTCTGGATAACTCCAACAACTTAAGCAATGCTTGTGAGAAATGCTGCGCGATCAATAGGCAAAAGCCCTAACATTCTACAGCTTCCATACATATCAGGAACCGTTTCTGAGTGGGGTTCTGACGCTAGCGCCCATCCGAAATCATACCCTGACCTTCGTCCTAAGGTACCCAAGCAGTCTGTTTAAACCCCATTCTCTCTCAAGGCTTACAGCAGGGCCAGTCGCCTAGCCAGCGGATAGATTGTACCCGTATGACACGCCGTAAACCGACATGCCCTAAGCCTACAGCACAATTTAGGCCACGGTAGCGGAACTGGTTTCAAAGTTTAACCAGTCCTGGGGTTTGAGAAATGTGTCATATAGAACAGCTTCTGGCGTTCCAGCCTCGGGTTGGTAGCCGTATTCCCAACGCACCATGGGGGGGAGCGACATCAGAATAGACTCGGTTCGTCCATTGGTCTGAAGCCCAAAGATTGTTCCCCGGTCGTAAACCAGGTTGAACTCTACGTAGCGGCCCCGGCGATAAAGCTGAAAGTCACGCTCGCGATCGCCATAAGCCTGATCTTGATGGCGCTCCACCATAGGTAGATAGGCGGGCAAAAAGGCCTTACCGCAAGATTGTACAAAGCCGAAGATATCGTCCCAACTGCGGCTGGGGACTTCACCCACTTGGTGACTGTGCTGGGCAGCGATGCCCGCTTGATGTGGCCCTCGGTAGAGTTCACCGGGGCGACCATCTTGATAGTCAAAGAAAATGCCGCCAACCCCTCGGGTTTCCTGGCGGTGCTTCAGATAAAAATACTCGTCGCACCAATGCTTAAAGGTAGGGTAGTAGTCGGCATGGTGGAGATCGCACGCCTGCTTTAGGGTGCGATGGAAATGCTGTACATCCTCTAGATCAGGATAGTAAGGCGTGAGATCAATGCCGCCCCCAAACCACCAGACCGGACCCGCCTCAAAGTAGCGATAGTTAAGATGAACGGTAGGAATGTAAGGGTTTTTAGGATGAAGGACCATCGAAGTGCCGGTGGCGTAGAATCCATGGCCTGCAGCCTCTGGGCGCTGCACCAAAATAGAGGGCGGCAATTGGTTGCCCCACACCTCTGAAAAGTTAACCCCACCTTGCTCAAAGACGTCGCCCTGCTTAAGAACCCGTGAACGTCCACCGCCGCCCTCAGGTCGCTCCCATTGGTCTTGTTGAAACTCACCGCCGCCATCTGCCGTCTGCAGCCCCTGGCAAATTTCATCTTGAATGGCCTTCATGAAATCACTGACCCGCTCACGGGAGTCGGCTGGGGGTGGCGCAGATGCTGGAGTCGGCTTGTCGAGCTGAGGCGCAGAAGAGGTCATAACAACAGTGGCCAGCGTTACGAAAGTACGGAGAGAATGACATTGACGAGCCTACCGTGAATCGAGAGCCGGATTGCCCTGCTAAAAACATTTCTCCATATTGAGAAAACTTGACTTTTACAACAGTGTTCTGGGTATTCGGAAGGATGTCGAATCAATCGGTGTCGTGGTGTCTTAGCTCTTTGTTGCCCCGTAAAACCCTTTTCTCAGTGTTCTGGGGGGTTAGCTAAGCTGGGCTTTCTCTATTCGTTAAGCTGAGTTGTCTCTATACCGACTAAGCTAAACGCCATGTAAAACCTCTGCCTGAACGGTTGCAGGACTTTTACCCTTCGAAGGCTTGCGTCTTAAAACAGTGCCAGTTTCTTTACAGCTATGACCCATCCCTGGTTGCAACGGCTCTCAAGCACCGTCCAAAGTTGTCAGAACTGGCTCCATCAAATGGAACCCACGCGCCAACTTGAGCGACAATATCAAACCTTGAGCACAGCCCCCATTGACACCCTATGGCAAACGCTGATCAACCTAGCTGATATGTCTTGGCATCCGTTGATTACGAGCACGAATGTGCCCAGGGGATTAACCATCAAGCCAGGGCTGATTTATAACGCTATGCCTCGGTGGTTGCCGATTCCTGTTACCACCTTCGTTGAGCGGGTCTTGCCAGAAGAGTTACTCAGCATTCGTCTCTTTCCGGTACCGGGGTTAGAAGAGCGGGTGATTTATCGACTGGAATCTACCATGTGGGGCACCCGCGTGTCTTACTCCATTACCCTGCGGGGCTGGTTATCGCCCCTAGCCTGGTCTTTAATCAAACCCTATGCGGCCCAGGTGGCAGAGGCGATCGCGGCCGCAGCCGAAAAAACCACTCAGACAGCATTGCCGCCCCAACCCTCTGGTTCCGAAGCCTGGTAATCGTAGTTCAGTCTGTTAGGCCATAGCTTGATTTAAGCGTTCAAATCAGCCGTTAAGATAGATTGCACTGCCTCTTAAAGTTTTTTAGTAAAGGGGCCAGACCAACCCGCTTTGCAATGCTTGTGATCTGAACATATGACTTTGACCCTAGATGCCCCCTCAGTTCTGGACGTGTTGCGTCCCGTTCAGGACCCAGAGCTTCAAAAAAGCCTGGTTGACCTCAATATGATTCGGAATGTGGAGGTCGCTGACGGGGCCGTGCGGTTTACACTTGTGTTGACGACGCCAGCTTGTCCCCTGCGAGAGTTCATCGTTGAAGACTGTGAAAAAGCAGTGCGGCAGTTACCCGGTGTCACCTCCGTAGATGTCGATGTCACCGCCGAAACCCCGCAGCAAAAACCCCTTCCCGATCGCCAAGGCATCGGCGGCGTCAAAAATATTTTGGCGGTCTCAAGCGGTAAAGGAGGCGTAGGCAAGAGCACCGTGGCGGTCAATATTGCCGTTGCCCTGGCCCAGACAGGAGCCCAAGTGGGCCTACTGGATGCTGATATTTATGGCCCCAATGCACCAATTATGTTAGGTCTAGCGGACGCCAACGTCACCGTTCGCCAGGGCGACACAGAGGGCAGCGAAGTCCTGGAACCGGCCTTTAATCATGGGGTGAAGATGGTTTCCATGGGGTTCTTAATTGATCGCGACCAACCCGTCGTCTGGCGGGGGCCGATGCTAAATGGGGTGATTCGGCAGTTTTTATATCAGGTGCAGTGGGGAGAGCTTGATTACCTGGTGGTAGACCTGCCCCCTGGCACCGGCGATGCCCAGCTCACCCTGGCCCAAGCCGTACCCATGGCCGGAGCCGTCATCGTCAGCACCCCTCAAAACGTGGCCCTTTCAGATGCCCGCCGGGGGTTGCGCATGTTCCAACAGCTCCAGGTACCGGTGCTCGGTCTGGTGGAAAACATGAGCTACTTTATTCCCCCCGACATGCCGGATAAACAGTACGACATTTTTGGGTCTGGGGGCGGCGAAAAAACCGCCAACGAGCTGGCGGTACCTTTACTGGGAGCCGTTCCCTTAGAAATGGATGTGCGCCAAGGGGGCGATCAAGGCATTCCAGTTGTGGTCTCTAACCCCGAGTCGGCTTCGGCCCAGGCTCTTACCGCCATTGCCAAGTCGGTGGCCGCTAAGATTTCGGTGGCGGTATTAAGCGCATGATGCAGTCGTCCTATTTTCAAAACCGCTGGAAGTCCTGGTTTCGGGGATGGCAGCAGGTGGACTGGTTGCTGTTTGCCCTGCCAACCCTGCTAATGGGGTTTGCCAGTGTGCAAATTGCTAGTACCCAAATCAATTTAGAGCAAACGGCCTATGGCTGGAATCACTTGATTTTAGGGCTCTTGAGCCTGGGAATCGCTTTGGGATTAGCCCGCTTTCGCTATGAGCATCTCCTGGAATGGCAGTGGGTGATTTACGGGGTCGTGAATGTCGCTTTGCTGGCGGTGATTTTTGTGGGGACCAGTGGGCTGGGGGCTCAGCGCTGGATCACCATTTTTGGCTTTAATGTCCAGCCTTCCGAGTTTGCCAAGGTGGGCTTAATTATTACCCTGGCTTCCATGTTGAGCGGTCCGAATGCTTCGTCACTGTGGGGAGTCCTCAGGGCCTTGGCCGTTGCGGCTGTCCCATGGAGCTTGGTGTTTGTGCAGCCGGATTTGGGCACGTCCCTCGTGTTCGGGGCGATTACTTTAGGGATGCTCTACTGGGCCAATGTCAATCCTGGCTGGCTGGTCTTAATGATTTCCCCTGTGGTGGCGGCGATTGTGTATCACTTTTCGCTACCGATTTGGCTGATTTGGTCTTTGGGCATGGGCATTGTGGCTTGGCTGAGTCTGCCCTGGCGGCTGGTGAGTACGGTTTTGGCTACGGCAATTAATTTAGTCTCGGGCAAGTTGGGCGAGCTGTTTTGGGGCTTACTCAAGGACTATCAAAAAGATCGGTTGATTCTGTTTTTGGACCCCGATCGCGACCCCCTCGGTGGGGGGTATCACCTGATTCAGTCCCGGATTGCGATCGGAGCTGGGAAGCTGCTCGGTCGGGGCTTACATCAGGGCACGCAAACCCAGCTCAATTTCATTCCTGAGCAGCACACGGATTTTATCTTCTCTGCTATCGGTGAAGAATGGGGGTTTCTGGGGGCGATCGCTGTTATCGTCGCTTTTTGGCTAATTTCCTTGCGATTGGTGATCATTGCCCAAAATGCCAAAGATAACTTTGGCTCCCTGCTGGCGGTCGGGGTGCTGTCGATGCTGTTTTTCCAGGTGATGGTCAATATCAGCATGACCATTGGCTTGGCCCCCGTCACCGGCATTCCGCTCCCCTGGTTGAGTTACGGGCGATCGGCACTACTGGCTAACTTTATTGCTTTAGGGCTGGTGGAATCTGTGGCGAATTATCGTCATCGGCTTCGGTTTAAGGATCCCTAGCAGGTTTGGGGTGAAGGGTAGAGGGTGGTGAGCTGGGTAAATCCAGTGAAACCCAGGTTTTGTGTTAAAAGAGTGAACATTAGAAACGTTTGAGGCCATCACTACACCATGCTCTTTCCAGGTACAGCGGTTCGGGTCGTCAATCTTGATGACACCTACTACGGATTTCAAGGGCAGGTACAGCGGGTCTCAGACGGCAAGGTTGCGGTTTTGTTTGAGGGGGGCAATTGGGACAAACTCGTGACCTTCAATGCGTCAGAGCTAGAGTCTATTGATACCTCCCGTCGCGGCAAGAAGTAGAGAATGGCCATGACGCTGGGATTATCCTTTGCCCCCTCTGTCCGTCAGCAGGATCATATTGCCGAAGTGGTTGAGACCACGACGACGGCGTTTTTGGCCCAGTGCCTTGAGCCCCAGGCGCTAGATTTTGCTCAGATGCCGCCCTTTGGGAGTTGGGTTCAGGCGGTGGATGAGTCCTCCGGCAACCGGATTTATGGGGTGGTTTACCATGCCACCACCAGCCCCATCGATTCAGTCCATCGGGCCACGGCCTTGGGGCTATCTTTGGCTGAACTACGGGAACAGCAGCCTCAAATCTTTGCCATGCTCAAAACTGAGTTTCGGGCCGCAATCGTCGGATATCAGACCCCAGATCAGCAGGATTACCAACACTTGCCTCCCCGTCCCCCTCAGGTGCATCAGGCGGTGTATCAATGTTCATCGGACGCCGTAATCGAGTTCACCGAAAACCTGGATTTCTTGCGCACCCTTTTGGACCTGGGCGCTGCGCCAGTGGATGGTCTGGTGGGAGCCGTGATTCGCTCGGTCTATCAACTGCGCAAGCTGGATCGGGCCTGGTTGGTGCAGGCGGGGCGATCGCTGAATATTTTGCTGAAGGACGACTACGATCGCTTGCGGGTGATTCTGTCGCAAATTCACCCTTAGATTTTTCCAACTAATGACTTGTCCAAACACCCGTCAAAGATGGATTCGTCTGTCTAGACAACACCCGTTCGGCATAGCGAAAGCCGGGATGCTTTTTTAGATGGAATATTCTTAGGGCGCGCCTTGCTCGCTTCACCCCAAATTTGACTGTGAATGAATAACTGCCGCTGATGCAAACCTTTGACTGGATTGTGGTGGGCAACGGTCTTACCGGCGCTGCCCTCAGCTACGAACTCAGCCGCCAAGGCTTGTCCGTACTGCTGCTGGACCGGAGCGATAGCCCTAAAAGCGCCACCCGTTACAGCTATGGGGGCATTCCCTATTGGTCTGGGACCACAGCGCTAACCCGGCAACTGTGCCATGAGGGCAAAGCACGCCACCAAATTCTTTCTGAAGAAACTGGAATCGATACCGAGTTTAAGGAACTGGATTTGCTGCTAACGGTGGTGACAGAGGAGAATCCTAGCGCCTTAGCCCAAGCCTATAGCGCCACTGAGTACCCCCCTCAGCCGATTTCGGTGGATGAGGCGATCGCCTTAGAGCCCCTGCTTAACCCCACCGCCATTGCCGGTGCCCTCACCGTTCGTCATGGTCATGTGAACCCCATGGCGTTGGTCGCGGCCTATAACCAGGGCTTCCAAAGTCTGGGCGGGCAGCGACTAATTGCACCGGTCACGAAACTGGTGCGGATCGGCGACAAAATTACCGGGGTGCTCACCCCCACCCAAGCCTATGCAGCCGGTCAAGTGGCGATCGCGGCAGGAGGCTTTACCCGCGACTTGATCAAAACCATTGGCCTGAAGGTGCCGGTGTACTTTACCCATGCTGAAATCATCGAAACGCCGCCCTGGAATCAGCAGCTCCGCAGTCTGATCATGCCAGCGACCTTAACCCGGGCCAATTTGGAAGCAGAGACCCGTGACCAGAGGGACACCCGCTGGGAGCAACCCGATCAGGCCCTCATGCCGCCCATATTAGACGTGGGCTGTGTTCAGTTCCAGGATGGGACGGTTCGCATTGGCCAGATTAGCCGTCTGCACACCGCTTTACAGCCCCCTTTAGATCAGGCCGCAGGCACAGCCCAACTGCGCCAGGGGATGGCTAATTTGGTGCCTGCTTTGGCTACCGTTCCAGGGCAGTGGCGCAGTTGCCCCGTCGCCTTTAGTCAAGATGGCTTACCCCTGGCGGGTCCTGTTTCAGCGGTGAGCGGTCTAGCGTTATTTTCTGGGTTTAGCAGTCCGTTTGCCCTGGTACCGGGCTTGGCGGTTCATTTTGCCAAATGGGCTGCAGGGGGCGCTGATTCCTTAATGGCGAGCGTTTCCCCTGATCGCTTTGGGGCATGACGGGGCTGTCATTAAGATTGGGGTCCCTCCGGCCCCTGAAATAAGGCTTGGAAGGCGGGCAGATCCTGGAGGGGTGCCAAGGCCGGATCTTGCTGGGCCTGACCCTGGAAGTTTCCCGACGCCAGGGCAGTTTTTAACGCGGCGATCGCCAACTCCGTTTCCCCTTGAGCGCTGTGGCTGACGGCCTTGCTGTACCCAGCGTCGCCTGTGTCAGCCCCGTTCAGTTCAATCACCTGGTCAAAGGCGGCAATCGCCTCCCTGTGGTCCCCCATCTGCTGCAGGAGCTGCCCCCGCCTGAGTGCCGCTTTGGCAAAGTCAGGCTTTAGAGCCAGGGCTTGGTCATAATCTGAGATCGCCCCAGGTAGGTCGGTACAGTCTGCTTTGGCCGTACCCCGATTGAAAACCGCCAGAGGATCTTCAGGTTTGAGGGCGATCGCTTCAGCAAAGGCCGCGATTGCCGCCTCGCTCTGCTGAGACTTGCGCAGGGCATTGCCTTGGCCCACCCAGGCATCGTAGGACTCAGGCTTGAGCTGAGTGGCAAATTGATAGGCGCGACTGGCCTCTTCATACCGCTGCACAATCATCAGGGTGGAAGCCTTGGTAAACCAGGCTTCATAGAGCTCGGGGTTGAGGGCAATGGCGCGATCATAAGCGGCGATCGCATCGTCATAGCGACTTTCAAAAAACAGGGCGTTCCCTTGCTTCAGATAATCGCTGGCGCTAAAGGTGATTTGGGGGATGGCCGCTTTTAGGCTTTCTAACAGAGTGGTGAGGGTGCCCACTCGGGGCTGCACATCGGCAGGCAAGGTATCTTGGGTGGAACCCGGCAACAGCCCGGTCAGTTCTTGAATGGTCTGATCTTTCACCTGCTGGGCGTCAATAACCATGGTCTCTAGCTGGGAAGTCGCCTCAGATTTGAGCTGATCAATATCTTGGTTGGCGATCGCAATTTGGGCCTTCAACTCATCCAACACCGCCTGGGCCTCTTCCACCATTTTTTCCACCTGCCCCAAAGAATCAGCCCGCATCCGCTCAATGTCTTCTAGGGTGCTGAGTTTTTGCTGCTTGAGCTGGGCAAAGACCTCGGTTTCAAGCTGCGATCGCACTTCCGCCACCAACTCACCAATGCCGCTGCGCCGCAACAGCCAAATCCCCAATGCCGCCAAAATGGGCAGGGCCGTCAAAATTGTCAGCAAGACATTCAGCAAGGTGGTAGTGCGCTCAAACGCCCGGTCCACCTCAAATTCGATCCGGTCTTGTACCTCAGGGCTATTGGAAATGCGCTGGTCGATAAAGGTTTTGAACCGTTTTTCCGTGCGTAAATCCTGCAGTTCCTGCAGCTCCTGTAGGGAGGGTGCAGCTGGGTTCGTGGTCAAATTGGGCAGCACCGCCCCATCGGCGAGGGCAGCGGCCCTGAAGTTCAGCAGGAGCGCTGCGGCTATCAACAGAACGGATACGCCTCGGCGGCAGAATGCCAGCATCGCAGCCCTCAAAAACAATCTCTGCCAAGATAGCGCTCTCTTCGGCGGGGTAATCAAGGCTTGGGAATACCGCCCTTAACGAAATATTAAGTATAGTGAGTGAAGAGCTATCTTTACATTCAAAGGCTATGGCCGAGCCCGATTATTTAGCGACCCTCTGCGTTGATGGCTACAACATCGTTGGCAGTTGGCCAGAATTGACCCAACTACGAGATCAAGGGGACTTGGCGGCGGCCCGCGATCGCCTCATGGAGCTGATGGTTAATTACAGTGCCTATCAGCAATTTCAGACCCATCTCGTTTTTGACGCCTATGCCCAGGCCAATCCAGCAGCGGTGGAAACGGTAACGACTCACCTGTCAGTCCATTACACCGACGCGGGTCAAACCGCCGACAGCTATATTGAGCGCTACTGTGCCCGCTGGCGAAGTAACCCTGGTCGGCTGATTGTGGCCACCTCTGACCGCGCCCAGCAGTTGACTGCCATGGGCTACGGGGCCGAATGGATGTCGGCCCAACAGCTCAACGCCGATGTCCTGGCGACAACTCGTCAGCACCGACGCCAACGCCGCACCCAGGCCAAAGGGAGTCAGCGGTTCCTGGCTCACTCCCTGTCGCCCGAGGCCCAGGTACGACTCCAAAAGATGCGCTTTGGCCTGCAGTGAGGGCGTCCGATCACGGCTGTCTAAAATTGGGGCCGGGCTTGCCAAGGCTCACCCCAGTCGCTACCATTAATAATGCATTCCTCAGTAGCTCAGTGGTAGAGCGGTCGACTGTTAATCGATTGGTCGTAGGTTCGAATCCTACCTGGGGAGTTTTGAGGGGCTGTCATGCATTGGATGCAAGATCCCTCCTGTGAAGTGTTTGCAGACCCTAAGGTATTAAGGGGTCAGCTGCGTTAATGCCTGCTTGGCAATACCGCAACTGACAAGGGTGACGCAGCCTAGGTAATTCTCCTGAAGAGAGGCAGAAGCCTTAATTCTTCTAAAAACGGGTAACCACCTTATTTACACTGAAAAAGGCTGAAAACCTTGCCGTCCGGGCTTTTCCCTTCCGGATGAGTGGGTTTCCTCTGGTAATTGGTACCAGAGCGTTGTATTTGCCGCGTTACTATGCAAACCAATCACCCTTCCCGTGCCACGTCTTCTGCTGAGTACGCCTTGATTGTGGGCTCGGGGGTCGGCGCAGCCGCGTCCTTGGCCGTGCAGCAACTGGCGATCGCCTCACTCCCGGTGACGATGCTAGTGGCAATGGGCCTGCTCAATCGTTACCGCCTCGACAGCCAGGTTGAACAACATTTGGCCGAAGACGGGAACTCCGAAATCACGTTATCAGAAACCAATACGCCCACCCCTCGGCCCATTGCCGCTCCCCGCCCTGATGCAGGACAACATTCGCCCTTCTTTGGCAGCACCCACAGTGGTTTTGCTAGCAACTTAGCGAATGCGGGTTTAGAGGCCCTGCAAGAGGCTCAGCAAAAAGCGTTGACAAGTATTGGTCAGATTTTGCACCAGACCCGCTCTGAGCAGCAGCTTTCTTTGGAGGGGGTGTATATGCAGACGTTCATTCAAATGCACCAACTCAGGGCAATGGAAGCAGGTAATCTGGATGACTTACCTCAGCCCTTTTATGTGCAGCGGTTGATTCAAAAGTATGCGCAGCACCTGGGTCTGGATGCGAAGGCGATCGCTGCCAGTTTTCCGATTTAGTTCAGCGTTGGTAGCCTAGCTCTATGGCCGTTGCGGAACGCAAGGGAGCAAGGGAGACAGCCTCACCCCCCACCCAACACAACCCCGCACCCCCCAGGACATTTCTTGAAAAGACAATACCTGGCTACAGCGCGTTACGCCTCGCGATAATCGATGTGGGGCACCTCTTATGGATGCCCTCGATAACCCACCGAAGGGCACGAATCGATAAATCGGCCCAGGGCATTGCTGTCATCAGTGAGATTCACGCATATGGCCCCTGCTTCCCGCCCCGCTTAAAGCGGCTAGCCAGTCGGGATGGAAAGCAGGGGCTGTACCCTAGCCGTTATGGCGATCGTCTAGCCAAGCACGGACCTGATCTTCATGGTCAAAGTACAAAACTTGGCTATCAATGGGGTCGTAGACCTTCCACATTTCGGTATCGCCCCGCTGGATCTGAGTGATGCGCGGCTGGGAACCACTGGTCAACCAATGAACGAGACCTTTACCCATTTGGGTCAGGGCTTGGCTTAATCCATTGCCAGAAGACGATGGGGTTTGAAGCAGCGCTTCCAGGTGGCGGCGTTGCTGTTCGAGGGGTAGTTGGTTGGAATTGGTGTAGCTATTCATGATGGCCCCCTTATACGTGGAGTGAGTGGTGTGGAGCGAATGCAGGAGCGGTAATTGCCCCCGTTGACCTCACTGTAGCGACGGGGTTTTGGGGTGCCAAACCATGGCATGAATGGCGGGTATGCACAAAATCGATATCAGTTCTATCGATGGGTGCGATAGCCTGAGAGCGTGGCGAACCGCTCCGTTTTTTCCATGAGTCCCTGGAAACTGAAGCTTTCACAACTGCGGGCCTTATTAGCTGTTGCTGATCACGGCAACTTTAGTGAGGCGGCGCTGCAACTGGATGTGAACCAGTCCACCATCAGCCATGCGATTGCCACTTTAGAGACCGAGTTAGGGGTGGTGCTGTTTACGCGCGGGCGTCACGGAGCTCAGCTTACCCCCGTTGGAGAACGCGCTGTCGCCCATGCCCGCGCCATTCAAGGGGAATTAGAAGCGCTACTCAGCACTGCCGATCAAGAAAAGGGCCTCAAGGGCGGGACGGTCAGGGTTGGCTCCTTTCGCAGCATTTCTACCCATGTATTGCCAGGGGCGATCGCCCGACTCCACAGTCGTTACCCCGATATTCAAATCACCTTGCTGGAGCTGGATGAGGTCTACCAAATCAAACAAGCGCTATTGCAAGGGCAAGTTGATGTGTGTGTCGCGGAATTAATGGTGGGTGAGGAGTTTGAAACCTTGCCGATTTTGGATGATGAATATATTGCCCTACTGCCCCCCACCAGCGGCCTACGGGACGCTCAACTGACGCTAGAAGATCTGGCCAACCAGACCTTAATAGCATCGGCCCACAACAGTTGCTTTGCCCGCATTGAAAAGTATTTTGCCAGCTTGGAAAATCCACTCAAGGTGCATTACCGCATCCGTCATGATTCATCGATGACGGGGATGGTGCAGCAGGGCTTAGGCGTGGCGATTTTGCCGCGTTTGGCAGCAGAACCGATTCCAGACGGGGTACGGGTGTGTCGGCTACCGTTTTCTCTAACCCGCCCGATTGGGGCTTCACTCTTGAAGGAGGCACTACAAACTCCGGCACTCTACGCATTTTTAGATGCGCTCAGGGAAACGGGGGAGTTTAGCCTGGCAGAAGCTGTCATTTAAGCTTGGCAAACATCGGGAATTTAGTGTGACGGACAAATCGAGTTATGGCGATTTCACCTGCCAGCCTTCAACACCTGTTCAGCCGTTAGTTTTAAACCTGGAAAGGTTGAAGAAACGATAGTCTGATTGGCCTGAAATTGCTGAATTCCATAATCCCCATCCATCAACGTACAGATAGATAGCTTAGTGGTGCAGAAAAGTCCTGCAACCCCTTTGAATAGGTGAGTCTCATTTGAGACAGAGGTTTTTGAAAGAGGCACTCCATGAGAAGCTCAAGTTCCCCAACTTAGAACTAAGCTCATGGAGCATCCTCCTCTCC
>JBHJIP010000232.1:0-5490 GCA_050043365.1 Leptolyngbyaceae cyanobacterium
CCAGTAAAAGTCCACCTAAGGCCTATGCTTCTCAACGAAAACGGCTTGCTTTAGAGCAGCGCATAGAGTTCAACAAGGTGATCAGATTCTCATGGTGAGACTGACTAAGATGCTGAAAAGTTTTCTGCACCACTAAGGTAAATGCCCTAAGCCGTTTGCTCGGCATTGGCGCGGTGAGTCGATTTAGTAGCGACCTTGACCGTAACAATCTCCATGGGAAAAATTGGTTTTCATGTGCTTAAAACCCATCAGAAATACGCTGTCGTATTGGTTTGTAGCCCAAGCATTTCAAATTATTTCTAGATGATACAGTCACTATCTGCGCGCTAGAATCGTTTAGAAAGTACATTTATGCAAATGAATTAATAACATTTATATTTCTGAAAAAACAGGTAACCACGACTATTTTTCATGTCCTCTCCATGCCAAATATCCTTGGAAACAATCTACGTAAATACAAGCATTCTAGGCAAAAGTTTCTTAGATTTTTCCTGCCTTTAACACTCCTATTTGGAGCAGGATTGCTGGCTGTTTATCAGATTCAACGAAACTTAATTCATAACGAAATCGCTGAAACTGAACGTCGCGAGATTGATGTCAAAGCCGCTGCTTTTGATAACCGCTTCAGCGGGATTCGAGCAGATGTGATGATACTTGCCAATCAAAACGATCTGCAGATAATACTGGCCCCAATCAGTGATTTGGAGGCAAGGCTTGAGTCGCGAGCGATTTTGTCCAATGAGTCCCTGGTGATCTCCAGAGAAAAGGGTAGCTATGACCAGATCCGTTTTTTAAATAAGACGGGTCGGGAAATTATTCGAATCAATTTTAACCTAGGCCGACCCAGAGTTGTTTCCCAATTTCAGCTTCAGAATAAGTCTGATCGCTACTGGTTCACAGAGACGATGGAATTATCTAAGGGACAGATATTTGTCTCTCCCTTAGATTTAAACGTTGATTTTGGTAAAATTGAACAACCCCTCAAACCCACCATCCGTTTTGGAACGCTGATATTAGACGATCAAGATAATGTCTTAGGGGTGGTTGCGATCAATTATTTGGCTAATGAGTTTCTGCAAGAATTATCCTCTGAGAATGCCCAATCCGCTGGTGATTTCATTCTGCTCAATGCTGAAGGGTATTGGCTAAAGGCCCCTGAATCAGAAGATGAATGGGGATTTATGTACCCCGATCGCCAAGAACTCACCTTTGCCAATCGTCACCCTCAGGCTTGGCAGAAAATCAGAAATCAAGAGACAGGTCAGTTTCAAACGCGGTCAGGTCTCTATACCTTCAAGACGATTTATCCATTATTGGCAGTCCAAGATATATCGAAAGATTTAGAGTATGAAGATGCTGCCGACTCAAAAAAAGCAGAGTCTTATTATTGGAAACTGATTTCCTATGTACCCAAATCGGTTATTGCTCAGCGGTCCCATGTGATTCGCGAACAGCTTTCACTCTTTTTTGTGGGTGTGTCTGTCTTAATTGCGATCGGTTCTTTGTTGTTGGTGCGTTCAGGGCTGAGGCAGGTTAAAAGTGAGCAACAGGCCCAGGAACTCAAGCAAACCCTTCAGGATGTTCATCGAGATCAGACCCAACTGGTGCGGACCGCAAAACGGGTAGGCTTGAATCAACTGGTTGCGGGCATTGCCCATGAAATCAATAACCCGGTAAATTTTATTCATGGGAATCTACAACATGTTGAGCAATATACCCGTGACGTTCTAGATTTGATTGATTTATATCAACGTAAATGGACTGATCCAGATCCTGAAATTGAGGCGGAGATTGAAGAAATTGAGCTAGATTTCTTGCAAGAGGATCTGCCGAAGTTACTCGCCTCAATGCGAACCGGTTCTGAGCGGATTCGCACCATTGTTTTATCACTCCGCAACTTCTCTCGGCTGGATGAAGCAACCTTTAAAACTGTTGATGTCCATGAGGGTATTGAAAGCACCTTAACGCTTCTGAACCATCGCCTCAAGGCCAATCCTCAATGTGCAGAAATCAAGATCACCCGAAAATACGGTGAACTCCCGTTGGTTGAATGCTATGCCGGACAACTCAACCAGGTTTTTATTAGCCTCTTATCGAATGCGATTGATGCCCTAGAGGAGTCTGGGGCAGCGGGCCATGACTTGAAACGAACCCCGGCGGAAATCACGATTCGGACTGAGCTAATCGCTGATGAACAGGTGGAAATTGCGATTACTGACAATGGGATTGGCATTTCCAGTGATATCGAGGAGCAGATTTTCGATCCCTTCTTCACCACCAAACCGGTGGGCAAAGGTACGGGAATGGGGTTGGCGGTCGCCAGTCAAATTATCACTGAGACCCACAATGGTCAGCTGCTTTGTTTCTCAACTCCTGGGCAAGGCACTCAATTCGTAATTCGGCTACCGATTAGGCTTTGATGGGATTGGACAGATGGGGCATGGTCACTTTGCTGAAGACACCTAAGATCGCTTTGATGCTTTGCATACAAGCAGCGTGGGTCGCAGTCTTGTCCTAACCGGACTGGCGACTGCTATGGGCCAGCTTACTGACCACCATTACACAAACGGTACGGGTGGGTTCAAGCGGTAGGATTACAATATCAAGCGCTATTCTGGCCAGTAAGGAACCAATGGATTGAGGGAGCCCTATGGTTCAGGGGCGGGCAACGAGCCCAATGCGGTTTGACGAGTTTCTGGCTTGGTATCCAGAAGATGGTCGCTGGTACGAGTTGATTGAGGGGCGTGTGGTTGAAATGCTGCCGACGGGTCACTGACTTTATGGAGTTAGCCGAACTGATGGCCCGAGATGCCCTACACCGAGAAGAGCCCTGCGGCGGCCACTTCCGCGAAGAGCATCAAACCGAGGAGGAAGGGGAGGCAAAGCGCGATGACGCGCAGTTTGCCTATGTGGCGGCTTGGGAGCATCAAGGCACAGACCCAGTTCTGCATAAGGAAGAACTGCCGTTTGAGAATGTGCAACTGAGCCAATGCAGCTATAAGTAGATTCAGTTCGAAGCAAGACCGAGCAGGGCTCAGTATCTATGGCAATAAGGTAAAGCTCTCGCAGTGACTGGGCCTGAACAACCTAAAATCTCGTTGATCAATCGTCAGTATGGTTAGGATATTGAGCCGTTCTGCCATTGCCATCACACAGGCATCGACAAAATCAACTTTGCTATCGATATATCGCTCCAAAATGCTAGCGACACGAATAATATAGCCAATGGCGCAAAGCTTGCAGCATTGGCGACGCCAGAAAGCCTGTGGATAGAGGCTTAGAGCCTTCAAACGTGCCGGAGGCTTTCTGGCCAGAGCTATATCTTGATCTTCAGCCGCTACTAGCTCAAATCGGCTGTCAGGTAGACTTTGTAGGAATTTAACCACGGTCGGGATGCCTGCATCTCGACCGATTAAATAGGCAACTTCGACCAGAACTAGCTGAGGCAGAAAAATCTGAGGATATTGTCGGTAAATGGGAACAACGTTAGCGTGATACTGATCTGAGCGGTTAGCCAAAGCAACGACAAATCCAGTGTCGGCTATGACTCTTTCCATGTGAAGCCGGAGTTTGAATTGACTTCTTGACGGAGAGCTTCCTGAGACTGGCTGGCCAATTCTGGTGAACCAGAGAAAAGCCCCACTAGCGGATCATCTGCTGGAGCCGCCGGAATTTCACTGGATGAGGCTGGTTGTATTTTTTGGACAACGAGCTGCATAAGTTGACTGGCCAAACGAATTTGGTCCGTCAGACTCAGTTGCTGCGCAGCATTGATCAGTTCTTGGACTGTCATGTCGAATGTCCTCCGCAATCTTGATTTTGGAAGCTACACTGACTGCTTAAGCTAGCTTACAGATAACTATTGCACAAATGGTACGGATGGTCCGCAAACAGCAGGATTGCAATATCAAGCGCTATTCTGACCAGTAAGGAACCAATGGATTGAGGAAGCCCTATGGTTCAGGTGCGGGCAACGAGCCCAATGCGGTTTGACGAATTTCTGGCTTGGTATCCAGAAGATGGTCGCCGGTACGAGTTGATTGAGGGGAGTGTGGTTGAAAGGCTGCCGACGGGTCCCCATGAAGATGTGGCAGGCTTTTTAGCGGCAGAGCTGAATTTTGAAATTCGGCGGCAAAATCTCCCTTATTCCATTCCCCGCAATTGTCTGATTGAGCCCCAGGCAGAGGGGTCCGGATACCTACCTGATGTGGTAGTCCTAAATCGCGATCATCTTAAGCAAGAGCCTCTCTGGCCGACAGCTTCAGTCATTCAACATGGGGCAACAGTGCCGTTAGTGATTGAGGTGGTGAGTACCAACTGGCGAGATGATTATGGCCATAAGCTCGTGGAATATGAAGCCATGGGCATTGCAGAGTACTGGCTGGTGGATTTCCGAGCTTTAGGGGCAGTACGACATATTGGACAGCCTAAGCAACCAATCATTACGGTTTGCCAGCTTGAGGGGGAAGAGTATCAAATGCAGCGTTTTGTGGCAGGGGAGAAACTTATTTCCAGGACTTTTCCTGGCTTTAAATTAGTCACAGATGTAGTTTTTCAGCTACCTGATCTATAGTCGTTTCATGCATATTTTTGTGGTGAATCCCACTAAAATCAAGACTATAATAAACTTGACTTATAACAAGTTTTGAATTGAACCGAAATTAGCTATTCAAAGTTTCTAGCACATCAGACCAATCCCGACAGCATCTCGCAAATCAGCTAAGGGTTTTAGATTTATAAGCATGACATGATTAGTTCTTACAGGTGATTCAGCATAATAGGCTTTATACACCACCTGAATTTATCGCTATTTTTTTGAATTTACAATGCTTCAAAAGATTTATTGGCTAGCACATATTGAAAGTAGTCAGATACATCTTAAACAAGAAGTCAGAAGCCTGTTCTGCAAGCAAGAATTTCCACATTCAACCTTCTTGAGTCCCGCCTTCTTTATGAGTGATGGAGGTTTAGTGTCTGGCGCTTACTCCTGGACACTGGTGATTAATAACCGATCAATATTCTACGGCGCTGGATCAGTCACCACACCGATAGATGAGATAAGCGAACAAATCCGTCGTTTACTTATCTTAAAGCTGAACTTATTTTTTGGAACATCACCGAAAGAAGTTGAAAGTCATTGCAATACACTACATTCTGTAGTGCATGACTTAATTCCTGGCAAGATTTTGCCTGAAGTTTTTGGCAACAACTCAAGATCTCTTCACAAGGAAATAGAATCCCTTTCTTGCTGGTTTGAAAAGATCTTGTCAATGCCCAGAAAGCAATACCTTGCTGTGTGTCAGGTCCTTTCTGCTTATGAACGTGCGCTTCACATTATTTCAAGCGACCCAGCCTTAGTGGTGCAGAAAACTTTTCAGCATCTTAGTCAGTCTCACCATGAGAATCTGATCACCTTGTTGAACTCTATGCGCTGCTCTAAAGCAAGCCGTTTTCGTTGAGAAGCATAGGCCTTAGGTGGACTTTTACTGG
>JBHJIP010000233.1:0-17405 GCA_050043365.1 Leptolyngbyaceae cyanobacterium
ATGGCTGGTTGCACTGGTGTCGACGGCTCAATGTTGATTAAGAGCGATTGGCTGAAAAATCTGAAGCAATCTTCTACCTCGCCAAGAACAGTGTCATGTTCCGCAGGTTGGCGTGACGCATTAGAAGCTCTACGTGTTTCCAAATATCCTCTGATGATCTGCAGTATGGGCGGCAGCACGATTCAACACTTGCAACCAAAACTGTTTTGCTTGACCCCAATCTGACAATGCCTCAGCTCTAAACGCCTGAGCTTTCAACTGTTCTACAGTTAGCGGTACCTGTAAATGGGGGAGCAAAATCTTATTGCTGCTGGCAGCAAAGTCGCAACGGATATGAGGTTTTTGCAAGGGTTTGGAGTGGCCTTCGCTAAGTGTTCTGATTTCCGCTTGCAGATGCTTCTCAAGTTGCAAAACGGTTAAGGCTGTCTCAGCCGTTTGTTGTCTAAAGCTCTGCAACAGCACATAAGTAAAGGCGCTCTGACAAATGGGTTCGCCAATTTCATAAGATGGTTCCTTAGGATGGCAAGAAAAGATGGTGGTGACACCCTTTGCTAAGTCTTGGCCAAAGTCTAGCTGGCCACTCTTTTGCCCTTGGCTGCGACAGGCATCCAAAATCACCACCACATGACCCGCACCGCTACGGGTTAAGCGCTCGGTAACGTAGTTCAATTCAATTGCCGTTTCGTCAGGTTCTTCTGGATCCCCGTCTACGGGCATTAAATAGTCTTTGTCGCCATAGTGCAGCCCATGGCCACTAAAGAAAAACCAAAAGCTGTCTTCTGGGTTGAGAAATTTTTTGTCAAAGCACTTACGCAGGATCCGCCTAAGACCAGCTCGGCTGGGCCGAGTGCTATAGCCTTGGTAATCTTCGGATGTATTGGTGCAGAGGCAGATTCCGCCTCCTTGTTTATCGCTAAAGCCTGCCGTCTCTGTGAGAAACTGCCCCATCAGCTCAGCATCTTTTTGTGCATAGGCTAGCTTTGGCAAAAACTGATAGTTACCGATGCCAATAATCAGAGCAATGTGTCGGGGCATTATTTCGAGTCAGGTCGCTTGAACTTAAGGGTGATCGCACCTTTACCAGCAGCTTATCCACCTGCGACAAGTTTAACTTCGCCTTCCGCACTGATTTCCATGGATAACTCGACTTCTTCTAGCTTTAGGTCCGCATCGGCTCCCATCACGGAGTCTACTTGCCGGAATAGCCGCGCCACCATCTTCAGAAAGCTCAGCATATTTTGCTCTAGCAATTCGGGTGATAGCCGCACCTCTCGCAGCCGCCGCACCACATCTCGCGCATCCCCCCATAGGCCTTTTTCACCCTCTGGGGAATCTTCTGTAACCAAAATGATTTCGTCCGCCATATCCACTGTGCTCCACTGGTATGCGTTGTAGTGTATCGGTGCGGAAAGAAATTTATGACGAACACTTCCAAGCATCTGCCTGATATTGATATCAGTGCTATTACTCGGGCCGATTTCGAAGATTGGCTTGCTCTAGCGCTCAAGCTTTGGCCAGAAGAAGGGGAAGATGACATTCAAGATATGCGCGATACCCTGACCGAGATCCTGCAGTCTCCGCGAGAGGCAGGATTTTTGGTGCGGGATGAAGGAGGGCCAGCGATCGCCTTCATAAACCTGGCCCAGCGCTACGAATACGTGCCCGGTGCCACCCAAAAGCCTGTCGCCTATGTAGAAGGCATCTACGTTGATGACGCCTATCGACACCAGGGCATTGGCAGCGCCCTAATCTAATTCGCAGAGCAGTGGGCGCTAGATCAGGGCTGCATCGAGCTAGCTTCCAATGCCTTGATCGAAAACACCGATAGCTACGCCTTCCATACCCAGATGGGCTTTCAAGAAGTGGAGCGGGTAGTCTGCTTCATTAAGCCGCTGGAGAAAAGCAGAGATTAGTCCAGGGCTAAGGTCAGCTGCCACTGCTGCAACGTGCCGGTGTGGCCCGGTGCATGATCGATCGCCTGCAACCGCCAGACTCCAGCCGCATTCTCTCCCAGCAACCGACTCAGGGTCGGGGTCGTTTTGAGGGTGTAAACCTGATCTAAATAAGACTGATTACCCAAAGTGCGCCCCTGCAACAGCACCGACGTACCCGAAGGCGCGAACAAACTCAGGGTTAAATCACTCAGATATTCATGGCTCACCGTGACCTGCAGCTGAATATCCTTAACCGTAGCTTGCGTAGATACCCTCAAGCTGCGAGTCAGCCCTCGGGCATCACCATCGGGAATCGTGGCCGCAGCATTGTCTGATTGGGTAACGGTCTGACTATACTGCTGCCCCTGCTCCGCCCGTTGTCGCGCCACCTGCACCGCTCGGGCCGCATTCACCCGCCCGTAGCCAAACCATTGAGAATGACCATTGTTGTCATAGGTGCCGAGACTGAAACCCAGTTGCGGGTCCGGGGTGGTGTCAATGATTTTGTCTGCGGTTTCCTGCAAGATCTGCTTGACCTCTCGGGCCGTCAAGTCAGGGTTCGCCGAAAGCACCAGTCCCGCCACCCCCGCCACCACCGGGCATGCACTGGAGGTGCCCCCAAAGGTTTGGGTATAGGCGCTGTTGCTGTAGCCGCTGCCGCCAACGCGATCGCTCGTCACCATGCCGCGCCCCGTCAGCCGCGTCTTGATCTGCGGCCCTGTGGAAACCGTGCCCACCGAAGGCAGAGCCATATTCGGGGAAGCATTGTTGCTGGGGGCGACAACGGCGATGTGGTCGCCCCAATTGCTGTAGGCGGCCTTGCGATTCAGACTGGTGCAGGCCGACACGGCAATCACATCGGGATGCACCGCAAACCCGCTCAGCCAGGTGGTGCTGCCGCTGAGGGCATTTTGCGGCCAGCCCTGCTCCTGGATGGTGCCGCTGACGGGGCGATTGGCATTGCCTGCTGAGAAGACAATCACGCAACCCTTGCCATCCCGTCCCTGGGTCGCGGCCTGGGTCAACGCCTGACGCTGTCGGAGCGACAAAGGGAAATACACCGCCGCCGCCGACCAACTACAGGAAATTACCGCCGCCCCCTGGTTGACCGCCCACTGAAACAGGGTTTCGATCGAACTATCGTCTAAGAAACCGGTGGTGCGGATCGGCATAAACCCACAGCCTGGAGCCACCCCCACAATGCCCGATTGGTTTTCTTCGCCGATGGCCAAACCTGCGCAGGCGGTACCATGGCTTTCGTCACTGCCGGTGGGCAAAGGCACTGCATCTCGGGCTTTTAAATCTTTAGGGGCAACCAGCTTGCCTAAGCCCTGCAAATCAGGATGGTGCAAATCAAAAGCGTCATCACTGACGGCGACCACCACCGATCGCGCCCCTGTCGTCACCTCCCAGGCGACCTCTACAGAAATATCCGCATCCGTGCGCACATCCACCCCGCTGCCCGCATTCAAATGCCACTGCTGGGTGTAAAGCCCATCTTGAGGGCGATACAGAGGTTCCGTGGTGATCACCACGTTCGGTTCAGCGGTTAGCACCGCTTCACGGGCCATCAGGCGATTGGCAATTTTGATCGGGTTTTCTTGGGCTTGGGGGGTGGCAACGCAGATAAAGGTATTGGGCAATCCCGCTAGGGGAGACAGCACCGCTAATCCCTGCGGCTCGATCAGGGCTGAGCGCTGCTCCGGTCCCAACTGGGGCGTAAACTGCAGGGTGATTTGCTCAGTTAGGTAAATCCAGGTTTCGGGGTGGCGGGCTAAATAGTAGACGTGGCTGGCGAACTGCACGTCGGGCTGCTGACGAAGGCGCTGCAGGCAATGTTCTAAGCGCTCGGCCTGAATGCCACACTCGATCAGTTGACCTTGGGCAACGGGGCGCACCCATTGGGGTTGAATTTGGGCTTGTAAGACATCCAGAGAACTGGCGTCGCTTAGGCGTATGGTGAGGCGATCGCGGGCTTTTTCTAGCAGCAGTTCTTCGCCACCGCGCTGCAACGTCAAGCCGACCTGAGCAGGGCCTGCATCCATTGAACGACCTTGAGTCATGGCCCATCTCCACCCCTCTGGAACCTGAAACAACTGGGCGCGTCATGGCGGATACTCAATCCTGACCCAACGACACCTTGTATTGACATGTGATCTTTAGTCGAAATGATAAGATACCCCAGGGTTTGAACCGTTCACGTTTAGTAACACTTCAGGTAATTTATGGCTGCCCTTCCGTTCTTCCGGCCCATTTCTCTACTGAGCTGCCTTAGTGGCACGGTTGTCGCTTTCGGACTGCTGGGTGCCGCCACGGGTCCGGCCCTCGCACAATCTGATGCGGATCCGATTCCGACCTCGGAACTCCAGACCACCAGTCCGAACACCACGTTTAGCGTTGAGGCGGCTGATCGCCTAGCCGCTGAGGCCGCTCAAGCGATTTCGACTCAAAATATAGATTTAGCGATTACGCGCCTTGAAGCCGCCAGCGACCTGTACAACGAGCTTTCAACCTATTATCAAGAGCTGTCAGGGATGTTTGTGGGCATTGACAGCCGCCAAGTCTCTAGCAACCGTGCTTTAGCCTTAGAAACGGCCCAAAAGCGCGATCAAACTAACTATCAACTGGCATTACTTTACCGCCGAGAAAATCAGCCTGAGCTGGCGATTCCGCTGTTGATGGACGTATTGCGCAGCCAACAGCCCACCCGAGATTTAGGCAACCGCGCCTATCAGCAACTGTTTGAGCTGGGCTTTGTTGATGCACCCTATGACTCGTAATCATTTGCCTGGGTTATGGCCCTTGCAAAGGTTCCGAAACCTCCACAAGGGCTCGACTCATTCGCTACACTGAAAAACTGTATTGCCCAGTCTTGAGTTGGGTTTTGGGGAAGGACATTATCTATGATTAACCCAGATCAAGTCATCACAATGATCAAAACCGGCCTCCCGGATGCGGAAGTTCAGATTAACGATTTGACCGGCGGTGGCGATCATTTTGAGGCAACGGTGGTATCTGCCAATTTTGAAGGGTTGACCTTAGTTAAGCAGCACCAATTGGTCTACAAGACGGTTCAGGAGGCGATGTCTACCAATGACATTCATGCCCTAGCTTTAAAGACTTACACCCCCGAAAAATGGTCGGCCCTGCAATCTTAGGTTTGCCTTTATTACGCGATCGCTGCGTCCAACTGTCCTTAACTCACCCATAAAACCCATGACACCCGAGATTAAAGAGCGGATTGAAACCCTGATCAATGGCAGCACCATCATGGTGTTTATGAAGGGCACTAAGCTCATGCCCCAGTGCGGTTTCTCCAATAATGTTGTGCAAATTCTGAATGTACTCGGGGTCCCGTTTGAGACTTTTGATGTGCTTTCAGACTATGACGTTCGCCAGGGCATCAAGGAGTTTTCTAACTGGCCCACCATTCCTCAGGTCTATTTAAATGGGGAATTCTTGGGAGGCTCTGACATTCTGATCGAGATGTATCAGAATGGTCAACTTCAGGAAACCGTTGAAGTGGCCATGGCCTCCTAAGCGCTCAATTCTGGGTCGCGCCGTCAACATTCAACAATTACAAAAAGGTGCAGGGGCGAACAACCCCTGCACCTTTTTGTTGGCCGTTTAGACCGATCCCCCGCTTAAGGTTTGTAGGGTGAGTGCAGCCAGCTTTTGAGCCGCACCGGGTTCACCTCGCACCGCCTGTAGGTTTTGCCGCACGGTGGCCAATGTCTCGGGATGCTCTAGATAGGCCAAGATGCGATCGCCCACCTGTTGAAGGGTGATTTTGCCAAACAGTTCTGGCACCACCTCTCGACCCGCCCAAATGTTAGGCCAGGCAAAGAGTTTGCCTTTCCGACTCAGGTAGGCAAATATGACTCGATTGACGAGGCGGTTCAGGGGTTTGCCCACCAGAGGTAAATTGATGATCAGCCCCAATAATCCATCCCAGGCATTCATGGCGTCCAACTGCTGGGTGGGCAGCAGCACCACCATCGGCACCCCTAAGGCACCTAGCTCCGCCGTGTTGGCCCCGACGGTGGTGAGACAGACCTGGCACTGACTGGTGACGCTATGGCTGGGAAAAGATTGCCACAAAAAGATCTGGGTGCCCTGATCGGTTTTGAGATAAGGCAACTGCCCAGGCTGATCGGGACGCATTACGGTCATGGCTGGGCTGCCAAGCACAGTCACCATGGGGTTGTGCTCAGGGCTGGTGTAGTTGGCCAGATCTTCTAACTGCACGGTCGGTGCGACGGGAATCACAAATCGGGCCTGGGGGCGGCGCTCGCCCACATAGGCAGCAGCCCCCAGCATCAGCGGCACCCCCTGAGTCAGCTTTGATCGCTTCGATCCTGGCAAGATGCCGATTAATTCTGTGTCTGGGGTGAGGCCAAGCTGCTGGGCAATTTCCGCCCCGTCCGCCACCGTTTGGCTATCGCTCATTAGGTCTCCGACCACCGTGAACTTAGCTTGGAAGGCCGCTGGGGTTTGCTCAACCAACCGGGCATTCATCACCCCATAGGCATCCACCCACCGCCGCCAATTGGCAAACCACTCGGCATAAATCACGGTTTTGTATCCCAGCCGCCGCCCCACTAAAACCGGGTAGACCTGATCCCCGCCGAGAAAGAGCACCACCCCCTGCTCCCGCCAATCCCAATCGGCAGCGGTTTTACCCCACAGCAAAAAGGGCCAGAAATGCTCGGCAGCTTGGACGCGATCCACCTCAGGATATTGACGGGCAATCTCGGCCTCTTGACCGGTGCCGTGGGGGCAGGGCGACAGCACCACAGAAATGCGAGCGCCGCCTGCCTGAGTCCGCAAGGCCCGGACCACGGGTTTCACCCAGGTGGTGATTTCACCCGGACCGTTAGACAAAATCACGATGTCAGCGGAAGAGCTATCAGGCATGGGGCAGGGGGACTCCAATGGACGGTCTTCGCCATTATCGATCACGGGTTGCCTTCCCAGACCACTGCCCTGTTTTCCAGGTCACAGGCGGATCTCAGTAGGAATGCCCAACTTTGTCCCCAGGGGCTGCCCCTGTCCGGAGCAGGAAAATTTTGCCCTGGAAAAAGGACCATAGCACCCGATTATCGTTGCTCTAGAGGTTTTCATGGCGGCCACCCAGCTCAACTCCCCTGAAATTCACTATCGCTTCATTCCCCAAGAGCACGGGGTCACCTTAGAGCTTTGGGAGCCGGTTCCTAAGGGCGTACGCGCCCTTAAGCCTTATCGATTTCGCCTCCGCTATGACTTGGCGTCTGTCCAAGCTGCCCATCAAATGCTGGCTATCTATCTCAAGGACAACCCTGCAACCCAGGCCCACCCTGCCGGTTTCGCCCCAGCGTCCTCAGCCCCGAATCATGAGGATGCACTGCTGGCCCTTACCTATAGCGGCATAGCGGCCCATTAGAGCAGGGGCGAGTTCCTCAAAGTTGGCCTGGTAGCCTGCGATTCTCATTTTGAGGCGCTAATCCTAAACTGAGGCTAATCACAGGGAGGGATCACACCCATGAAGAAGACGGTTGCAGCGCTGATTAGCGAGTTTGAAACCTGGGCACCCCCCACCTGGCAAGAGAGCTGGGACAACTGTGGCTGGCAAATTCAACCGGGCATTTTGTCAGATCCGGCGGGGGTGCTGGTCTGCCTGACGCCCACTCTGGCAGTGATGGCGGAGGCGATCGCCCTCCAACAGCGGGGCATCCCGGTGAACTTGATCTTTGCCCACCATCCGCTGATTTTTAGCCCTTTGAAATCAGTGAAAGCGGCTGATCCCGTGGGAGAAATGGTGCTGCTGGCGATTCGCAACGGCATTGGCGTCTACAGTGCCCACACCAATTTTGATCAGGTGGCCGATGGGACGGCGGATATCTTAGCCCAAAAGCTGGGCCTGCAAGAGGTCACCCCAGTGGTGCCCACCCAACCGGGCGTGGGCTATGGCCGCGTCGGCAACTTGTCTGAACCCGTGGCATTGCAAACCCTACTCACTCAAATCCAAACAGTTTTATCACCGCCGAAGTTGCTCCATTCCCCTGGAGTGGACCTTCAGGAACCGGTCCAGCGGGTTGCGGTACTAGGCGGGTCCGGGGCCAGCTTCATTGATGAGGTGGCGGATACCGGGGCACAGGTCTATCTCACCTCGGACTGCAAGTTTCATCAGTTTCAAACCGCCCGCGATCGCGGCCTGATTCTGATGGATGCGGGCCATTACGCCACAGAGCGGCCCGCTTGTCAGCAATTGGTGACGCGATTTGAAAAGCAGGACTTGGCTTGGGTGGGACTGAGCGATCGCGACGAGGACTTCCGACAGTTCTTTCCGCCAGAACCCTAGACATAGGGCTTATTTGAATCCAAGTTTTCCTCTATGCTGATCACTATCGAGAATTTCAGGGGCTTCAAGTCATAGGGGTTATCCCACGGCTAATCCACATCCAAATACACGGGTTTTACCGTCACGATTACTAAGAGGCTTGCTTGATCCATGTTCAGACGCAAATCAGCCCCACTACTCACCTATATCAGCCAGAAAACCGAGTTTGAGGGCGTTCTCCATGCCGAGGGCATGCTGCGGGTGGATGGTATTGTCCACGGCACCGTCGATATCCAAGGGGACCTGGAGATCTCGTCAACGGGCTTAGTCGAGGGGCCAGAGGTCAAAGCCCACAACATTATTGTGCAAGGAGTCTTAAAAGCGCGAGTCTTTGCCAAGGGCAAGCTCACCCTCAGCCGCACTGCCCGCTTAGAGGGCGATGTGGTGGCGGGTGCCTTAGAAATTGAGGAGGGGGCCTACTACACCGGCTACATCGAGACTAACGACGCCAACAAAACCCTGCCGGCCGCGCGGGAATTACCGGAACTCTACGGCACCACCGAGGTTGCACCGAAGCTTTGAACGACCCATTGCCAGAATCCCATCTACAAGTCGGTTGTAGCTCACAATGCCCGGAAAGGCTTCCCGCCAATGGACGCACACATGTTGACAGTAAAACGCTTTAAAGTTGCGATAGTGCTGCCGGTGGAAGCTCACCAAAGTTGATTTCAACTTACAAAGACCCTCCTTTCCTTATCCCGAACTGAGGTTGAGGTTACTTACTTGGCACCGATGAGCTAAACTTGCCCCCATTGAACCGGTCAGGAGCTGACAACCGATGGAAAATGCTCAGTGTTCTCAAGATTGGGGAGATTATGTTGATCAAACGGCAAAGCTACTCAACTTGCCTATTCCTGAAGAAATTTACCCCAGCGTTGTCGAAAATTTTGAGCGTATTGTGGCGATCGCTCAGCCAGTGCTGGACTTTCCCCTTACCGATACCGACGAGCCCGCCCCCATTTTCAGACCTTAGATGTTGATTCCTTTGATGTGAAGCATCAGCCATAAAAAATGGGCTGCCCTAGTCAGAGCAGCCCACAAAAGCTGGGAACACATGGGTTGCTTATTGCAGCACCAACTTGACGTTGGCATTTTGCAGACCAGGGCGCTTAACCTCAGCCAAGGTCTTGTTGACGGCATACTTCTGGTTGATGGAATTAATCAACTCAGTTTGATTATGCTTCTTAGCCACACCCCATAGATCAGCAATCAGATCAAAGCTGCCGTCGGCATTGCGAGACCAGCCCAAATCGTAATCACCTTCTAGAACCGCAACAATGTCAGAACGAACGCGCTGACCGTTGTAACCACGGACATCGGCTTCGCTCTTGACCGTGATGCCCAGATCCCGTAGGGAAGTCATGAGCACTTCAGAATCAGTGACCTTGGTGCGTAGGGTACTGAAATGAGACATCGGGTTTCCTCCTGGAGAGAACTTGAGAGAGACAACGAGATTTTCGAGAGAGAGGATAACGGAAGCAAGCTTCCAGCTATCGGGTTCGGACGCTGCTAGCTCAAGGGCTAGCCCCTTTCTTCAGGGCATACCTGAAGAAAAAGCCTGTTAAAACTCCATCCGCTGATACTCAGCGAAGGAGGCTGCTGCGGGCCTAGCCCGCTGTCGTGCCCAATCGCGCAGGGCAGTGACCTGCTCATTCATGGTTTTGGAGAGAGGTAGCGTAGCACGAATGGCAGCAATAATATCGAGCTGGGTAAACTCACGTCCCTGGGCAAAGGCCTCATACATGGCAGAAATTAAGCCCTGCTCAATTTCTGCACCGGAAAAGCCTTCGCACACCTTCGTGAGCTGCTCTAGATCAAAGCGGGAAATGTCAGGCCGCCGCTTTTGGAGGTGAATATCAAAGATTTCTTTACGCTCCTCTTCGTTGGGCAGATCGACGAAGAAGATTTCGTCAAACCGGCCCTTACGCAGAAACTCACTGGGCAGACGCTCGACCCGGTTGGCCGTAGCCATGACAAACACTGGTGAGGTCTTTTCTTGCATCCAGGTTAAGAAGGTGCCGAAAATCCGACTTGAGGTGCCCCCATCGGAGTCTGAGGAACCGGCGCTGCCCGCAAACGCCTTATCAATTTCGTCAATAAACAGAATCGCTGGGGAAATGGACTCAGCGGTCCTCAAGGCATTGCGAAGATTGGCCTCAGAACGCCCCACGGTAGAGCCATCGTAAACCCGGCCTAGATCCAGCCTCAACAGCGGTAGTCCCCATAGGCGGGAGGTGGTTTTAGCAATTAGCGACTTGCCGCAACCGGGCACCCCCAGAATTAACATCCCTTTAGGCTGAGGCAAGCCGTATTCCCGAGCCCGTTCTGTAAAGGCGTTAGAGCGCTGCTTTAGCCAATGCTTTAACTCCTCTAATCCACCCACAGCGTCGATGGTCTCATCGACCTCCATAAATTCGAGGATGCCATTGCGGCGAATCAGCTGCTTTTTCTCAGAGAGAACGATGTCAACTTCGGCTTCGGTGAGCTGACCAGCCATGACCTGAGCTTTGCGGTAAACCTTATCAGCTTCGTCACGGGTGAGTCCCAAAGCCGCCTTCAGAAGTTTCTCACGGACATCGGTGGAGACGCGGGCAGACTGACCTAAATGCTGGGAGAGCATCTGGTTGAGTTCACCCATGTCGGGGAGCAGAAAGTCGAGAACGACTACCTCCTTCTCCAGCTCAATGGGAATCTCTTGAACCGGCGACATCAATACGATTGTCTTTTGAGATTCTCGGAAATTGGTAATGGCGTCCCTGAGGCAGCGGGTCACGGCTGGCGAATCCCGAAAGGGATGTAAGTCCTTAAAAATATAAATACCGGGCTCTCGCTGACGCATCACCCACTCAACTGCTGCTTCAGGAGAAACGGTGCTGTTGTGTTGGGTGACATTGCGAGGTTGGCCATACTCAACAATGCCGTGGGTCATGGTCCAAGTGAAAAGGCGGCGCTTGGGGGCCAACTGCTGGGAGACGGTGGCGACCATCTGCTCTGCTCGCTCTTCTTCGAAGGTGACCAGGTAGACCAGCGGATATTGGGCTTGTATGAGTACGCTGAGATCTTCTCTCATGGGTCGCTGCTCTCACCGAGATGGCTAACCTACTGGACACAAAATCCAAAATGGGCCTGAGCCCATTACCTTTGGCCCTAGCAGGGCACCAGTTCATTTGCCTCAGGAGGCAAGGTTGCTGTCACACAGTCTTTCTGAACACCAACAAAATCCTCTGACAAAGATGAAGTCACCGCGGCTGAAACCGGCAATAGCTCTCCTTGTCGCATCACCATGGATTCATTACAACTGGGGCAACTGTAGACCTGATGGGTATGACCACTCACTGCAGAACACTCTTCCACGACATCTGCATGGTCGAGATAAAACATTAAAGCCCTCTGGGCGATCGCTGACATGGCTTCTCCGTCCACTGCGGAACGAATTTTAAGCTGGCGATGCAGGTCTGAAGAAAGATAGAGCGTAACCTTAGAAGCCTTGTGCTGGTCTTGCATGTCGAGTTTCAAGTTGGACTAATCCAGGCGTGGTAACCAAAGTAGCGGCATCTTTTTAATGATGTCAAGACAGCATTCTGTCAAAACGGCATTTTGTTTACAGAAATACACAAAAGTCGCCCTGGCTAACTCTATCCCTTGCCATCTTAAGGCGCGGTTAATCGAGGCTTAACGTTCTGTAACGGTTGTCGGAGTTGAGTTGGGGCGATCGCTATAGTGATTTTTTAGTGGGTAAGTCTGATGCCTTTGGTAAACTTGCCGATCTCGGGTAGGGTCTGCTTTTTGCTGGGGGCTTCCAGGACATGGCTGCAGGGTATTAGAAGGTTTTTGAAATCTATCGAGTTTGCCTTCCAGGTTTGGACTGTTGTTATTGATCCATAGGCGCGTAAGCGGTGGTGTTCCTGTGATTAAACGTTCTTTGAAGCAAGCTTTGTCATCTGGTGGAGACAGCTCATTGATTGCAAGGCCCCTTGTCTTTCCGAAAGATGATGTCGAATTCCAGGCTGATCAGGGACTGGACTGGATTCAAGAGCTGATGGATCGCGGTGACTATACCGAGGCATTGATGCGCCTAGAGCAAAGTGCAGTGGGTGATGCTGTCGATGGTGTCGTTGCTCAGGCGGTCTGTTTACTGCATCTGCAGCAACCGAAATGCGCTTTGCAAGCCTGCGATCGCGCTTTAGCTCTGCAGCCACACCATCCTCAAGCGTTGCTGTTTAAAGGGGTGGCGCTACATCGTTTGGGCCGTTACCGTCAGTCTTACGATTACTATCAGCAGGCCAGTCCTTTGGTGCGCTCTTCCCACTGGAGTTTGTCTCTACTCAAAGGTTGGATTCGAGAGATTATGCCGCCTTTTGCAACGTCTAAACTAGGGGCTGCGGATAATCAACGCTAACTGCTTTGAAGTAACAAGGTGGTTGCAGCCCCTAGCTTGATTGAACTAGGCGGGCGTGATCATGCTTACTCGGTAAGGGTTTTGTTGCTAATAATTTGCACAAAGCGCTAGAAGTGTCTTGTTTAGTTGCCCATGGTGTCAGCTGCGCCCAGTCCATTTCCCTCTTTAGAAAAGGCCCTCAAGCATTTTTTTGGCTACGACCAGTTTCGTCTGCATCAGCGGGCTGTAATTGAGGCGGTTCTAGCCCAGAAAGATGTCCTCGTGGTGATGCCTACTGGTGGGGGAAAATCATTGTGCTATCAGTTGCCAGCCCTATTGCGCATGGGGGTGACGATTGTGATTTCACCGCTGATTGCACTCATGCAGGATCAGGTGGATGCCCTCGTTAACAATGGCATCGCCGCCACCTACCTCAACAGCAGTTTGGATGGAATGGCGGCGCGATCGCGCCAAGCCGATCTTTTGGCGGGGCACACTAAACTGCTCTACTTGTCCCCTGAACGCCTCCTCAGCGAAGGCTTCCAACACTTTTTAGAGGCGCTCCGCCAGCAGGATGGGATTGCCGGGTTTGCGATTGATGAAGCCCACTGCGTTTCAGAGTGGGGTCATGATTTTCGACCGGAATACCGTCAGCTTTATCGGATTCGAGCTACTTTCCCTTCGCTGCCTGTCTTAGCGCTAACGGCTACGGCTACTGAGCGGGTCCGCCATGATATTGTGCAGCAGCTGCAGCTCCAGGACTCTAATTGTTTAGTTGCCAGCTTTAATCGACCCAACCTGTATTACGAGGTGCGCTCTAAAGCTCGCCGGTCCTATGGGGACTTACTCAATCAGGTCCAGACCTTGCTGGGGAGCGGCATTATTTACTGTCTGAGCCGCAAGCGCGTCGATGAAATTGCCATGCGTTTGCAGCAGGATGGCGTCGCAGCCCTGCCTTACCATGCGGGCTTACCCGATCAGACCCGCCTAGACCATCAGCATCGCTTTATTCGGGATGATGTGCGGGTGATGGTGGCGACCATCGCCTTTGGTATGGGGATCAATAAGCCCGACGTGCGGTTTGTAATTCACTACGATCTGCCCCGTACCCTAGAGGGGTACTACCAAGAATCAGGGCGCTCTGGGCGAGACGGTGAACCGGCCCACTGCACGGTGTATTTCAGCTATGCCGATGTCTCAACCATTAATTACCTGATTGAGCAAAAACCTGATCCGCAAGAACAAAATATTGCCCGACAGCAGCTCCGTCAGGTGATTGACTATGCCGAGAGCACGGTTTGTCGTCGTCAGATTCAACTGGCCTATTTTGGCGAGGCCCTAACGGCAGGCTGCGATCGCTGTGATAATTGCTGCCATCCCCGCCCTCAGGAGGATTGGACCCTTGAGGCTCAGAAGTTTCTCTCCTGTGTGGCCCGGTGCCGAGAGCGGTTTGGCATGGGACACATCATTGATGTGCTGCGCGGCTCCCGCAAAAAGCGCATTCGTGATTTAAGACATGAGCAGCTCTCGACCTATGGCATTGGTCAAGATCGCAGTGCTGAGGAATGGAAGCTGTTGGGGCGATCTCTCCTGCATCAGGGGCTCGTGGAAGAAACCACGGATGGATTTCCCGTCCTGAAGCTGAATGCCGGGAGTTGGCAGGTGCTGCGTAAACAGCTCACTGTGCAGGTTGCTATCCCAGACAGCCTCAAAGCAGATAACGCAGCGGCGGTTCCCTCTGTGGATCAGTCGACCCTGTTGGGCCAGCTCAAATCCCTTCGCAAGGGCTTAGCCGATAGCCAAGGGATACCCCCTTACATGGTCTTTACCGAAACCAGTCTGCGGCAAATGCTCCAAAAGCTGCCTCGCACCCGGCAAGCTTTTAGCCAAATTTCTGGGGTGGGCAATCGCAAGCTGGAACAATACGGTCAAGCTTTCATAGACTTGATCGACGCGTTTTGTACAGAACGGGGGCTCTCCCCCCAAGGTGGTTCATCGGCTTCGACCGCTACAGCTGGCAATACGCACGATCTCACCCTAGATCTTTACCGCCAGGGCCATAGCCCCGTCGACATTGCTCAGATCCGCAATTTGAAGTCCAGCACCATCTATCGCCACTTAGCTGAACTCCTAGATGCCGGTACCGATATTGATATCGATCCCATTTTGTCCATTGCTGAGCAGCAGCAGATTTGGGACGCTATCCGCCAAGTCAACAGCGGGCGCTTAAGTGAAATCCATACCCAGTTGCAAGGGGCTTACAGCTATGACCAGATTCGCCTGGTTCGTAGCCATTACCGCCGTTCTGAAGACTGATAAGTCGCGCTAGGCGTCGGTTGATAAGGCTGAGACATCGGCTTGCCGGACAGGGCACCCGCGATTTTGCCCCGCACGTCATAAATCACAGCCGAAATAATTGTGACAACCACTAAACCCGCTAGGGCACCATTTGCCACCATGTCAGCCGTGCGGTTACGGGTACTGGCTTCGAGTCGAGCGGCTTTGTCCTCTCGCTGTTGTCGAGCCCGCTCTTTTCGGGCTTCCTCCTCTGCACGGATTTCTTCAGCGGTTTGAGTGGGCTCTTCTGCTAAATCCAGGAGGGGCTCTCCCCCAGCCAGTAAGGTGCTATTCGAGGAGCGGGCTGCACTTTTGTTAGGGTTGACAGTCGTTTCGGTTGAGGCCTTGTCTAAAGCCTCAAGTTCAGCTTCGAGTAAACCGCTGTTGGTCCTGACCGCTGCCTGGTCATTTTCTAAAATGCCGGTTTGTGTGCGGCGCACTGCTCTGTCGCCGCTGGCTTCGTAAAGCCCGGTGCGGGCCGTGGTGGTTGCTGTGGCTAAGGCCCCGTTATCTGCTCGCAGGGTACCGATTTGATTTGCAAGATCGCCATCGTCTGCCCGTAAAATCCCTGATTCGTTGGACAGGGTGCCAAGCTCTGTTCTGAATGCTAAAGATTGCTGCACGGCGCTGCGATCGCTGCTGCGAAAGCTGCGTAGAGGGGTGTTACGGATGCTTGCATAAAACTCAAGCCCTTGCAGCGCTGCGATTCCCTCCAGATGGGTTTCGAGCTCTTGCGAAGCGGTTTCTGTCGAAAAGAACTCACTAAAGTCAGTGGCTTGGAGCAGGTTGTGGGCTAATGGGTCTGGCTCAGCCGATCGAGTCAGTTGCAAGCCATGGGCTGCAGGCACTGCCAATAAGATTCCAGGGCAGAGGCCGGCGGCACAGAGCGCAATAGATAAGGCTCGAAAAGTCATAACGCAAAGGGAATCAACACAAATATTCACAGGCCCAGACCGGAGCGGCACCTCAGTCGGTTTGGGTACAAACACCCTGCTGTTTGCTTAGTCACTCCGTATCTATAGGTAATTTACTCCATGGATTTCCGCTCAAGCATTTGTCAGTCAGGGGTTTCACTGAAACTTCACAGGAACCGGAGAAATAACAAGCTTGTATAAAAAAGACGATAGCTTTCGAAGGGTTGGCTCAACTGCAAGCGCTTGAAGCATAAAGACTGGGGTTGGAACCGGATGCTTGTAAAACGATAGAGTAAGCCCACGGATTGGAGCGGGGGCGATCGCCATGGCAAAAAGTGGGTCTATTCAGCAAGCATTATTTGGGTTAGGTCTTTTCGGGGGTATTACGGTCATGGCCAGCCCGGTCGAGGCCCAGTCGCTGTTTGTGGCCTATCCCCCCAATACCCACCAGACCACTGCTGAGCAAATTTTCTTGATTGGCACCGCTGCTCCTGACCAGGAGGTGCGCATCAATGGGCAGGTGGTCAATGACCGTAGCCCAGCCGGACACTTTGCCCCGAGCTGGCCCCTCACCCTAGGGGAGAACCAGTTCACCCTGACTCAAGGGGATGAAACTCTCATCCTGCAGGTCACCCGTTTACCCCTCGCCCCTGTACTCCCAGAGACCCTGGCACTGACCGATCTCACCCCAGCCGTTGATATTGCTCGCCAGCCGGGTGAGCGATTCTGCTTTCAGGCGATCGCCCCGCCTGAATCCGCCGTTTCCGTCACATGGGCCGGACAGGCGATTCCCCTGCAGGTGAATCCCAACCCAGTCGTGTTACCAGCCAACTATGCCGTTTTAATTGCCCAGAATGCACCCTTTGCTTTGGGAGCCCATCGCTACGAAGGCTGTACCACCTTACAGGCAGGCACCCCTGCAACTGCGCCTTTGTATACCCTCGCCCTAGGGGATGAAACGCTTCAGCAAGCCGCCCCCGGCACCCTAGGTACGTTATCCACCGACTCGGTTGAGGTGGCTACAGTCACCGTTGAATCAGGCATTGCTCGCACCGGCCCCAGCACAGATTATTCTCGTCTGACGCCGCTGCCCCAGGGCACTCAAGCGGCGATTACGGGGCGACAGGGCGGCTGGCTACGCCTCGACTACGGCGCTTGGATTCGGGCCTCAGAAACCCAAATCGCCACAGCAGCAGTGCCCCCCCACTCGATCATTCGCAGCGCCATTTCTCGGCAGAATTCGAGCTGGACGGAGGTGCGCTTTCCCTTAGAGGTGCCGGTTCCCGTCACCGTTGATCAAACCGCTGATAGTCTTACCCTCACCCTCCACAACACTACCCCCCAAACCGACACCATCTATATCGATCCTGATCCGGCGATCGCTGGGTTTACATGGCGGCCTTTGCTGCCAGACCAGGCCCAATACCGATTCCAACTGCGGGGGCAAGCTTGGGGCTACAAGC
>JBHJIP010000234.1:0-5432 GCA_050043365.1 Leptolyngbyaceae cyanobacterium
AGCGCTGCTGGCCCGCCAAGGCAGCCACCTCAACCCAGACCCCCTCGATCACAATCCCTGGGAGCATTTGACCGCTGAAGATCTGATGCAGCCTCGGGTCGAAACCCTCTCAGCGCAGATGTCCGTTAAAGATGCGCTCAAAGCATTTTCTCTATCTCACCATCGCGGCTTCCCAGTGCTAGACCAGGGCAAGCTGGTGGGTATCGTCACTCAAACAGATTTGAGTGACGGGGCTAGCACCCGCTCCGGCGGCAAAACCCTGGCGGATTTTATGACCCCCCATCCGGTTACGGTCAGCCCCGAAGATCCGTTATCCCAAGTTCTACATTTACTTAACCGCCTCAAGGTCAGCCGCCTACCCGTCACCGAGGGCAATAAGCTGGTGGGCATCATCACTCGCGGAGACATTATTCGAGCCGAGTCGGATCAGGTCAGCGGTAAGGAGAGCGAAATGGGATCCGGGGCGATCGCCTCCTATGGCGCTTACCGCAATCGGGCACCGGCCCTCGGGCAGGGGCGGATCTTAGTGCCTTTGGTGGATGGGGAATGCGTCGATCGACTGCTTGATTTTGCGATCGCCCTGGCCCAGCACAAAAACTACGAGCTGGAATGCATCCATATCGTTGCCGTGGCCCGCATTGTACCCCCCATTGAGGCGAGCGGCCATTTGGGTGCCGGCTAGCAGTTTTTGGCTAGGGCTGAAGCGCGCTGCCAGCAGGCTAATGTGCTGCTGCACAGTCAAATTCGGATCTCCCATGATGTGGGCCTGACTCTCTTGCAGGTGATCAAAGTCCGCCATATTGACCTGGTGTTGCTGGGCTGGCGACGACAGCCTAAAACCACTAATCCGATTATGGGTGGCGTGGTAGATACCGTATTGCTGCAGGCCCACTGCCCAGTAATTGTGGTGCATCCGGGGCAACGTCCCCGGCACTACCGCAGGCGGATTCCCATCGCGGGGGGTCCTAACATTGAGTTGGGGCTGAAGCTGCTGCCAGCCTTGCTCAAAACAGCGCCTCAGCCCGCTGTGAGTCTATGCCGTGTCGCCACAACCCCTGAACAACAAGACCCCACCCAACTCTTAGCAACAGCTAAGACTCTGGAAACCCAACTGCAGCTCCCGGTCATGACCCACATTCTTCACCATGCCAATGTGGTTGGAGCGGTGGCTCACCTCAGCCAGCAAGACCAGAGTGATGTCATTCTTCTGGGGGTGAGCCGTGAGGGGCGGCTGCGTCATGTGATCAATGGCAATATTCCCCTAGAAATCGCTCAGCTCACTGACGCTACGCTGGTTTTAGTGCAGCAGTCCAAGACAGAGTCGCAAGTGTAGGGCACGTTCCCTGAATTTGAGGATCACAAAGATTACTTCTATATCAACGCTACCCTTGAAATGCACTACACCTTTGTCAATCAATGCCTCCACATTCACCAAAAAGCATGGGTGGAAGGTTCGTTCTATTTGGCAAAATTTTTGAGTAAAAGTGCGTCCTATATCATTGAGAAAGCATTGGAGATAAACAATTGGGAAAAAACGTGGTTGAAGCTTGGATATGTATAGAAAAATGGCTTGAAAGCAATGCGCCAAAAGTTTTAGATACTCTACAACCAGGGACAACAGCAAGTGAAATTAGCTATGTTGAAGATTTGCTTAAAGTCAATTTCCCTGAAAGTTTAAAAGTGTCTTATCAGATACATAATGGCCAAGTCGAAAAATCTCAAGGTCTTATAGATGACTGGAGTCTACTTCCCTTAGATGAAATTCTCTCTCAGTGGAATTTTTGGATGGATCTATCTGAGGCTGGAGAGGCACCTTGGCATCCTCTATGGATTCCCATCACTCATGATGGCGGCGGCAATCATTATTGTTTAGATCTTCATCCTAATCTAGAAGAAAAAACTGGACGTATCATCTACTTGTTTCATGAAACCCTGCCAAATATAGAAGAGGAAATAGCAGATAGCTTTGAGGATTTCCTGTCGGATTTCTCTGATAGGTTAGAGAATAATTTCTATGTGTTTTCTGAAGAGGAAGATAAATTAGTTGAAGTTGATTATCTATAAAAATAGAATGCATGCAATCTAAACTGACAAAGTTGATAGGGAATATCCCTGAAGTCAAGATTACTTATAATCAACTTCATCTTTGAAATGTACTACTCTTCTGTCAATTGCTATCAACTATTTGGATACGAAGAAACGCTAAGCAGGTTGGCAGAACTATCTGTGAGATAGCATTTTTCAGAAAACCCCCTGTAGTCCCCCTTGGCAAGGGGGACAGCGAAGCTGGGGATCTGCGCGGCAATGTCTAGCTTGATTATGTCTTCCTACTTAACAGGGCATTAGCAATGCCGCATCCCCAGTGCTAATCACACCGGTTTGCAAGACCCTGGCATAGACCCGACTCGCGCCTGGATAGCGCTTTTGACTGATGCGGCTGTAGCGGCGATCGCTAAACCAGCGCATGTTTTTGTGGCAAGGCTGGGCATAGCTGGTCACGGCCAGTAGCACAGTCGGTCCCAGCTTGAGTTGCATACCAGGGACAACTTGGGACCAATCCAGCCCGGTCAGAGTGACATTTTCTCCCGCGCAGCCCGGTGCCAGAGCGGTATGTCCCTCGGCTTGCAACTGTTGAATAACTTCTAAGGACCAGAGACAAACTGCCTTCTCGAGTCCCCCATGGATTTTAGGGGTGCCCTGACGGTCTCCGGCCAGCCCCGTCGGGGTAACAGTGGCCTGGGCGATCGCAGTTTTAGGAACCCCACCAGACGAGACGTTAATCTGAAAAATCTGACCCGACAGCGAGGCCGTACTCGCCCATGAATCCGTCATAAGTTAGAACTAGCCACTGTGTTGATTTTGGCGTGTCAAGCGCTACGAGGCATTAGTTTGTGTGGGTCAAACGGTTGCTTCGACTTGAGGATGCCATAGATGACGCGAATGAGCTTGTGCATCAAAGCGCCAATGACCTGCATCTTAGTCGGCTTTGAAGTCTGCTGGGCTCACTTGGAGGCGATTCTTCTCTTCGGTGAGCATGTGCCCCAGGGCATCGAGACGACGGGTATAGCCTTGCAACTGGCTCACCTCAACTGCTGAGGGCTGCCAGGGTGATGGTTTCAGGTCCCGGCAGAACTGAGCAATCAACTTCGCATCAGCGCGGTCACTTTTGGTGCGCGAGAGTTGACTTTCGCTGTAGCCTTTCACCCGCAACGGGTTGACGATGCTGACTTGATGCCCCTGCTGATGCAGGTAAAGCGCCAGGGCATGGCCATAGATACGGGTCGCTTCCAGACAGCCATGAACCTCTGCCACACCTTGCTGGTCTAGCCATTGGCTCAATTGCCCAAAGCCGTCTGCATTGTTGCTGAAGTGCTCGTACTTGGAACGTTGGGTGCTTTTGAGCAGGGCCACGTGAAAGTCAGTTTTGCTGTATCAATGCCCAGAGGAATCGTTAAAGCACTCATGATAGGTATGCTCCTGAACCAGAAGAACACATCGTCTTCAGCGCTATCTTTATCAATTATTGATGACGCGCCGTAAGTTAAGCTTCTGCGTAATTGAGCGTTAGCCTAAACGGAGCGTTCTGCTACTCGATTACGTGCTATAAGGAGGGATAGGGCGTGAGCAATGAAGTTGAAAGGCCGAAGGCTTCACACGCGGGTGTAGTTCAGTGGTAGAACGTCAGCTTCCCAAGCTGAATGTCGACGGTTCGAGTCCGTTCACCCGCTTTCCGTTAAAACTTCTAAAAACTTCTGAATTCAGGGGTTTTAAAGCATTTGAGTACTGCAAGAATAAAATCATCCACTTTCATGGGGGTGGGGCGAAATCTCGGCAAACCACTTTTCCAAGCCCGGTAAACGCTGGAATTAAGTTCCCAACTCTGCCATCGCTTTTTGAGAAAGCTTCACGCCGTACTGATAGGGTTGTCTAACCCATTTGACAATCGGGTTACGGCCCTTGAAGTTAAGGCGTTTGGCAAACTGCATCACGGTATCGAGACTCTCAAGTAGGGCTCCAATCCAGTGTTATTCGAGCCAACCAAGCGTTCGCTCAATCGCGCTGTATTTACTGCGATATTGCGGATAGTAGGCGTTGCATAAATTAGGGATGATTTGCCCCCCGAGCCCTCCCCATCGATCATACGGTGTCACTGGGGGCATGGTCGCCTCTGGCCCTGGAGCCAAAGAGAATGAGCAGCTTCAGAGGGGGATGTGATTGATCCCAGATCTCCGATGTCCTAAGTTTTTCGAGGCTTTGGGTCTTAGACATGGTTAAACTACCCAGGATGTTTCCTTTGCCCCACATTTTATCGGCAGCGATCGCGATGGCTCTATCACCCATGCCACGGAGCAGTTGATCCAGGTGCTGGAGCTGAGGCTAATTGCCAAGCAACCTCAAGCTGCGCTTTGTCTATGGACAGGGGCGGGTGACGGTGCGGGGGCTGGGGGTGTTGAGGCCGGAGAAGCAGTTGAGTAATCTGGCTGAATGGTTTGTATATGTGCAAGCGGTGGTTAAAGAATCAGCGATGGCTCTTTGAGAGGCTTTTGAAACGGTGAACTGATTCTGCAGGGAGTCGCCTCACGTCACGATAGACACGACTGCCCTAACGACACAGCGCTTCAGGTGGCTGAAGATTTGAGGAGGTATTGAGGCTGATCGTTACTCTTGGCGTTTGGTGGAATCGTGAGTACATGAGTGAAAATTTGATTCCTTATAAATCCAGTAAAAACTAGAAAGTCGGCATATGAAGCCTGAACTTCAATCCACCTTAAGCGACAAAAATAATATTGATGAATATCATAAAATCGAATTAGCAGAAATCTTCAACAGAATCCGCTTACTAATTTCATTGAGGATACAGATATTTACATTCATAGGAACTGCTAATCTTACAATTCTAGGAATTTCTATATCAGAGCAGAAGGCTATTCTAATCTTTCTTGGTGCTGTCTTGATGGTACTGCTGATGTTTATAGATTCATTGCTTAGACCGAATATAGATATCATCCTGGCTAGGGGAATACAAATTGAGAATTTATATTCTGACGATAATGATGCTTTGTTGATATCAATAATGCTTGCCAGTATAAACAAGCCAAAATCATCGTATACTATCGCCTTGAAAATTCGAGAAGCTAAAAATCAAAATGAAGTCCTGAAATTGGTTCGCTCACGACCTGTGAACTACAAGCTAGGAATCTGGTTGCCATTATCAGTAGCCATGATTGAGTCCGTTGGAGGGGTGCTGCTTTGGGCTTTCAATGTAATGCCACTCGTATAGCTTCGATTTGAACCTAAGAGGATATTTGGAAACACGTAGAGCGTCTAAATCGTCACGCTAACCTGCGTAACATGACACGGATCATGGCGATGTAGATGAGTGCTTCAGAGGATTCAGGTAAGCGCTCATAATCAACATTGAGCCGTCGACA
>JBHJIP010000235.1:0-3194 GCA_050043365.1 Leptolyngbyaceae cyanobacterium
CTTTTATCGACCCCAATCCGTCACCATCCAACTGGGGTACACCCCTTTTTCCAATCTCCCCAGTCGTGTCATTGCCGCCCTAGGTGTAAGTCGCTCCTTCCAGGCGACGCGCCTGTTTAACTCGCTATCGGTGCTGGACAACTTGCGGGTGGCGGCAACCGGCGCAAAGCTCGGGTCGGTGTTGGCTGCATTGATCGGTTGGGGAAACAGCCGCAAACCCGAAAAGTCGATTTTAGAGATTCTCTCCTTCGTAGGCTATCAAGGGGATATTCACCAAACGGCCTCTGCGCTCGCTTTTGGAGATCGCCGTTTGGTGGAAATTGCTCGGGCTCTGATCACTTGCCCCCAGGTCTTACTCCTGGATGAACCGGCAGCGGGCCTGAGCACTGCAGACAAAGCTGCTTTAGCTCAATTGATCCGGCGCATTGCCAGCAGCGGCCTCAAAGTGATTTTGATTGAGCACGACATGAAGCTGGTGATGGGCATCTCTGATAGGGTTCTGGTGATGGATAGCGGTCGTCCCATTGCGCTCGGTCCCCCGCTGGAGGTGCAGCTCAATCCTCAAGTGCTCGCGGCCTATCTAGGCACTGCCGCGCCCAATGCGAATGCACCTCGACCGGTTGTCCCTGAGGCTGAGCCTTTACTCGTTGTTCAAGATCTGGTCACTGGCTATGGCGCGCTGCAAGTCTTGCAAGACTTATCTTTCACAGTGAAGTCAGGAGAACTGGTGGCGATTGTCGGAGCCAATGGTGCTGGCAAAACGACTCTGCTCAAAAGCCTTGTGAATGTGCTGCCCCCTTGGTCAGGTCAGGTGCAGTTTATGGGGCGAGCGCTGGCCGCAATTCCGGCTCATCACATGGCTCGCATGGGCATCGTGCTCGTGCCCGAAGGTCGCCAAGTTTTTCGCGAGCTGAATGTAATCGACAATCTGCGCCTGGGTGCGTTTCACCGCCACGATCAAGCGATCGAGGCGGATATCGAACAAATGCTGCAGCGCTTTCCCCGATTGCGGGAACGTAAAGCCCAACCGGCTGGACTACTGTCTGGGGGTGAGCAACAAATGCTGGCGATCGCCCGAGGACTGATGGCGCGACCCATGCTGCTGCTGCTAGATGAACCCTCCCTCGGATTAGCGCCCCAGTTGGTGAATAATCTCTACGCCACCCTGGCGGAGTTGCGAGATGAAGGCATGACGATCTTACTGGTCGATCAAATGGCGAATCTGGCCCTAGACATTGCTGACCGCGCCTATTTGCTTGAAACTGGCCAGATTTGCCGCACAGGGTCGACCCATGATCTGCACGACGATACCGCGATCGCCAAGCGCTATTTGGGCGGCTAAAGCAATGGGTGAGGCCAGGAAGCCTTACAGAGAGGCTCGGCTAACCAGATTATCCAGACAATTGTTGTGATGCTGTTGGAAAAGAGGGGGTGATACGGACCGCTTTGGGGCGAGGCCTATCCCATCATCTCAGCCACAAAATTGGTGTACACCGCGCCTTGCAAGAAGCCAGGATTTTCTAGCACCATTTGGTGAAACGGAATCGTTGTGGGTAGACCTGTAATCGCAAACTCTCGCAGAGCCCGCTTCATCCGCAGGATTGCCGTTGGGCGATCTGGCCCCCAAACAATCAGCTTCCCGACCAAAGAGTCATAGTAAGGGGGGATTTCGTAGTCGGTATAAACGTGAGAATCCATCCGCACGCCGATACCCCCAGGGGGAAGATAGCCGTTAATGCGCCCAGGGGCGGGTCGGAAATTATGGCTGGGATCTTCCGCATTAATCCGACACTCGATCGCGTGTCCCCTCAAATTCACGTCCTTTTGGGCAAAGGAAAGCGGATCCCCCTGAGCGATACGAATCTGCTCAGCAATCAGGTCAAACCCCGTCACCATCTCCGTTACGGGATGCTCTACCTGGATGCGGGTATTCATCTCCATGAAATAGAAATTGTCATGGCTATCTAAGAGAAACTCGACCGTACCCGCGCCCACATAATTAATCGACTTGGCGGCATTCACCGCTGCCTCACCCATTTTTTGGCGCAAGGTTGCCGTTAAGGCAGGACTGGGCGACTCTTCTAACAGCTTTTGGTGTCGCCGCTGAATCGAGCAGTCCCGTTCTCCCAGATGCACGACATTACCGTGGCTATCAGCCAAAATTTGAAATTCAATATGGCGGGGCTTTTCAATGAACTTCTCTAGGTAGCGACCGGGATTGCCAAAGGCGGCATCGGCTTCGCCTTGAGCGGCCAGAAAAAGTTTTGTGATTTCTGATTCTTCACGCACGAGGCGCATCCCCCGCCCCCCTCCCCCAGCCGTCGCTTTAATAATGACGGGGTAACCCATTTTCTCAGCTAAGATTCGAGCCTCCTCGGCATCATTCAGCAGCCCTTCACTGCCAGGAATGGTAGGGACACCAACTCCATCCATGGTTGCTTTCGCCGTAGACTTATCTCCCATCGACAACATCGCCTCAGGGGTCGGTCCAATGAAAACCAGATTATGATCTGCACAAATCTCTGCAAAGCGAGCATTTTCAGCCAAAAAGCCATATCCAGGATGAATGGCAGTTGCCCCCCGCGTTAATGCCGCCGCAATAATATTGGGGATGTTTAAATAGCTTTTGCTGCTAGGGGCCTCGCCAATACAGACGGCTTCATCGGCTAACTGCACATGCAAGGCGTGACGATCGACCGTAGAGTGTACTGCCACCGTTGCAATTCCCATCTCTCCACAAGTTCGGATGATTCGGAGCGCAATTTCTCCACGGTTGGCAATTAAGATTTTAGAAAAGTCCATCGAGCCTTAGGGTGCACTGAGACACATATGCACGAAAAGGGTCTAAAGCTGGGAAACGGTACGCAGAGCAATCCCGGTACAGCCGTAGCGTTCGTGCAACGGTAGCTCATCCTACCATGGCGCAAAGACCGCTCTAGCACGGCAGATGCCGTCCTTCGTCATCTGCTGATCTTGGGGAAATGGGTAGTCCCTAAAGGGAGCAGTCTTACGCTATTCTGATGAGTGCAATCTTTAGAGCAATAGATTTTACTGCTTTTAAATGATTGATAACTGAGCGGATGTGGTGGAATTGGTAGACACGCACGCTAGAGGGGCGAGTGGCTTTTGCCTTGCGAGTTCGATTCTCGCCGTCCGCCTTAACAGATATCAGAGCTTCTCTGATCTACAGGGGC
>JBHJIP010000236.1:0-15879 GCA_050043365.1 Leptolyngbyaceae cyanobacterium
TGGAGAGGAGGATGCTCCATGAGCTTAGTTCTAAGTTGGGGAACTTGAGCTTCTCATGGAGTGCCTCTTTCAAAAACCTCTGTCTCAAATGAGACTCACCTATTCAAAGGGGTTGCAGGACTTTTCTGCACCACTAAGGGCGATCGCCCGAGTTGAAATCGTGATTTGCTTCGGATCGCAACCCGCATCTTCCATGGCATCAACGGCGTTGGTGATGATATTGGTAAAAACTTGGTTGAGCTGAGCCGGATAGCATTCCACCAGGGGTAAATTGCCATAGTTTTTGACAATATCAATGCCGTACTTGAGCCGACTACTCAGAATTAATAGGGTGCTCTCAATTCCTTCATGGATATCCACCGCTTTGACTTCGGCCTCATCCAAACGGGAGAAATTTCGCATCGCCACGACAATGTTTTGGACGCGGTTGGTGCCCAAGTTCAGAGACCCCAAGATCTTGCGCGTATCTTCGAGCAGGAATTCTAAATCGATCTCGTCGATGGTGTCTTCGATTTCTGGAGTAGGCTCGTAGGTCTCTAGATATTGCTCCATCAGCTCACAGAGATCTTTAAAGTAACCGTTCAGATGGTTGACGTTGCCTTGAATAAAGTTAATCGGGTTATTAATTTCATGGGCAATGCCCGCCACCATCTGCCCCAGACTCGACATTTTCTCAGTCTGGATCAGCTGCAGTTGGGTGTTTTTCAGATCCCGCAAGGTCGCTTCCAGGCCCTCGGTGCGCTCCTGGACCTTGTGCTCTAGGGTCTCGTTCAGGGTCTCTAGCTGTTGGGTATGAAGACCGGACCATTCGATGAGTTGATTCAGCGATCGCGTCAAGCTACCGACTTCATCTTGGCTGTTGATCGGGATACGCACCTCAAAATCAGCCCGTTGAGACACCTGGTCCGCCGCATCTGCCAATTCTTGAATCGGTTGGGCAATGTGACGCCCCACCCAATAGCCTACGGAGATCGCGATCGCTGCTCCACCCAAACCCACCACAGCAACCGTGCCCCAGATGGTCCAGAGGGTGCGCTCAAACTCAGTCCGATTGACCAAGACCAACAATGTCAACTGCTCACCCCCAAGCCCCTTCAGCGGGATGCCCACTTGAAAGTAACGCTGCTCACCGACGGTTAGCACAGACGTGGCGTGTTTCTGTAAGGCTTCCAAGTCGATTTCTGAGAGGGTTTCAAAACTTTGGGCCACAATGCCCGCCTCGCCCACCGCCACCAACTCGATTTGCAGATCTTCGGCGAGCTCCGATAGCAATTGATCGCTCAGCCGTCGCCCCACCAACAAACCACCAACGATACCCTGTCTGTTTTCAATCGGTGCCGTCCCCACCAATAGGGATAGCCCCTGCTGGTCAGAGATGATCAATTTCGACAGGCTGGCCCCGCTCGTGGCCTGTTGAACCGACTGCTCCGCCAAAATATTGACCTCCTCAAGCCCAGCTCGGCGCAGCTCGACTAAGAGTTCTCCTTCTGAGTTGTATATGGCAACCCAGTCATCTTCCAAAAGCGTATTGAGCGGCAGGATTTCTTGCCGTAAGTCATCAGCATCTTGACTAGAAACAGCATTAATAATGCTGTCACTTCGAGCCAGCAATCGGGACTGCAGTCGCAGATCTAAAAGCTGACCCTCAAATTTGTCCGCCACCAGCCAGGCCAGTCTGTCAATGCCTCTGATTTTGCCCTCCGCTCGCCTTCTGGAAAAGTAAATGCCCAGGAGAGAGGTCCCAGACAGCCACAGGATCACAAAAAATACGGCAAACGGCACCGTGATTTTGTGGCGGATCTTGAGCTTTGAATAAAAGGAGCTTAGACGCTTTTTCAGCATTGGCAGAACAACTTGAATTTCAGAAAATCTAGCCTCGTTAGTCGGCGGTTTATTCGTTGTCTAATTCCGTGCTCTCTGCTAAAACTTTTTGCCCTGCATCACTCAGAATAAAGTCAATAAAGGCCTGCACCTCTGGGGTTGGGGCCTCAGCAATCACCAGCCCTAAGGTCATGCCCAGGGGGGAGTTACCCGACTGCAAATTTTCCGCTGTTGGCGTGACCCCATCTAGACTCAAGATTGTCACGTCGGCCTCTTTTAGATCCTCCTCTAGGGGAATCGCCGCAAGACTGTAGGGCGTAATCACCGCCGTCTCAAACAAACCGTCATCATCTAAAAACACGACTGCTTTATCGGTGATCTCTAAATCCGCGCCAAGGATCTGTTCCCTGAGTAATCGCTTTTCATTTTCTTCTTCGTTGAAATCCATCAACAAAATTTCGGCATCCGGCCCACCCAAGTCTTGCCAGTTGGTGATGGTGCCATCGTAGATCTGCTGTAACTGCTCGGTCGTGACATCTTCAACCCCGGTTACAGTACCGTGGGCAATGAACGCCAGCGGAGTTTGGACGAGATCAAAATACTGCAGGCCCTCTAAGGCATTCGCATCCGGTGGACTACTCACCCCCCCAATCTCTAAAACCGCGTCCCGAACCCCCTGCAAACCACCACTACTTTGACTGGCAGGCAAAAAGCTGATCTCAACCCCCTCAGCGGTGTCCTCATAGGTTTCGGCCAGATCCTCCAGCACTTCTAGGGTTTCAGCCGATCCTCCCACTTCAATTCTCACCTCCTCAGCCACGGCATCGTTGCTGGCACCGGTGCAACTGCTGAGGAGTAGAACAGAGAGCGCCCCAAACGGCCACAGTTGCTGTCCCACAAATTTCATATTTACTAAATCTCCGTTGGTCAAATTGAAATTACGAAATCTTAAGAATAATCTCATTTACTCAGGTTGCCCAGATTAATCCTTCGACGCATCTTGCCAAATTTCACTCAAGCGCATACTGGCCATTACTTGATTGAAAAGTAGCCTTCAAAAATGATGTAAGCCTCTGACAGCGGACCTCTATTAGGCAAAGGACCCACTTAACTTGCTCTATCACAACAACTAAATGTGACTTCTTTGTGAACCCGAATGCCATCTCAAACTTGATTTGGGTTCACAATTTCTCAGCAAAGCAAAACCTTTTTCTGGCAGTACTCCACCCACTTCGCCCGGTATGAAATTATTCCATAGTGCCCGAATGAGTAGGTGTGAAATCCATTTTCTCTGTGCCACCCAAATCTCTCTATCCTGGGTTCATTAACATTATTTTCGTGTGCAGATCTGCAACGATCAGCGGAGGGTAGGTACAGGACCTACCCCTTTGACGGTAGAAGGGCGATCGCGTCTTGCCCCACCAGTTCGGTAAAGGTCTGGGGGCGATATTTATGGTGCAGGGGTTCATAGGCCATGGGTCTACGATACTGGCGGAATGGGCGAGACGGCCTGAATACGGGCGTATTAATTGTATCGGGCGGGTCAAGTTAGGTGAGGAGGGCTATAAAGGGATGGAACCCCCGGCTGACCTAAGAATCTATGCTTGCGGAGTCCCAAGACCGGCTACAGCTTAAGTATGGATTCAGAGGGATAGGACGTTTGGGTATACGAAGACTAGCAAGCTAAGGGCGGTGGGCGAGAGGTGGTGTTCAATCCCTGCAGAAAAGGATTCTTTGTGACTAGAAGAATTTTAGAGACTGAAGATTAACTTCCCGAAAGTAGAGGGCTAGTACGCGTAAAAAACGAGGTGGACTCTCAAGCCCGAAATTCAAATTTAGAGCAACATCTCCACCACTTCAGGTGTTTCCTCGTACAACTCCTGCAAACCTTGGATAAAGATGGCAAGACCTGACGCGCGAGGTGGATGCCAATAAAAACTCACAATTTGACTATCCACTACAAGATGACAACCATCCCTATCTACCGTCACCTCAGACACGATGCCATAACCTGAATTTTGCTGAGTGCCACACTCAAAATGGATCGCACCAGAAGCATCTTGTTGCCAAAGGATGTATTCACTCTGCCCATTTATGGCCCCAACGCGCCGAATTCCATTAACGCTTTCGTTTACGAATTCAGTGTTCATACAGCCCAACCATGATTACGCATCAGAATCTCTCTCCCTGAGATATTCGAAACTTTGAGTTAGGCGGTCTGAAAAGGATGCAATCGCACCTTGAGTCAAAGGACTCGACGAGGGCACTAAGCGACGCTGGCAAACAACTCCTCATAGGGTTGCGCTGTCGCCTCTTCTTGAGCCACAATCTCGATGATTTTATTCTGCGCACTCGGGTTAAACAACGCTTCCACACAGGTTTCCGCCACCTTAAAGCGCGGCACACTGCCCTCAAATAACGTATCGGCTGGAGCCATCACCAGCGATCGCCCATCGCTGTCGTCATTCTTCAGCCCCCCCGGCCGCACGATCGTGTAAGTCAGCCCACTCGCCATCAAGTGCTTCTCCGCCTGCTGCTTCCACCACAGCACCAGCCAAAACAAATTCAACGGATGGAAAAAGCGCGACACGCAGAGCGACGAAACCAACACAAACTGCTCAATATTCGCTGCCTTCGCCGCTGCTGCTAGATTCTGGGTGCCGACATAATCCACCTGATACGGCCCGGTCGGATCCAGGCTGGGCTTCGCGCCCGTCGCGCAGATTAAGTGGGTGCAACCGGCGATCGCCGCCGTCAAACTAGCCGGTTTCAATACATCCCCCACCACCAACTCCACATCTTCAGGCAAAATCTCACGGGCAGCCTGCTCATCCCTAACCAACGCCTTAAGGGGGATCTGGCGTTTTTTTAGGTGAGTCACCACCCGTCGCCCCGTTTCGCCCGTCGCCCCTGCTACCAATACCTGCATCGTTATTTTTTGTTAAGCCCAATACCCCTGTAATAGTAAATTGCTGAGGCCAACCTTGACAGGAGTTCGCCGATTGATCGCGATCACTGCCAGACAATCGTGGCGGATCGTATCCTGAGTTGCAGTCTTGTTGATTCTTGGCCGATAAACTACGGAATCAAAGAAAACCCTGAGATTTAATTGTTTATAGATGCGGAAAACCCGCCATGCTCCGTGTAATTGCTCGTGGTCATGACAATGGGTAACGGTTAATCTGGTTGAGTCGTCTTGTTATGACGGCCAGACATCATTTCAAGATGTACAGAACCGTACCGCTCAGCCACCGCCAACTAAAATGAAGGTTGATTCGCTATTGGTGGCAGCTCCCTGGCATTCCTGAATAAGAACCGTCCAGTTTAAACGCATCTATGCAAACACCATTTACTAACCACACACCGTTCCCTTCCGAATTTGGGGAAGTGGGTTTAGGACGTTCTGAACAGGCTCCTCAAGCCACAGACGATAAGTCCGTTGTGTTCCATGGGGCCTACGCGGGGCGTATGGACATGGGTGCTGACCTGCAAACGGTGGCCCAATATTTAGATGTGCACCAAGATTGGTTCTGCCGGTGTGCTGACCCGATGACCGCTGATCCCCTCGGCGATAATGGTTATGCCCTAACCGTTGGTCACTTCGGGGCGATGGGTTACGACATTGAACCTCGCATTGGCCTGCACCTTTTACCTCAAGATCACGGCATCTATCGCATTGAGACCATACCCGTGCCGGGTTACACGCCCCAAGGCTATGACGTTGACTTTAAGGCGGCTTTAGAGCTGAAGGAGATGCCCGCCGGTGACAACGGTCAAGTGATCACCCAGGTGGATTGGACTCTAGATTTGGATGTGGCGATCGCCTTTCCTAAATTTCTGAACGCATTGCCCAAAGCGCTGCTGCTAAAGACCGGCAATGCCCTGCTCAACCAAGTGGTGCGCCAAGCCTCTCGCTGCCTGACCCATAAGGTGCACGACGACTTCCACACCACCCTCGACTTGCCCTTGCCAGAGCGCCTGCAAAATCGCAGCCATCACTTCCTAGAGCGCCTGTCCAAGGGCTTACACCTCAACGGTAATTAGACCGGAACCCTTGCTGTAGAGCGACTTCTGACCTTGGCAGTATGATGGGAGCGGGCGTCATGCAGTTTATAAAAGACGCGCCTCAGAATCTTCTCGCTGGGTCAAGTTTTTTATGGGTAAACGCAGATTCATTGCGCTGCTAGTCACGGCCTGGGTCTTCTGTCTGGGGATCGCCTGCTCCCAGTCTTTCTCCCAGCCGCCCCTCGCTGCTAATTCGGCCCCAGGGGCGATCGAGGCTGCAGAGATCAGCCCTGGGCAATCTGCCGAATACTATGATCCCCCTCGGGGTGACGTGCGGCTGGTGGTGTTCAGTGACCTCAACAGCGCTTATGGGTCCACCGACTACGACCCTGAGGTCGATCAAGCCATTGATCTGATTCCGTTTTGGCAGCCTGATCTGGTGGTGTGCGGTGGTGACATGGTGGCAGGGCAGCGGGCCAGCCTCACCCGTGGGCAAATTCAGGCCATGTGGGCAGCTTTTGATGACCATGTGGCGGCTCCCTTACGGCAGGCCCAGATCCCGTTTGGGGTTACCGTCGGCAACCACGACGCCTCCAGTGCCTGGCGAGACAATCGGTTTATTTTTCAGCGAGAGCGCGATCTAGCGGCAGCCTACTGGCAAGATTCCGCCCATGATCCAGGCGTTGACTTTGTTGATCGCGACGATTTCCCTTTTTACTACAGCTTTCAGCAGGGAGATGTGTTTGTGGTGGTGTGGGATGGCTCCTCTAGCCGCATCCCCTCCGAAAAGTTGGCTTGGGTGGAGCGAACCTTGGCCAGCCCTGCGGCTCAAGAGGCCAAGATGCGGATTGTACTCGGGCATTTACCCCTATATGGCATTGCCGTGGGTCGCGACAGGCCAGGGGAAGTGATGAACAATGCCGATGAGCTGCGGGCGTTGTTAGAGCAATACGATGTCCATATGTACATCAGTGGTCATCATCATGCCTATTACCCAGGCCATCAAGGTGATTTACAACTGCTGCATACCGGCATTATTGGCTCGGGTCCTCGGATGCTGATCGATAGCAATCGCCCCGCCAAAAAAACGCTAACAGTGGTGGATATCGACTTCGATGATGCGGCGCAGACCCGCTACACCACCTACGACATGGCCACCCTAGCGCCCCTTGATGAGGAGCAATTGCCGCGATTGCTCGTCGGGCACAACGGCATGGTGCTACGTCAGGATGTGTCGTGGAACGATCTCACCCCAGCAGAGTTAGCAGTCTGTGACCAGCGTTTGGGTCCGGCATCATGCGGGCCAGAATAATTTCTAAGCAAGTCGCGCTGCGTCTGCTAAGCGCTGAGTTGATCCGCCGCGATTACCTCAGCTAGCTCAACCGTTTCAGGCACTTCGAGCTGACGGATAAAACTCCGAATCACTTCGGTCTTGGTTTTTTCTTCGAGGATGCAGAACGCCTCTAGCCGCCGCAGATCTTTTTCAGGAATGCGAATGGTCAGCACCTTATCTGAGCGGGGTTTCGTTCTAGCCATGGGGTTTACACCAGACAAATGATATGGAGCCGGACCGCTTCTGAAGCCTTACAGAGACAGGGACTCGCTCCTAAAGTCTAGCCTTGACCACAGACAAAGTCCAGCGTTTGTTAGTACAAAATTTACACATTGACTTGACAAGGTCAAATACTTCCTTTAGATTAGTATCAACAGCGCAATCACATTGACACTATTTTGTTAGTACATTGTGAGTTTAAAAAGCTTGATTGCTTCGGCGCAGTGACAACAGTATTTAAGGAGGTAACCCCTTTTTATGGTTTCGACCCAGATTCACGATTTACCCCAATCCGCTCAAGACTTGCTGGAGGATCCCGATGTGAGCGATGGGAGTGAACTGACTCCGGCAGAAGTAGAGACAACAGATGAATTGACCCCGCCCCAGGTGGCAGGCTACACCACGGACCAAGAAGGTTTGATGAACAACCACGCCGTGATGCCAAAGCCCTACCTGCAGAAGCAGCCTCGACTTGGGTTCACGGAATTCGCCGAGCGTATCAATGGCCGATTCGCCATGATCGGTTTTGTAGCCCTGCTGCTGACCGAATGGCTAACCCAGAGGAGCTTCATTAGCATTTTGGCCGGATCCTATCTAAGCGGGGCGTAAGGGAGTGGACTGATCGCAACCGCGATCGCTCCCTAAATCCAAATTCAATGAAGTGCTCTCAACCCTTGGGAGCTTCGACAGATTTTCAATCAGAACTTCAGCGTGCCTTGGTGAGCATCAAGTCACACGGCTCGACTCGCGGGAATGAGGCTCAGCCCTAATCCCGTCGATCCTGATGTGATCAGCCAAGACCGCTGTCAATGCAGACAGAAAGAGGACAGTCATTATGACGACCACCATCAAAGAAACTCAAAACTTGAGTCAAAAGCGAGAGATTTATCAGGCTCGCGCCAAGGCTGAGTTAGACAAGCTAGATGCCCGTGTCAGCGAATATCGGGCCAAGCTCGACTATGCCGAGGCCGATACCCGCGCCCAGTATCACGACCTTATCGATCAGCTGACGACCCAGCGAGACGCGATCGCCCAGCGGTTTGAAGCACTGCAACAAGCCGGTGACAGCGCCTGGACTGATCTACAGGCGGGCTTTGAGAGAGCCTGGGCCGATGTGAATATCGCCTTTGAAAGCGCGGCCCAGAAGTTCGAGCACTTCTAAACACTGACCACATCAACCCTGATGTCAACGCTTGTAATCGGCAAAGCGACGCGACTCAGCGGTGACACCAGCTAGACCGGCACTCTGTGGCATTTACACAGGGTCATAGGGTGCCGGTCTATCCATTGAAAACTAATTTTGGAGGCAAATAGCCTATGGCAATTACGCTAGACCAACGCAACGCTGCAAATATTGGTCTGAATGCTGATCAGACTTCTTTCTTAGAGAAGGTGAAGGAGCGGGCCAATCTAGACAACCTGTACGACGCCAAAGAAATCACTGAAGTGGTGTACCGCACCATGCGAGATCTGATGGATCGCGACACCATCGAGCAGGTCGCTGATGAAATTGATAAGCCAGCCAGTACCTCTCTGAAGCAATCGTTGAATGATTCGATTGCAGACCTGTGGCAAGACAGTAACCCTCTTGTGCGCTGGCTCAGCCATCTTCGTCCCGCCTTTGATCAGGGCGGTGCCCTCGGTATCGACGACGATCTGTTCATCAAGCGGATCGAGCGTGAGGGTGCCCTCCCTGCCAACGTCAAGCCTCTAAAAGCGATTGATGCGGTCTTTGCGGCAACGAAAGCTGAGTTGCCCATCGACATCCGAGAGCGGATCGCGGAATGCCTGCCCGGTATGATCCGCATGGTCTGGCAAAATGCGTAGCCTGATCTCTATCGAGAGAGCGTGGTAGCCGGTTGAGATTGGCACTTACCATCGGTAAGAGGATGAATCCGTTCGACCGCTTTGATTTCAGCATCGTTCGGGTGCATGAGGTTTGACGCGATGCCACAGTCCTTTCTTCAAGTTTGGAGGAGGGGCTATGGCATGTTTGCAGCAGTGATAAGGAACTGAAAGTATGCCCACAGAATTTTTAGAGAAAGTCATTTTGGGGAACGAAATTGCCAGTTATCTGCTGGCGATCGCCACCCTGCTAGGGGGCGTTTTACTCGCCAACATCATTCGGTTTGTGGTGCTGAGCCGCCTGAAGCGCTGGGCAAACCAGACCCGCACCGACTTAGATGATCGCCTATTGAGGCTGATCGAAACCCCCGCTATTTATCTGCTTTATCTTGGTAGCTTTTATATCAGTATCAGTAACTTGTCCCTGCACCCGATTCTGCAAGACTCGCTGCAGGTGCTCTGCATCATTTTGGCCACGGTGCTGGTGGTGCAGCTCACCGGCTCCCTGGTGGAATACGGGGTGCGAGTGTACTGGGTGGCCAATCGCAAAGACGCCACCTTAGAGAACAGTCTCAGTGCTCTAGTCCCGGCCATCAAAGTGGTGGTCTGGGCGATCGGCTTGGTCTTTTTGCTCGACAACCTGGGCTTCGATATCACTGCGGTGGTGGCCAGTCTGGGGATTGGTGGTGTGGCTGTGGCCCTAGCGGCCCAAGGGGTATTGGCCGACCTGTTTAGCTACTTTTCGATTTTGTTCGATCGCCCCTTTGAGATCGGCGACTTTTTGATCGCCGGGGATCTCGTCGGCACGGTGGAGCACATTGGCATCAAAACCACCCGCATTCGCAGCATCAGTGGCGAAGAGCTGATCGCCGCCAACACCGACCTGACCAATTCCCGCATTCAGAATTTTCGCCATATGCAGCGGCGACGCATCGTCTTTAATCTGGGGGTCACCTATGAGACGGGCCAAGCCCAAATGGAAGCGATTCCTGGATTGATCGAAGGGGCGATCGCCAATACTCAAAATGTGACCTTTGACCGGGCTCACTTCCTCTCGTTTGGGGACTTTAGCCTCAACTATGAGGTGGTATATTTCGTGGAAACCAGCGACTACGCCGTCTACATGGATGCGCAGCAGCAAATCAATCTGGCCATTAAAGCCGCCTTTGAGGAGCGCCATATTGATTTTGCTTACCCCACGCAGTTGCTGTATCTCGCCAACAATGTTGCCGATGGGGCTGGACTCAATAATGGCAATGGTCGGCAGACTGTGCCAGCAGCGCCAAGCTAAAAAGGCAGTTCCCTTTGACCTATACCCGTTTGGGTCGCGAACAATAGCACCAGGCCGAGATCGATCAGTGGTTTTGAAGAGACAGAAATGGTGATGCGGGGCGATCGGTAAGGGTCGAGTTAGCCTTGCTACACTGAGCACAACAGCGCCTCCGGTTTACGCCTATGTCTGTGCCCACTGCCGCCACCCAGGCTCACTCAACAGTTACTGCAGCCCCCTATTCAGGCCAGCCTCGGCTCGCCAACGCTACAATTTTTCCGCTGGGTGATCTCTACAGTGACGAACCTCCCTTGGAAACGGATCTGCATCGCGATCAAATCGACCTACTGATTCGATTACTCAAGTGGTTGTGGCGCGATCGTCAGGATTTTTATGCCTCTGGCAACCTGACAGTTTATTACAGCCCAAAACAGCTCAAATCTGAGGACTTTCGAGGCCCGGACTTTTTCGTAGTCTTAGACACGGAACAGCGCCCCCGCAAAAGTTGGACGGTTTTGGAAGAAGGGGGCAAATACCCCAACCTGATTGTAGAACTCCTCTCAGAGTCGACTGCTAAAACAGACCGTGGCCTCAAAAAGCAGATTTATCAAGATATTTTCCGCACCCTAGATTATTTCTGGTTCGACCCTCACACGCTGGAGTTTGAGGGGTTTCACCTAGTTGATGGGCGCTATCAACCCATTCCGACTACAGAGCAGGGTTGGCGCTGGAGTGAGCAGCTAGGGCTCTATCTAGGCGTTTATGAAACCCACCTCAGATTTTTCTCACCTGAAGGAGAGTTAGTGCCTAGCCCTGAAGAGGTAGCTGAGGCGGAGCGGCAACGGGCTGATGTGCAGCAGCAGCAAAATCAGGCACTGCGGGCGAAGTTACAGGCTTTGGGAGTCGATCCAGATACGGTTTGATTGGTATTCAGAACCTCAGCTTCTGATGGGTCACCGTCTATCCCCAAGAAACCGGAGATCTTGGGTCGCCACCACCCACTTAACCACGCCATTTTGAATTGCAGATTTTGAATTGGCTACCTCAGCGGCTCAGAGTTATGGCTGAATTCCGCGCAATCGTTTCATTAACGCGGATCGATTGCCATAGTCCGACTTGAGCCGTTCTAACTGCCGGATAAAGGCGGGCAGTTGCCCCTGGTACTCGGCCAAATCCCGCAAATCTTTAAGCAATGCCGTGGCTTCGTCGTAGGGTTTGGCTTGCTTGAGGGTAATCAGTTGCCGGACCTGCTCCCAGGTCTGAGCTTTTTTAGGGGCTAACGCTTCTAATTCTTGGCGGCGTTTCTTTTTGGCCGCAGCCCGTTCTGCCTGTTTGCGCGCGGTGCTGACTTGTTCGGCGATCTCCATCAGTTCCGAGAGGCGTCGCTGACCCGGTGCAGCCTTCTGGCTGGTCTCGGGGGTACCTGCCAATTCTTGGAGCCGCCGGATCAACTGCAAGTCCACATGGGGTTCTCGACGCACCAGTTTTAGTAAGAACTGCTGCTGTTCGGCAGCGGATAGGTCAGACAGATGGGTTTCTAAGGGGGGTGCTGTGGCAGCAGTTTGACTGGGGCTGACCTGGGCAGCGGCGTTGACCCAATCGGGGTCTAGATTGACCAGTTCAACAAAGGCTTGCAGGGCTGGGGAAAGTTGGCCCAGGTTGGGGGGACTGGCGGCTCAACCGGATCATCCTCCAACTCGTATCCGGCTAACTCATCGGCCATCCGTAACCAGGCTAGGTAGAGTAGGCGGCAATCGCCCTGAAGCAACTCATCCCGGAGAGGTAGCAATCGCGGTAGCCAGCCTTCGCCATCGACCCAATAACCGCCGCCCTCTTCAGAAATATGAACGTCAAGGACAAGGTATTCATCGGTTTCAGTCCAGTTCACCGCACGGTCGAGGAAATAGGGCTGGAACCATTGGGCATCAACGATCGCTTTGGGAAACCGGAAGATGAGCTGCCAAGTCCCCCAGTTGGCGATGTAGAACATGATGTCAAAGTATTGGGCGACCAGTTCGACCGGTTTTCCCCGAAAGTCGCCATAGTTGTAGAGAAAGACGGCCCGGTGGGGAGAGACCTGCGCCCGACTAGAAAGATTTTGAATCTTGGCCTGCTCGGCGGCGGTGAGGGGGCGATCGCAGGTCTGGAATTCGTAATACTGATATTCGCTCATGACTCACCTTTCAGGACGGATATGGAGCGGACTCTGAAAAGCATATCTATTGGTCTTGGTACCCTTCCAGATCAACGATCCAAAATTCAAAGTTAGCGGTATTGATGCTGATTTTGGCAACGTCGCTTTTGGGCCGCGGTGTTGCGGGGTGATTTGTAAGGGGATTGAGATCAACTGCTGACTATACTCAGGAGACCTCACGATACAAACGCTATGTTAGGAACAGTGACCTCAGTCAATGGTGTCTCCATTCGGCTCACTGAGGAAAGATGGCAGCATATCACCTCGCAACATCCTGAGCTAGCTCATGAGCAAGGGCTTATTCTAGAAGTGGTCGAGCAACCTGAACGAGTACTTGCAGGTGAGCATGGCCAACTTTTTGCAGTCCGAACTCTCTCAGACAAGAAGTGGTTATTGGTTGTATACCGAGAGCTTGAGGCGGAAGGTGTGATTCTCGATGGCTTTATCGTCACAGCCTTTTTCAACAGCAGGTCTCGCTATTTGGAGGGCAAGAAACAGTTATGGCCGTAGCCCAAATTAATATAAGCGACTATCTCAAGTTGGCCCGAGCGTTTCAAAAAGTAGAACAACGCGCTTGCTGGTTAGCGTTTGATGCGGAGGCAGATGTTTTGTATGTCAATTTTTATCAGCCTGCTAAAGCAGCGACGGATACGGAGGTCACTGATGATGATCTGGTGATCCGTTATGACGGCGAGGAGATTATTGGTTTGACAATATTGTCGGTGAGCCAACGTTAGTTGGGGTGATCGGCTTTGGGTTTAGATCCCCGGTTTCTTGAGGGTGAGCAGGATGATGTGGGTAACCCAACAGAAACCGGGGATCTTGGGTCTCTACCAGTGCCTCAATCACACCATTTTGAATTGAAAATTTTTAATTAACTGCGTCAGCGGCTCAATGGCATGGCGGCGAAGTGTTCTTGCACCAGCTTGTGAATGAACCGATAACGACCGCCGACACTAGCCCCAACGGACTCCGGCTAGTTGGTCCAGACACATGAGAAATAATTTGGCGTTTGGCATGCTGCTGTAGGCAAAACTGTACTTGCCTTTACCCGACCACCAGCGTGCATCTTGATGCTTGAACTGGAAGCGCCCTGAATGCAACTTAATATCTCGCATATCGCTGACTAAGGCTCGCTGGGTTTCGCCTTTTTGGGTGACAAATTCTAGAAAGCCTTTCCCGACCCGCACAATTTGTGGATTACCTGCCATAGGGAACTCAATGTAGCCGCGCTGGCCCATGTCTTGATTGGCAAATTTCAACAGGTAAGTAGTCCAAGTGGACTCCGCAGAATTGGCAAAATGCCAGGGGTCATCTTCTCTGGGGTTGCCTTCTTTACTGTGATAGTTGCCCGTAATCCCATGGTTAGGGGCATCTCGCTGAGTCCAGGTATAGCTGTAGCGGGTACCTTGGTAAGCCCCGTTTCTAAACCGCCGGGTTTGTCTGGTGTATAGGTGTGCTGCAGTTTGAAAGGTCAGCACTCTGGCAGTGGGTGGATTTCGTCGGGAGCCTTGAAGCGTAAACTCAGCAATGCCGCGATCGCCCACAAAAGAACATTGCCCCTTAAAGCCCATACCCATGTAGGCCAAAACCGCGATAATCGCGACGATAACCAGAGGAATCGTCAAACTGAGCTCAATGGAGAGAAATGTCAGAAACCCCCATACAACCGCAGCAATAATCGCGCCAATCAAAACCGCCCAGCCGATACGTGCAGGGGGCGAGAGGGGTTCTGAGCTGGTTTTTAGCGTGCTGTCGGCGGTCATCACCGCGCCAATTTCTGCTGGCGGTCCCGCAAAGAAATCCATCTCCTCTGGAATGGCGGTACCGGCGTGGCGGGTTACACCGGCAGGGGGCGTCCAAACCTGGGCTGCTGTTTGCATAACCGTCTTGCGCTGTTGCTTATGAATTACCCCATCACCAACAGGGTTGAATCCGGTGATTGTCTATATTTCTGTGTTGCTAGGCTTGAGAAAAGGACTGTAATTGGTCGCTAACCATGGCCCTTAAATCGGGTGGATATAACAGCCACGTGCGTTCATGGACTCGCGTCAAAGGTTCAACCACAGGGGAGACCTGGTTGATGTCAAAGCATTGTCCGTTAATGCGCAAACCAATGCCCTGTTGATAAAGGGTATAGCCCCGACTTTGGCTGCAGCAAAGGCCCGAATAAATATCTGGGGAGCGCCCCTGCTGACTTAGAGCATCCCGCACGGCATCTAACAGGTGTTGTTGATCGGCCTCAGACAGCATAGAGACATCCTGGGCTTTGAATAAATCTCGGTCTAAGAAGCGACGACACAGATCCGCCAAAACCGCATCCTGGTTGGATTGCCAACGCTGGAGATGGTACATAAAGACGATGTCATCTGCAGCTAAATAATCGGCTAACGACCAGGCTTGGCTGGGTTGCGATAGCCAGGTGGTTACGGTCGGGTCAGCCGTTAGGGTGCTGTGGTGATAACAGTGGCGCGCCCGCTCAAAGGCTTGCCGCAAGACCCACGTGGCTGCCAGGTTTTTGGGGTGGTTGTAGACCTGGGCGTACATAAAGTAGCGCACCAGCAGATAATGCTCGACAGCGGTCTGACCCTTGTGAACGACCACAAGCTGCTGGGTCGCTGTATCCATATCGAAAGCATTAAGAATACGCTCTAAATCAAGATGACCGTAGGAGGCTCCCGTGGAGTGACTGTCGCGCATCAGGTAATCGAGGCGATCGCAGTCTAGCTGGCTAGACACCAGTTGCCAGACCAGCGGCACTGGGTGGTTATGGTGATAAACGCTGATAATCTCGTCGGCCAGCCCGGAATGATAGGCATCAAGGAGATCGCGGATCGGGGCAGCGGTTTGAATAATCCGTCGGGTCCAAGACTCATGATGGGTGGCAAAAATCTCCTCCGCAGTATGGCTAAAGGGGCCGTGGCCAATATCGTGGAGTAGGGCCGCACAAAGGACAGCGGCACGGTGGGGGCGCAAAGCTGGGTGGCGACTGGCCAACCCATCAAAGGCGCGACGGGTAATGGCCATCACCCCAAGGGCATGGGTAAAGCGAGAACTCTCGGCACCATGGAACGTTAGGCTGGCAGGCCCCAATTGACGAATCCGCCTGAGACTTTGGAAGGGAGGGGTAGCAATCAGCGCAATCAGCAAAGACTCCACCGGATCCCGAGCGTCTAGGGTAATGGCCCCGTG